>CAYXRH010000126.1:0-10779 GCA_964466355.1 uncultured Thermodesulfobacteriota bacterium
CCTGGCCGAGGTCATCAAGGCCCACCAATGCCGGGCCTGCCTCCAGCTCCACCACGCCGGGCGGCAGACGACCCTCGAGGTCACCGGCGGCCTGAGCCCGGTGGCGCCCTCGGCTGTGCCTTGCCCCCACCTCAAGACTCCGGTTCGAGAGCTCGCCGTGGCCGAGATCGAGGAGATCATCGACAAGTTCATCCTCGGGGCAATGCGGGCGGCCCGGGCCGGGTTTGAGATGATCGAAATCCACGGCGCCCACGGCTACTTGATCGGTCAGTTCCTCTCCCCCCGGACCAACGGGCGGCGCGACGGTTACGGCGGAGACTTTGAGCGCCGCCTGCGCTTCGCCGTGGAGATAATCCGCGGCGTCAAGGGCGAGCTGGGCCGCGACTTCCCCGTGAGCTTCCGCTATTCGGCCGACGAGTTCGTCCCCGGAGGCGTGGGGCTGAAGGAAGGGGTCAGGATCGCTCAAGCCCTGGAGAGGGCCGGCGCGGACTTGATTCACGTCTCGGCCGGGACGTACGAGTCCCTGCCCACCCTCCTCGAGCCCATGGCCTATGATCAAGCCTGGCGGTGCCGTCTCGCCGCCGAGGTGAAGAAAGCCGTCGGCGTGCCCGTGGCCGCGGTGGGCGTCATTCGGGAGCCGGCTGCGGCCGAGCGCGTTTTGACCGCCGGTCAGGCCGACCTGGTGGCCGTGGGCCGGGGTCTGCTGGCGGATCCTGATTGGGCGATCAAGGCCAAGAATGGCCGGGCCGAGGAGATTAGGCGCTGCATCGGCTGCAATGAGGGCTGTCTCAACAAGAGGCTCATCAAGCCCATCGAGTGCTCCTTAAACCCCGAGACCGGCCGGGAGCTCGTTTTTAAAATCGTCAAGACCGCTTCGAGCGAGCGAAGGATCGCCGTCGTCGGCGGGGGGCCGGCCGGGCTGGAGGCGGCCAGGCTAGCCGCCTTGAAGGGGTTTGGGGTCGTTTTGTGGGAGCAAAAGGACCGCCTCGGCGGCCAGATGCTCCTGGCCGCCCGGCCGCCGGGCAAGAACAAAATAGGCTGGGTTGTGGAGTATTACCAGCGGCAGATGGATCGCCTCGGGGTCGAGATCTGGCTGGGCCTCAAAGCTGATCGGGGCCAGATAATGGCCCTCGGGCCCGAGGCGGTCGTCGTCGCCGCCGGCTCCTCGCCCTCTAAGCCCGACTTCCCCGAGGCCAAGGCCTTGATCTTGAGCCCGGACGAGGCCTTAGACCTCAGTCCGCCGCCCGAGGCTCGCGCGGCGGCCGTGGTCGGCGGCGGCGGCATCGGCTGCGAGACGGCCCTTTATCTGAGACAGCGAGGCTTGACATGTCATGTCTTTGAAATGACCGGCGAGCTGGCCGCTGACATCGAGCCGATCACGGCCTGGGACTTGAAGTCGCGCCTGGCCGCGGCCGGGTTGCAGTGGGAGCTGGGCCGCCGGGTGATCGACCTCCGGGGCGGCTTCTTGATCTTTGAAGACCCGGCGGAGTCGTCATCCCGAGGCCCCTTTGATTTGATCGTTTGGGCCGCCGGCCGCCGGCCGAATCAGGAACTGGCTGCGGCGCTGGCCCCTCTTCTGCCGCCCGGCCGCGTGCTCGTCGTCGGCGACGCCCGCCGGGTGGGCAAGATCCACGACGCCGTCCACGCCGCTGCGGCGGCCGTGGGGGAGCTGAGGTGAAAACGGCCCGGCCGCGGCGGGGACATGAACCTCAAGGGGGCTCAAAGCGACAGGCTTGAATAAACCGTATCTTGAAGAGCTTGACCAAGGCGGTTGACGCCGAACGCCACTTGGAGGCAATCTTAAAAAAGGAGGATCGGCCGGGAAGAGAGAAGATTGACTTAAGGGACGATCATTGACCTCGGCCTGTGGTCTTTCACGACCAGGCATCTCAGGCCGAGGGGAGGCCTTGAGAAGAGGAGGGGATTATGAAGAGTCTGATGATGTGCATACTGCTGGCTGGCCTCGTGGCGCTGGGGCCGCTTCAGGCAGCCGTGGCCGGCGACACGGCCGTGGTGGTGGTTGACGTTCAGGCTGACTTCACCCAGGCCCACAAGGGGTCTCTGGCCGTCTCGGGCACGGACGAAGCCTATCTCAAAAAGGTGGCCCAGGCCACGGCGGCGCTGAAAGAGGCCGGACTGCCCATCTACGCCACCCAGGACTGGCATCCGTCCAACCACATGTCCTTCGCCGCCAACCAGCCGGGCAAGAAGCCCTTTGAGCTGATCGACCTGCCCGACGGCCGCAAGCAGGTCTTGTGGCCAGTTCACTGCGTCCAAAACAGCTCTGGAGCCAAGATTCTGCTCGACAAGTCGCTCTTCACTGCGGTGATCCAAAAAGGGACCGACGCCGACTACGACTCCTATTCTGGCTTCAAGGACGACGGCGGAGCCAAGACCGCACTGGACGAGACCCTCAAAGGGGCTGGCCTCAAGACCCTGATCATGTATGGCATCGCCACCGATTACTGCGTCAAGGCCACCGTGCTCGACGGTCTGGCCGCGGGATACAAGGTCGTCGTCGTCCAGGATCTCTGTCGGGGGGTGGCCCCGGACACATCCCAGGCGGCCTGGGAGGAGATGAAAAAGAAGGGGGCCGAGTTGTGGCCCTCCCTGGACGTGGACAAAGCTAAATCACTGTGAGATCTTCAAAAGTTAGGGAGGTTGAGATGAGGGCAAAAAAGGGCGTTTTGGCCATGGCGCTTCTGATGGCGCTTTTGTTCACCCTCTTGATGTGTGGGCCAGCGGCGGCCGCCTCCAAGATGCACATCAAATTCTCCACCTGGCATCCGCCCGTCAGCCGGGAGGTGAAGACGGTCTGGATACCGATGCTGGAGGAGCTCAAGAAGAAGAGCGACGGCCGGATAACCTACACCATGTATGCCGGCGCAGCCCTGGGCAAAGGACCGGAGCACTTTGACATAGTCAAAAAGGGCCTCTCTGACATGGGCTACTTCACCGCCACCTGGACGCCGGGCCGCTTCCCCCTCACCGACGTGCTTTCCTTGGCGGCCTGGGTCGACGGCAAGGACGTCGGCGTGGACATCGGCAACGCCATGTACAAGCGCGTGCTCAAGCGCGAGTTCCCCGGCGTCAAGATGATCGAGCTCAACGGCTGCATCCAGGCCTTCTTGTGGACCAAGAAGCCGGTGCACTCCCTCGATGATTGCAAAGGGCTCAAGATCAGGTCGCCGGGTGGCCAGCAGACCAATTACATCAAGGCCTTGGGCGCCGAGCCGGTCTTCATGCCCCTGGGCGATGTCTATCTCGCCCTGGAGACGGGCACCATCGACGGCCTGGTCACCTGTCCGCCCCTGGTCCTGGCCTTCAAGCTCTTTGAGGTGGCCAAGTACGGGGCCGTGGCCACCTTTGGCTGCGTCTCCGAAGGCGTCATCATGAACGAGAAGAGCTGGGAGCGGACGCCAGACGACCTCAAGCCCATCATCGAGGAGGTCTGCTCCAACCCCTTCCGCACCACCGGCGGCCTCACCAGGAAGGTGTACAAGGTGATGATGAAGGAGATCACCGACCAAGGCGTCAAACTCTACAACCTGCCCGAGGCGGAGCAGGCCCGCTGGAGCAAGGGCTTCCAGGCCGAGACCAAGAAGTGGGTCGCCGGTCTGGAAGAGAAGGGGCTGCCGGCCAAAGAGACGGTCATCATGTACAACGAGGAGTGCACCAAAAACGACGTCACCTGCGTCGCCTTTCCGAGTGAATGGCAGAAGTGAGGATTTGAGTTGAGAGGGGATGGCGGGGCGATGATCCGGCTGGCCGCCTGGAGGGAGGTGATCCAGAGGCTGACCCGCGCCGTCTGCTTCGGCGGCATGTTCCTGCTCATCCCCATGATGCTCCTCACCGCCGGGGAAGTGATGGGCCGGGCCCGGTGGGCCCGGGCCCATCCCCGGCACCCTGGAGCTTTCCAGCTACATGCTGGCTGTTTTCATCCTCCTCGGCGTGGCCTACACCCATCAGGTCAAGGGGCACGTGCGCGTGGAGATGCTCGTCTCCAAACTCCCCCGGCGCCTGAGAGTGATCCTGGAGATCGTGACCACTGTTTTGAGCCTTTTCATCATCGCCGTCCTGGCCTGGCAGGCTTGGGTGATCGGCCTGGAGGAAAGAACCGTCTCGGACATGCTCAGGGTTCCCCAGTGGCCCTTTCGGCTGCTGGTCTCCGTGGGCGCTTTCTTGCTCTTCTTGGAGCTGGTGATTGATTTGTTCGTTTCCTTCGGAAAACTGATCAGGAGATGAACTTGGACCCGGTGACCGTGGGGGTGATCGGCACCCTGCTGGTCTTCTTGCTATTGTTTTTGGGCATGCCCATCGCCTTTGCCTGCATGCTGGTTGGCTTCGCCGGCATCGCCTATCTGTGCTCCCTCGGCGCGGCCCTGCCGGTGGTGGCCCGGACGGTCTACGAGGTCTCGGCCTATTATCCCTACACGGTCATCCCTCTGTTCATCGTCATGGGCGGCTTCGCCGGCAGCTCCGGCATGACCAGGGAGCTTTACGGCACCTTTGACAAGTGGTTCCGTCGGCTGCCCGGCGGACTCGGCATCGCCACCATCGGCGCCTGCGCCGGCTTCGCCGCCGTGTCGGGCTCCTCGGTGGCCACGGCGGCGACCATGGGCACGGTGGCCCTGCCAGAGATGAAGCGTTTCAACTACCACCCCCGCCTGGCCACGGGCAGCATCGCCGCCGGTGGGACCCTGGGCTTCCTCATCCCGCCGAGCATCGGCTTCGTGGTTTATGGCATGCTCACCGAGCAGTCCATCGGCAAGCTCCTGGTGGCGGGCATGATCCCGGGTCTGGCTTTGGCCTTGGCCTACGTGGCCATCGTCATCCTCCTGGTCAAGCTCAATCCGAGCCTGGCGCCGGCCAGCCCGGAGCGGGTGAGCTGGGACGAGAAGGTCAGATCGCTCCTGGGCGTCTGGGAGCCGGTGGTCATCTTTTTGGTGGTCATGGGCGGCATCTATTCTGGCTTCTTCACGCCCACCGAGGCCGGCGCGGTCGGGGCGACGGTTTTGTTCATGGTCGCCCTGGCCAAGAGAAAGCTGACTTGGCGAAACCTCGTCGAGGCCCTCTTGGAGGCGGTGCGCATCTCGGTGATGGTTCTTTTCCTGGTGGCGGGGGCCAACGTTTTCAGCTATTTTTTAGCCTTGTCCACCATCCCCATGCAGGTGGCCACCTGGGCGGCCAACCTCCAGGTCTCGCCCTACCTCATCCACGCCATCATCATTCTCATTTATCTGTTTTTGGGTTGTTTTTTAGACGCCATCTCGATGATGGTCTTGACCATGCCGGTCATCTTCCCGGTGGTTCTGGCCCTCGGCTTTGATCCCATCTGGTTCGGCGTCATCGCCGTGCTGATGATGGAGGCGGGGTTGATCACGCCGCCCATGGGGCTGAACATTTTCACCGTGGCCGGCGTGGCCAAGGACACGCGGGTGGAGACTATTTTCCGCGGCGTGGCGCCGTTTCTGCTGGCCATATTCGCCATCGTCATCCTCATCACCGTCTTTCCCCGCATCGCCCTCTTCCTGCCGGAGATGATGCTGAGGTGATTCAAAGGCTGACGCTTCAGGCCAGCCTCATGGTTTCGTAGGCGAAGATGGAGCTGACTTTCACTCTCAACGGCGAGCGGGTGAAAGTGGCCCGCGTCGAGGGCGAGGAGACGCTGCTCGATGTTCTGAGGGGCCGCCTGAATCTCAAAGGGGCCAAGGAAGGCTGCGGCGTGGGCGAGTGCGGCGCTTGCAGCGTCATCCTCGACGGCGTGGTCGTCAACGCCTGTCTCACCGCCGCCTGGAAAGCGGCCGGGCGGGAGGTGCTGACCATCGAGGGTCTGGCCCAAGACGGCCGGCTCCACCCCCTTCAGGAAGCCTTTATCGAGACCGGGGCCATTCAATGCGGCTTCTGCACGCCGGGCATGATCATGGCCGCCTGGTCCCTGCTGCGCCAAAACCCAAACCCCAGCCGGGACGAGGTCAAGACCGCCCTGGCCGGAAACCTGTGCCGCTGCACGGGCTACCATGACATCCTGCGGGCCGTGCTCCTGGCGGCCAAGCGCTTGAGGGCCGGTGGATGAGCCGGTTCGTGGCCGCGGCGAGCCTAAGAGAGGCCCTGGCTCTGCTGGCCGCAGAAGGGGACCGCCTCAAGATCATCGCCGGCGGCACGGACCTCATGGTTCAACTCCGGGCGGCCGCCTTCATCGGCGCGCCGAGGCCGCCAGTCATCATGGACGTGAGCCGTCTGCCCGAGCTGAATCGCCTCGAAGCGAATTCAAAAAAGCCCTATCTCGGCGCTGGGGTCACCTTTCGGCGTCTGGAGAGCGACCCGAGAGTGGCTTTGGCTTGGCCTCTGCTCCGCCTCGCCGCCGCGGCCGTGGGCTCGGTGCAGGTACGCCATCTGGCCACCATCGGCGGCAACGTGGCCAACGCCTCGCCGGCGGCCGACGGCGCGGCGGCCATAACCGCCCTGGGGGCCAGGGCCGAGATACGCTCCCGGGCGGCCCGTCGCCGGCTTTTGGTGGAGGGGCTGATCGTCGCCCCGGGCCGGATTGCCTTGGCCCCGGACGAGATGATCCTGGGCTTTGAGCTGGATCCCCTTCCCGACGGCGTCGGTCAGGCTTTCGTCAAGGTCGGCCGACGCCAGGCCATGAGCGTGGCCCGGATGAACGTCTCGGCCTGCCTCGCCCCGGACCTGTCCTTTGCGCGGCTGGTGGTCGGGGGCTGCTTTCCGACACCGCGGCGCTTGCGAGAAGTGGAGGAGATGATCAAGGCGGGCCCGCCTGGACCTAAGCTGTGGGCCGAGGCGGCCAAGGCTTGCGGCGGCTGCTTCTTGGACGTCTGCGGCCGGCGCTCCTCGGCGCCGTACAAGGTTCCGGCTTTGAGCGGCGTGGTCGCGGCCGCCTTGGCCGAGGCCTGGCGCCGGGCCGGAGGCGAAACGTGAGCGTGGGCTTAAGCCCAGTTAGACGGGGCGCCCTGGAGCGGGCCACCGGCCGGGCCCTTTTTGGCGCGGACATGGCCCGTCCGGGCGACTTGAGCCTGGCCTGCGTCCGGGCCGAGGCGGCCCCGGCCGTGATCAAGGACATCGACCCCAGCGCGGCCCTCAAGCTGCCCGGCGTCATGAGAGTCTTCACCGCCGCCGACGTGCCCGGCGAGAACAGGCTGGGCATCATCGCCCTGACCAGGGATCAGGAGTTCTTGGCCCAGAGGATCGTCCGCTTCAAGGGGCAGGCCGTGGCCCTGGTGGCGGCCGAGACAATCGAGGCGGCCCGGCGGGGCGCGCTGGCGGTCAAGGTGAGACTGGCGCCCCTCACAGGGGTCTTTGATCCCCAAAGCAGCTTGAAGCCCGGCGCGCCCGCGGTCCACGAGTCGGGCAACCTCCTCTACGAGCGACTCATAATCAAGGGCCGGGCCGAATGGCAAGACGGCCGGGTGGTTATCTGGGCGTGTACCCAGAATCCACACTATGACCAGGCGGAGATCTCCAGATTTTTGGGCGTTTCACCAGAAAAAGTGCGGATCATCCAGGCCGAGACCGGCGGGGCCTTTGGCGGCAAGCTGGACGTCTCCATCCAGCCTTACCTGGCCCTGGCTGCCTTTCATCTCCAGCGTCCGGCGTCGATGATCTTCAGCCGGGAGGAGTCCTTTCTGGCCACGGCCAAGCGCCACCCCTTCTGGATGAGCTATCAGACCGGCGCCGACGATGAGGGGCGGCTCGAGGTCATGATCGTCGATCTGGTGGCCGACACCGGAGCTTTCGCCTCCTACGGTCTGGCCGTGGCCGTCCGGGCGGCCGTTCACGCCACCGGCCCCTACTTTGTGCCCCACGTCAAAATCCGCTGCCGCATGGCCTACACCAACCGGCCCTGGAGCGGGGCCATGCGCGGCTTCGGCGTGCCCCAGGTGGCCTTGGGCCACGAAGGCCAGATGGACGCCCTGGCCCTCAAAACCGGCCTCGATCCGTTGCAGGTGAGGCTTTTGAACGCCCTGCGGCCCGGTCAGGCCACGGCCACCGGCCAGGTGCTCAAAAGCGGCGTCGGCATCGTCGAGTGCTTGAAGCGGATCAAGAAGATCCACGCCGCCTGGAGAAAGCGGGCCGCCTCATCGGCGCGGACCCTCGAGGGGGTCGGTCTGGGGGCCATGTTCTACGGCATCGGCAACACCGGCGTCAAGAACCCCTCCACGGCCCAGGTGGAGTGGACCGCCGACGGCCGCCTCATTCTTTACACCGGCGCGGCCGAGCTGGGCCAGGGCTCGGACACGGTCTTGGCCCAGATGGCCGCCCAGCGCCTGGGGTTGGCCCTGGAGCGGATCGAGGTCGTCAGGGGGGATACGGACAAGACGACCGACGCCGGCGCCTCCTCGGCCAGCCGCCAGACGTACATCTCGGGCAACGCCGTGGTCCAGGCGGCCGCGGCCCTGGAAGACCTTCTTCTGGGCCAAGCCGAGGAGATGCTCGAGGTCCATTGCCGCGATCTAGCCCTCCGCGGCGATGAGATCGTCGTCGCCGGGTCGCCTCAGCGGGCGGTGGGGGTCTTGGAGGTGGTCAGACGGCTGAAGGCCAAGGGAATCAAGGCCCAGGGCCGCGGCCGCTTCGATCCGGCCGTGGTTGCCCTGGACCCCGAGACCGGACAGGGCGTGCCCTACGCCGCCTATGCCTTCGCCGCCCAGACGGCCTGGGCGGTCGTGGACAAGGCCTCGGGCATGGTTCGGGTCGAGCGCGTCGCCGCGGCTCACGACGTGGGCCAGGCCATCCATCGACGGGCCGTCTTGGGCCAGATCTGCGGCGGCGTGGTCATGGGCTTGGGCATGGCCCTCATGGAGGAGTTTGAGCCACAGCGGACCTCAAACTTCCGCGACTACCACGTCCCCACCTTCCGGGACGCCCCGCGGATAACGCCCCTCATCGTCGAGGTGCCCGAAGAGAGCGGGCCCTTCGGCGCCAAGGGGGTCGGCGAGCCGGCCCTCATCCCCACCGCTCCGGCGGTGGTCGGGGCGGTCAGTCAGGCCCTGGGCCAGCCGATGCCAGACCTGCCCCTGAACCTGGAGAGGGTCATGGCCGCCTTGGCGGAGAGACAAGGATGAAGATCGATCCGGAAAAGTGCAACGGCTGCGGCCTGTGCCTCCGAGACTGCCCCGTGGAGGCCATCAGCCTCGAGGACAAGAAGGCCGTCATCAGCGCTGAGTGCGTGGAGTGCCGGACCTGCTTCCAAGTCTGCCCCCGGCGGGCGGTCATCGAAGTCTTAAGCCCCGTTCCCGGGGCGGTCATCTGCCCCGTCTGCCCGGTCAACTGTCAGGTCCCCCGCGGCCGCAGTGGGGCCTGTGGCCGCTTCGTCAATCAAGATGGGGTCCTCATCAGGAATCAGACCCTGACGCCTTACGCCGAGGCGGCTCGCCTCCTCGCTCCGGAGCCCGAGGCGGCCATCAGAAAGCCCCTCATCACCGCCATCGGCGCCGGGGGGACGTATCCAGACTACATCCCGGCCCCCTACATCGTCACCGACCGCCGCCTGGGCGTGGACGTGGTCACCGTCGTCACCGAGGCGCCCCTGTCCTACTCCGGGGTCAAGCTCAAGATCGACACCGATCTGGAAGTCGGCCCCGAGGGGGCCGAGGTCCGCTTCGACGGCCGGGTGGTGGGCATGGTCGAGACCGAGGAGTACGGCTCCAAGATGCTGGCCGTGGGCGGGGTGAACCGTCTCACCGGCAAAAGCGGCTTCGCCGCGGCCCGGGCCGTGGCGGCCATCGCCAACCGGGAGGCCTTGGCCCTCAAGGTCAAGGGCGGGGCCAGGCTCGAGGTCCAGGTCGGCCGGACGCCGATCATCGACGGCCAGCGGGTGGACAAGATGAGGGTCGGCTGCGGCTCGGCCACGGCCGGTCTTTTCGCCCCGCTTTTAAAAGAGGCCGCCGACGAGGTCATCGTCCTCGACCATCACATCACCTCCCTCTTCAGCCACCACGCCGCCGGCCAATGGCTCGGCCTGAAGCCTTCGGGTCTGGAGCTGGTCTTTCGCAAATCGACCCCAGGGCGATACTTCGGCCGCCCCGGACGCGGCTGGGGCGGCACTGACATCCAAGACCCCTTGGACGTCATCGCCGCGGTGGACCTAACCCGCACGCCCGTGGGCGCGAGGCTCTTGATCACCGAGACCACAGGCCTAAGGGCGGCCTTTTTCGTCCTCGGCGAGGGCGGCCGGTTCGAGCCGGTCCCGCTGACGCCTGAGGCCGAGGAAGCGGTCAGGACCATCGCCGAGACGTGCCAGACCTCGCGGGTTTCGGCCCTGTACGTCGGCGGCGTCGGCGGCTCCGCCCGGGCCGGGGTGACCCGTTACCCCTTGCGCCTGACCGAGGCGGTTCACTTAAAAAAGGCCCATCTCACTTGCGGCGGCGCGCCGGTGTTCGTGCTGCCCGGCGGCGGGATAACTTTTTACGTCGACGTCGAGCAGGTCAAGGCCCGGGCCTTCACCTGGGTGCCCACCCCGGCCACGGTGGCGCCGGTGGAGTACACCATGCGCCTCGAGGACTACGAAGCCATGGGCGGTCACCTCGAAGCCATCAGGCCCTTTGAAGCCCTCGAGCCGAGGACATGGAGCCGGTCAGAGTCCTGAGAGAAGACCTCGTCCTGGTCGATTGGGGGCCGATGACCCTCAGCGTTTCGGTCTGGGAGGAGGGCCTGGCCCGGCCGGTCATGGCCGCCCGGGCGGCCCGCCGGGCCTTGGAGTGCCTTGAGATATTGGCCCGCTTCCAGGGTTACATGAAGCGCCCCTCGGCCTCCCTGCCCCGT
>CAYXRH010000127.1:0-10759 GCA_964466355.1 uncultured Thermodesulfobacteriota bacterium
CGACGGTGATTCTGCTTTACGCGGCCAAGGCCCTGGGCGCCTCGGAGGCCGAATTGGTGCAGTACGCCACTTCAGGCGACGTAAACCGAGACTATCGCCAGGTCGTCGGCTACGCCGGGCTCATCGTTTCTTGATCCTCTTGATCCATCCCGCCATCGCGGAAAAAAGCGGCTGAAACCCCAGGGCGGCCAGATGATGAAAAAGACGAGATCATCAAGCGATTGAAGATTGATCGAGGCTTGGAAATGGAGCCGCAATGCCAGTCAATCAGGTCGTGACCCGCTTCCCGCCCTCGCCCACGGGCGAGCTTCACATCGGCGGCGCTCGGACCGCTTTGTTCAACTGGCTGTTCACCAGGCGCCACGGCGGCCGCTTCGTTCTGCGCATCGAAGACACGGACCGCCAGCGCTCCACCGCAGAGGCCACCAGGGGCATCCTCGAGGCCATGGAGTGGCTCGGCCTGGACTGGGACGAAGGGCCGCACTTCCAATCCCAGCGCCTCGAGATTTATCAAAGCGCGGTCAAGCGTCTGCTGGATTTGGGCCGGGCTTATTATTGTTACTGCTCCCCTGAAACATTGGAGGCCAAACGCCAACAAGCCCTCATGGAAAAACGAAAGCCGGTCTACGACCGCACCTGCCGTGAAAAAGGCCTCGGCCCGGAGCCAGGGGCGGTGGTGCGCCTCAAGGCACCCCTGGCCGGGGCGACCGTTTATGAGGACAAGATATTGGGCCCCCTGCGCTTCGAGAACCAGGAGCTCGACGACCTCGTCATCCTCCGTTCGGATGGCAGCCCGACCTATCACCTGGCCTGCGTCGTGGACGACGTGGACATGGGCGTGACCCACGTCATCCGCGGTCAGGATCACGTCAACAACACCCCCCGCCAGATCTTGATCTACCGAGCCCTTGACGCGGCCCTGCCCGTGTTCGCCCACGTGCCCATGATCCACGGCCCGGACGGCCGCAAGCTGTCCAAACGACACGGCGCCACCTCGGTGATGGCCTACCGGGACATGGGCTATCTGCCCGAGGCCCTCATAAACTATCTGGTCAGGCTCGGCTGGTCCCACGGCGACGAGGAGGTCTTCAGCCGCGAGGAGCTGCTGGCCGTGTTCGACATCGACCGCATCGGCCGCTCCGCCAGCGTCTTCAACCCCGAGAAACTGCTCTGGCTCAACGCCCTTTACCTCAACAAAGCGGACAACCAGCGGCTGGCCCAGGACCTGGCGCCCATGTTCGCGGCCAGGGGGATGGCCGTGGCGCCTCAAAGGCTGGCCGAGGTCTTGGACCTGTTCAAGCCCCGGGCCAAGACCCTGATCGACATCGTGGACCAGGCCGCCTTTTTGTTCGCGCCCTTGACCGGCTACGACCCCAAGGCCGAAAAAAAGTTCTTCACCCCGCCCACGGCCGGGATCCTGGATGAACTCATCCCACGCCTCAAGTCATCCCCATTCAACGAGGCCGAGTTGGAGAGCCTTTTCAGGGGCCTGGCCGAGGAAAAAGGGGTCAAGCTCGGCGCCGTGGCCCAGCCGGTCAGGCTGGCTTTGACCGGCCGGAGCGTCTCGCCCGGGCTCTTTGAGGTCATGTTTGCTTTGGGGCGCCGGGAATGCCTTGCCCGGTTGAATCAAGCCCGGACTTACATCAAAACCGGCCGCAGGCAAGGGGGTTGACAAGCATCAGCGGGACAGATATGTTTGGCCTTCGCTTGGGGGATCGTCTAGCGGCAGGACGGATGGCTCTGGACCATTAAACCGAGGTTCGAATCCTCGTCCCCCAGCCAAGGAACGGCGGTCCCATCGTCTAGCGGTCTAGGATATCGGCCTCTCACGCCGAAGACACGGGTTCGAGTCCCGTTGGGACTGCCAAGCAATCAAAAGGGGGCGGATTCATAAGAACCTGTCTCCTTTTCATTTTTTGGATTTGAGGCCTAGAGTCGGATGAAAAGTTGTGTCTTAGGTCAAGTCTTAATGAAACCGGGGGCTGGATACATCTTTAATTCACAGATCCATCGCCGCCCAGCGCCCTCCCCTATTGGCGCGCCGGCGGGTTCCGGCGGCGGCTATAGTGGGGTGGTTTGGCTATAATCTCATTTCGTGCCGCGGATCAGGCTGATGTCGCCCAGCATGAACGGCAGCTTGAGAAGCCTGGGGATGAAATCAGCGCCGCTGGTGTCGATGAACTCCACCTCCTCCACGCCCCAGCTCTTGATGGCTTCAATCAGATCATCCACCTCGCCGTAGAACCTTTTAAAAAGAAAAAGATCCTGAAAGGCGAACTTGCCTCCTTTTTTGACCACCCGCAAGGCTTCCTTGACCAGCTCTTTTTTATCCTTGACCTCCTTGACCGCGTGAAAGACAAAATTGCTCACTGCGGCGTCAAAAGAGCTGTCTTTAAAGGGCAAGGCCGCGGCGCTGGCCCGAAGAAAGGCCACCCGGCCGGCGACCCCTTCCAGCTCGGCGTTCTGGCGACAGGTTTTCACAGAGTAGCCCCACAACCCGCTCCAATAATCCAGCCCGACCATCTGGACCGAGGGATGTTGGCCGGCCATTTTTATGATCAGGGGCCCGTTGCCGCAGCCGATGTCCAGCCCTCTGCCCTGGCCGTCCCAGCTCAGATGATTTGAAACCAGATCAAGCACTTGGGTCTGGATGACGCCGCCTCGGGAGGAAAACCGCTGCCGCGCGTAAGAAACGTAGGCCAGGCAGACTAAAAACAACGCCGCGACCGGAAAAAACCAGACCCAAACAAATGATGAGATCAAAAACAAAAGAGCCAGCCCGCTGAAAAGATAAACCAGCTTGATCGAAACCCAGTTGCCGTAATTTGGTCTGTTCACCATCAACCCACCTCGCCCTTGCGGATATGGCCAGAAGGCCAACCCGCTTCTTTAGGCCTCTACTCTTCCATGATCACGCGATAGACCCGCACCGGCTCAGAGATGTTCTTGACCCTCTGCTCGCCCATGGACTCAAATTTTAAGGCGAGCTTGCTTTTGACTTGATCGTAGACCGTGCCCGAGACACAGACACCGCCGGCCTCGGCCAGACCCTCCAGACGGGCGGCGATGTTGACCCCGTGGCCAAAAAGTCGTTCTTTTTCAATGATCACGTCACCAACGTTGAGGCCGATGCGAAATCTCATCCGGCGATTCTCGGGCAGGGCCTCGTTTTGGATTCTCAACTCTCGCTGGATGGCGACGGCGCATTCCAAGGCCTCAACCGCGCTGGAAAACTCAGCCAGGAGGTTGTCGCCCGGCGAGTCAACCACCTGGCCTCGATGGCGCTCGATGAGTCGGGACATCAACTCTTGGTACGCGGTGATGGTCTTGACCGTGGCCGCCTCGTCGTCGCCCATGAGCCGGCTGTAGCCCGCGGCGTCGGCGCTGAGGATGGCCCGGAGCTGCCGCCTGAAACCGCCTCGCGGCAGAGCTTCCCCTGAGGCCCGGCCTTTCTCTGGTTCGACCAAAGGTTGTTTTGGCCCCGGCTCAAGGGCTGGTTCATCACCCAGGGCCTCGGCGATGGCGTTTAACACTGAGTCAGCATCGCCCTCCCAGGGCAGGTGGGCGTCCCCGTCCAAGAGGACAAAGCGGGCCTCGGGGATCGAGGCGGCCAGCTCTCGACCGCAATGGGCCGGCACGGTGCGGTCGCCCTGGCGGTGCATGACCACCGTGGGCGTATCAATCAATGATAAAAGGTCGGACACATTAAACCTGGACCCGGCTTCTAAAAGCTTGGCGGCCATCTCCGCGGTGGCGGCCTTCCGCTGGAATTTAGCCAATCTCTCACGGGTTTGGGCGTCAGCCCCAGGGACAAAGATGTCAGCCAGGGCCTTGGAGCCCATGCCCCAGTGGGCCCGGACCAATGAGGCCAGGGATTCCTTGACCTTTGGCGCTGTGGCCTCGGCCCCGTTGGCGAAAGTGGCATAAAGGATCAAGCGCCTGAGGCGATGGGGATGCTGGACGGCGTATTTCACGGCCACCGGCCCCCCTTGCGAATATCCCAAAAGGCTGAAGCGGTCCAGGCCCAGATGTTCGACGACCGCCTTTAGATGCCACAGCTCCTTTTCCAGGGAGAAGTCCTCGCGGCCGCGGTCAGAAAGGCCGCAGCCTTGCTTGTCGTAATGCAAAACCAAATGCCTCTGGGCCAGGCGCTCCCAAAACGCCCGGCCGGCCGGGTCCTCCCAGAACATCTCCACGTCACTGACCCAGGCCGCCGGAACGACCAGGGCCGGTCCGCGGCCGATCGTGGCGTAGGCGAGGCGGACTCGATCTGGGGTCGTGCAAAAGCCTATCTGTCTCTTGACCTGGTGGAGACCCAAGAGGCTGGCCTCCTTTCCCATGACGTGGTTCAAGCCGCCTATTCTGATTTTTCTATTTCGATGAACCCTTCATCAGCGTTGATTCTCACCCAGTCGCCGTTTTCGATGAACTCATAAGGATCCTTCTCTGGTTCATGAACCATGGGCGTATGAGTGATGATCGCGCTGACGGCCACCACGCCCTCGGTCTTGAGGTTGATGATCCCTGAAGGGGCGTTGCCCCGTCTGTAGGCCGCATAAAACTGCCATGAACCAGTGGTCGAGCCTTTGCCGCTCGGAAACAAAAGAATCTTGCCCGCCACGCTCTGGCCCTCCAGATCATGACCAGGCTCCCTGATTATGCCGGTGTCGGGGTCCATGCCTCCGGTGAATGAAATGGGCATGCGGGAGATGATGGCCTCTCCTTGGACAACCCCTTTGGTCACAGGTTTTGCTTTGATCTTGATCACTTTCGCCCCTCCCACCTGCCAGACAGGGCGGTTTGGACGCACTGTCGAGTGGAGCCGAACCAGGTGCTCATGCCGAAAAGATTGTGAGCATAGTAACTTCCGCGCGCGGAATTCAGGGCGATGACCCGGACCCCTTGCTCCCGGAGGTAAAGATGGGGGCCGTCGGCCGCGCCCACGTCAGCGACCAGGCGAGCCCCGGCCGAGCGCAGCTGATCCCGCAAGCCCATTCTCTGGCACAAGGTCTTGACCCAGGCAGAGGTGCAGATCCAGAGCTGCGTTTGGGGATGCACTCTCTGGCCCTTGAGCAGGCCGGCGATTTCCTGGACCTCCTGGATGCTGCACTGGGGACAGCCAAATATGACAAGGTCCACTTTTTCCTCAGAACTGCTGGATATATCGCCGTACGCCTTGTCCACCTCGCTCTGTGCGGCAATGACGTGGGCAGAGGCTGGCGGCTGGCCGCCAAAAGCCGCTTCCAGGCCGGGCGCCTCGGGAGTGATGCCCACCAGATGAACCAGCCCCGTGGCGCCCGTGACCGTAAGGGAATAGAGCAGACCTTTGATCTCTTCGATCCGCCGGTCGGGCGGCAGGTTCATGAACACCGGAATTTTTGTTCCGACGACCTTGCCCAGATACCAGCCGAGGGCCTTGTAATCCACTGGGTCATAAGTCTCAAGATTCAGCTTGGATACGTCAATGAGCAGTTCACCCTTTCTGTTTTCGGTGAGGTGCATCCCCCACTCAGGGATGGCTCCGACGACGGCCGCGGCCAGGGCAACATGATCACCATCTCTATTTGATCTGGCCCCGATGACAGAGTTGGCAAAGACCTGACTTCCAGAAGAGGCCCAGGCGATGTGATCCCCGAATCGAGGCACGTTGCCCACCAGATAGTGATGACAAGAGTAGGTTGGCGTTATGCCCAACGACCTCAAGACGGCGTCGATCCTTTGCTGTCTGATCTGATATATGTTCGGAATATTGAACTCCTCGGCCTGTTCAAAGTCATACATCTCCGGGTTTTTGGTGGTGTAGACCGAGACCTTGGTTCCATCCCGCGCCAGGTCCTCCAGCCACTCAATGCCTTCATCCAAAAGCACCGGGAAGTTGCCGGCCATGTGGACGCTGGTGATGGGAATCATTCTTTGGGCATTGTAGCAATCACCGTAGGCCACGAGAATCTCCATCGCTTTTTGGACGCCGCGACCCCTTTTCCCGGCCAGCATCTCTTGCTGCTTTTCGCTCAACTCCATGGCTTTCCCCGACATTTAACCTTTTTTAGGCCCTCAAAAACATCCCGTCGCTTCTCCATAAGAGTGACATTCAAACGTTGACGGGCTCAAATCCTTTTGGTAAATTGAATCATTCTACTGATCTTATACCATTTTCTCACTGCTAGAAGATATGGGTTCAAGGAGGCGTCTAAAATGGAGAACCAGGAGGCTTACGAACGAGCTGAACGCAAGGTGAACATTAGGTTGGGTTTTTATCGGCATCTCGGCGTCTATCTCGGAGTCAACATTTTGCTCCTCATCATCAACCTCGCCACCAACCCTGATAAGCTGTGGTTTCAGTGGCCGCTTCTGGGCTGGGGCATCGGAGTTTTCATCCACGCCCTGAACGTCTTCACCCCGTCGTCGCGCCGCATGGCCGAAGTGAAGAAGCGCATGGTCGAAAAGGAGATGAAAAAGGAATCCAAAGGAAGCTGAAGCGCCATTCTTCAAACAATAGCCTTTTTCCAATGAATTAGAACAAGCACGCCTTTTCAGTTCAAAGCGCGGCCACCCGGTTCCGTCCGGCGCCTTTGGCCTCATAAAGGGCCTTGTCAGCGCGTTCGATCACGTCTTCGGCTTGAGCGTCGGCGGAGCGGATCTGGCTCACGCCCAAGGAGATGGTCAGGGCCACCGGCTTGCCGCGGTGGAGGAACTCGGTCAGCTCAATGACCCGCCTCAGCTTGTCCGCCACCTCCCGGCCGGCCGTCCGGTCTGTGTCGGGCAAGAGGACGACGAACTCCTCGCCGCCGTACCGGGCCAGGAGATCACTCTTGCGCAAGAGGGGCCTGACCCGCTTGATCACCTCCTTGAGGCACTTATCGCCGACTTGATGCCCGTAGGCGTCGTTTATCCGCTTGAAGTGATCCACGTCCATCATTATGACCGAGAAAACGCGGCCTGAGCGCTGATACCGTTCAAATTCGGCGATCAGGTTCTCCTTGTAGGCCCGGCGGTTGAACGCTCCGGTGAGGGGGTCGATCTGAAGCTTTCGGGCCAGGGCCTTATTTTCCTTCTGGACCTGGTTGACTTTTGTCTGCGCCGTCTCGACCTTTTGGCGCAGGTGGGTCAGCTCCTGTTCAACCTCTTCATGCCGGCCGCGGTCTTCCTGGCGTTTCTTCTCAATGGCCTCGCCCACGGCGCTGAGCCGGGACAGAACGAGCTTTTTGAGCTCCTCCAGACGCTGGCTTTCTTGAACCGAGGCGCTGACCTCTTTGATCTCGGTCTCCAAATCGGAGTTGAAGGCGGCGTTGGCTTGATACATCCCTTGAGTGTAGCTCACCGAAATGGTGAGATGGCTGGCCATGTCAGTCAGGCGCTGGGCGACCTCGGCGATGAATGCGGCCGCCTTGTCCCGCTCCTCAAAAACCTGACGGGCAAAGAGGCTGACCAAGTCTTCCACTTCAAAGCGCAGCGAAAGCAGGTAGTCCAGGTCATCGCTCGAAGCGATTCGCCGCCGCACAGAGTTCAGCCGGTCCAAATACTCCTGACCCAGATCCAAATCAATCTCGGCCAAAAGCTCCAGGTAGGCCCGCTTGACCTCGGCCAGCCATTTTGAGGTGGCATCATCGGCTTGCGCCGCCGAACCCCCCTTCAACATCCTTTTCCAGGCCGGAGCCGAGGTGAGGTTGGCCTGGTCTTGGTCAGATTTGAGAACCCCATTCTTGACCGCCTGCACGGCCTCTTCCAGGTCATTGACCCCAGCGCCGTCAACCACCTTTTCTCGTAAAAAATCCAGGGCCGCCCCCAGGGCCTCGTTGTCTGAGCCGCCCACGAGCCGGATCATGCTCAGCATGGCCCGGCGGAAAAAGTCATCCTCCTGCGAAGCTCTCTCCTCGACCTCCCGCAGGTGAGCCAAGGCCGCTTCCTTTTGTTCCATCACGCGATTCATCCGCTTCTGGAGAGCCTCGGTCTCGGGCAAGGCAATCTCGTCGCCGCTGGTCTGTGGCGAGGCGATCAAAGCCTTTATCTCAGGCCGGACGGCCATGGCCTGGGAAAGGTTTTCCGTGGTCAGGCTCTTCCCCCGGGCCGAGAAGTCCTTGAGCGTGTCGATGAAAATATCGGCCAGTTTGGTGAGGTCGCTCATCCTGTTCCGTGAATCCGGCTGGTTCATTGAAAAACCTCGTCCAGCCTTTGGGAATGAAGCCGGATCAAGCCCGGCCCTGGCAGACGCGGCCCAGGGCCTGGTGCACGGCCTGGATTCTCTCTATGACCTTGGGATAGTAGCGCTGCTCAGTGTGCGGCAGAAAGAGGGAGCTGACGTAATAGTCCATGAAGGAAGGGACCTCCGAGAGCTCGAAGTTCGTCATCTTGCTGACGATCTCCCCCACGTCGGCCCGCATCTGGTTGGAGAAGGAGACCATCCTCGCCCCTAAAAGCGATCCATTGCCCACGAAATAAAACTTGTCCAGGGGCAGCTCGGGCAGGAGGCCGATGGTGATGGCTTTTTCGAGGTTGACGTAGCGCCCGAAGCCGCCGGCGATGATGACCCGATCCAGGTCATCCACGGACAGACCCACGCCTTCCAAAAGGGTCAGATAGCCGGCGTACATGGCCCCTTTGGCCCGGATGAGGTTGTCGATGTCCACCTCGGTCAAGACGATGTCCCGCCCGATGTGGGTGTCCTCGGCCCAGACGAGGACGTATTCCAGCCCCGAAGCCCCTTCGCGGACCCGGTCCGTGGGCAGGTCCAAAAGGAATTTGCCCTTTTCGTCGATCAAGCCTATCTCGAAAAGCGTGGCCACGATGTTGATCAGACCGGAGCCGCAGATGCCCTGGGGCTTGGCCAAGCCCATGGTGAGGATCATCGGCTCGCAGGTGCTCGGATTCAATGAGAACTCCTCGATGGCGCCCTTCATGGCCCTCATGCCGTGCTCGATGCCGCCGCCTTCAAAGGCCGGTCCGGCCGAACAGGCCGCGCAGGCCAGCCAGTCGCGGTTGCCGACCACGATCTCGCCGTTGGTGCCCAGATCGATGTACAGGGTCAGAGGCTCTTCCCGATACATGCCCGAGCCCATCACTCCAGCCACGACGTCGCCGCCCACGTAAGAAGCCACGGCCGGAAAGACCAGGGTCGAGACCTGAGGGCCGACGGCGAGGCCCAGCTCGGCCGCCTTGAGCGGAGGGTAGTAAGACGCGGTCGGCGTGTAGGGCGAGAGACGGATGTACTTGGGATTCACCGCCAAAAAGAGCTGGGTCATGGTCGTGTTACCGGCCACGGTGAGGTGGCTGATGTCGTCCTGGTCAACTTTGGTCCGGGCGACGAGCTCCTCGATGATCTCGTTGATGGTCGAGACGACCAGCGCCTGCATCTTGGCCAGGCCGTCGGGCTTGGAGGTGGCGTAGACGATGCGCGAAATGACGTCCTCGCCGTAGCTGAGCTGGGCGTTGTACTTGCCTCTTTCGCCCAGAACCTGGCCGGTGTTGAGGTCTAGAAGCTGACCAAAGATGGTGGTGGTGCCGATGTCCACGGCCAGGCCGAAGTTGGCCTGGCGTTTATCTCCGGGCTTGATGTTGATCAGGGTCGATTTCCGCCCTTCCCGGACCGGTCGGGCCAGGGTGACGGTGACCTTGAAGTCTTCCTGGCGCAGAACGTCGGAGAGCTTGCGGATGACCGGGAAGTCCACGGCCAGGTTGCCCTCGCCGTGCTGGTCCTTGAGGTTTCGCAGCAGCCGGGTGAGGTCGTCTTCGTTGTTGGTCGGCGTGGGCGGGTCCACCTCGACGTAGCGGAGGTCAAAGGGAGGTTGAAAAAGACCTCTCTGGCGCAGCCAGTCAGCGCCCAGGTCCGGGATCTGCAGGCCGGCGCCGGGCTTGGGCCGCTGGATGTTGAGCAGTTTGGAGTCGAGCTGTGATTCGACCGGGATTCTGATGGTCACGTCCTCCACGATCGCAGCGAGGCAGGCCTGACGATATCCGGCCGCGGCCTCCTCGGCGGAGAGCTTTTCGCTGAGCCCGTCTTGAACCTGGCCTGACTCGACGAGGACCCGGCACTTGCCGCAGACCCCCTGTCCTCCGCAGGAGGCGTTGACGTGCACCCCGGCCAGCATGGCCACGCGCAGCAGATTCTCGCCCTGTTCGACTTTGAGGCTGATTTCGTGTGGCAGGAAGGTCACCTTGGGCATTCGCTCCTCCATGAGGGGCAGAGGCTAGAAGCGATTTCAAAACCTTCTCTCGGGGCCGATCTCGGCGTCAGGCTCGAATCGCAATCCTCGAAATATTTCGTATATTCCTCCGGTTGCTCCTCTTCGCCTTCCTTGACCTCGTCCCCGATATAAGGCCCTGAACTCGCTTCTGAGAGGTTTTGAAACCACCTCTAGAAATCTGAAATTGAGGCTAAGGCGAAACCACATCTTGATTCGAGGACCAGACGCGAGCTTTTCGAAAAGCGCGGCATATGATGGTGATATGTGAGCATTCAAAAAAATCGAGTAACGCCGTAACCAGGACCAAAGAGCCGTTTCACGACAGCCTAAAATTAGGCCAGGGGCCTGGGCCTGTCAAGGAGATTCAGGGCCTTCAAAAAAGCCGCCCGAGGCGGTTGCGGCCGCGTTTGAATATCCCTCCACGGCGCCTAGGGTCGGTCTTAGAAGTAGATACCATAAGTCAATGCTGTGGTTCGGGCGAAGCGGCCACGCTGACTTGTGATCCTTAACCTCCAGGACGCAACAATGAATAACCCTGCAGCAAGCTGCAGGGTATCAGGAGTCGAAGAGTTTTAGCT
>CAYXRH010000128.1:0-10673 GCA_964466355.1 uncultured Thermodesulfobacteriota bacterium
ACCCAAGGAGGTACCCCCTCCCTCTCCCCTGACACAAGACTTGATACGCTACCCAGACCCCTGACGCCTTGCACCGTCATTTTAAAAATGTACAATAGCGGCTCATGCCTCCGACGCTGAAACGCTGCCTCGAGTTGACCCCGCCCTCCCTGAGCGACAACACGGCCGACGTGGACCGTCTCAGGTCAGCCCTGCAGCGCCGCTGCGGCCTCCACAACGTCAGCCTGCCCCTCGAAGCGCTCAGCCAGACCTCGAGCATTCTGCGCCAGGCCCAGTGGCGAGTGACGGCCAGCTTGGCCCCGCGGCCGCGAGGCTGGAGGCTGGTCGGCCTGGAGCCGGGCGACGCCTCAACAAAGGCGCCCGTCCTCATGTGGCCCGCTTCGGCCTCAAATGATCTGACCTGGCCCGCGGCGGGCGATTCTTTTCTCGGCCTGGCCGTGGACCTGGGCACCACCACCCTGGCCTTGGAGCTGGTCGAATCGCCCTCCAGCCGGGTGTTGGAGGCCGCGTCAGTGACCAATCCCCAGGTCGAACTGGGCCCGGACATCCTGACCCGCATTCAGGCCGTCAGGGAGCACGGGGTTGAGGTTCTCCAAAGCCTCATCATCAGGGGCGTCAATCAGGGCTTCGAAACCCTGGTCCGCCGCCGCGGCCTCCCAAAAGAGGACATAACCTGTCTGGCCGTGGCCGGCAACACGACCATGACCCATTTCTTCCTCGGTCTGGACCCGGCCCACATCTGCCGCGAGCCTTACATCCCGGTCATCAACCGGCCAGACCTCTACCCGGCCCAGGCCCTGGGGCTCGAGGCCCCTCCTCGGGCCCCGGTCTTCACCTTCCCCAACGTGGGCTCTTATCTCGGCGGCGACGTCATCGCCGGCTTGATCTCTTCGGGCCTGGCCCGAAGCGAACGAGTCTGTCTCCTCATCGACGTGGGCACCAACGCCGAGGTGGTCGTCGGCGACCAGGACTGGCTCATGGGCTGCGCCGGCGCGGCCGGTCCGGCCCTGGAAGGAGGCGTGGCCAAGATGGGCATGCCGGCCGGGCCCGGAGCCATCGAGACGGTCAGGATCGATCCTCAATCCCTGGAGCCCACTCTGAGCGTCATCGGCTCCGGCCCGCCCCTGGGCCTCTGCGGCTCTGGCTTGATCGACCTGGTGGCCGAGCTGTTCCTGGCCGGGGTGGTGGACGTCCGAGGTCGCCTCGCGCCCCTGAATCACCCTCGGCTGATAAAAACCGAGGAAGGTTGGGCTTTTGTCCTGGTCTCGGCCCTGGAGAGCGGCCTGGCCGAGCCGATCCTCCTCTCTCAGGTCGATCTGGACGTTCTTCTGCGCTCCAAGGCGGCCATGTACACCATCCTGACCATCCTCTTGAGCCAGCTCAATCTTTCCTTTGAGGAGATCGAAACATTTTTCATCGCCGGCGACTTCGGCCAGAACATCGATCCCTGGCGGGCTGAGGTTCTGGGCCTCATCCCTGACCTGCCCTTGAGCCGATACAAGCTCGTGGGCAACGCCGCCCTGGCCGGCGCCAGGGCGGCCATCCTTTCGGCCGAGGCGAGGCGCCTGGTCGAAGCTGTGCGTAAGCGCTTGACCTACTTGGAGCTAAACGTCAACCAGGAGTTCATGAACCGCTTCTCTGCGGCCAAGTTCATCCCCCACACCGACCGCGCCCTCTTCCCTTCGGTGCCCGCGCCCAGGCTCAGGCCCGAGGACAGGCGGGAGGATCAATGATCAAAGGCCCCCTGAAGCGGCCCTCAACCCTCAGGCGGCTTCCTTGCCCGAGATTGACGCCCGAGCCGGTTTGGCCTAATCTAGGCACTCGTGGATCCTTTCGCTGCTGACCCCCGCGGGCGATTCAGAGGCCAGGTCTTCAGGCTCATCGAAAACTGGGCGAGACGAAAAGCGGCCGCCAGGGGCGGGGAAGGGCTTGATTTCAGAACCGAGGCGCGTCCGGGAAGAGGCCCTGGACGCTTTTTATGAAAATTTCACCTTTTAACGCGGGGCGAGGGGAGTTGATGGTTGAAGCGGCCGACCGAAGAGCAACTGAAGCCCTCAGAGGCGATCTGAAGGCCCGCTGGGGCGATGAAATCATCCTTGGACCCTGATGGCGAGGCTTATTTTTCTCGGAATGCTGGTCTTGGTCTCGGCCCCGCTGGAGCTGTGGGCCCAAAAACCGCCCTTCGTGGCCGCGGTGGAGTTTGAGGGCAACGAGGCCTTGCGGGCCCGCGTCTTGGCCGAGGCCATGGAAACCAAGGCCGCTGACCACAAGTTCTGGCGTCCCCAGCCGCGCCTCAACCCCTCGTCGCTCAAACGGGACAAGGAGATACTCCTCAAGCTCTACGAGGCGGAAGGATATTATCAGGCCCGGGTGGACATCGAAGTGACCCAGACCAAGGACCAGGCCTTCGTCAAAGTCAAGATCGTGGAGGGCGAGCCGGTCAAAGTGAGGCGGGTCGATCTCGAGGCCCCCGGGCTCGACCAGCGCTGGCAGAGACGGTTCTGGCGGCGGATCGAGCTCGCCGGGCTGACCACGGGCGAGATCTTCCGCCTCGAAAACTATAGGCAGGCCAAATCCAGCCTCATCCGCGTCCTGGCCGAACGCGGCCATCCCCGGGCTCAGCTCAAGGCCTGGACCGAGGTCTCGGCCCGGGAGCATTGGGCGGAGGTGCACTTTCACCTCACCCCTGGCCCCCACCTGAGGCTCGGTCAGGCCCACTTCGTCGGCCTCGAGAGAACTCGTCTCAAGGTCGTCAAGAGGGAGCTGCCCTGGCGAGCCGGAGAAGAGTTCGACGCCCGGATCCTGGAGGAGACCCGCCAGAAGCTGATGGACCTCGGCGTCTTCTCCATCGTCCGGGTGGAGCCCCTGTTCACGGAGGTCAAGGGAGACGAGGTGCCGATAAAGATCAGCCTGGTGGAGCGCAACAGGCACTCCATCTCTCTGGGGGTCGGCTACGGCAACGAGGATCAGTTTCGCGTCCGCCTGACCCAGTCCAATCGCTCGGTCCTGGGCTGGGGCGAGGTTTTGAGCGCCTCGGTGCATTACTCTGGCCGGGCCTACGGCGGGCTGATCGACTATCGTCAGCCCAACTTCATGGATCGTCAGCAGACCCTCAATTTCCGTCTCGGTCACGAAGACCGGGAAGAGGCCAGCTTCTCCAATGAACGCACCTTCTTCATGGCCGGTCTCAAGAGACCGGTTTGGGGCCCGTGGTGGGCCAAGGCCGGCTACACCCTGGAGGTGGACCGGCCGTACAACATCGAGACCGCCGCCACCCGGGACGAGGCGGAGAGCAACTGGGTCTCGGCCGCGGACCTGGGCCTCATCCTCGACACCCGGGACAGCATTCTTGACCCCAGGAAAGGCATGCTCTATCACCTGCGCCTGGACGCGGCCCCCAACTGGCTGGGCTCAGAGGTGAACTACCTCCTCCTGGAAAGCTCGGCCGCTCAATACTACAACCCCACGCCCTGGCTCACCCTGGCCGGCCGGATCAAGGGCGCGACCATCTGGGCCATCCCGCCCAGCGACGACGTGCCCATCTTCAAACGCCTCTTCGCCGGCGGCAGCAATTCCATCAGAGGCTACCCTTACCAGAAGCTGGGGCCTCTGGATCAAAGCGGGCGGCCCACCGGCGGCCAGAGCCTGATAGAGGTCAGCCTGGAGGGGCGCTATCCCCTCTGGGGGCCGCTCAGGGGGGTCGTGTTCACCGAGGCCGGACACCTCTCCCCCACAGCTTGGACCCTGGACCCGGGAATTTTCCGCTACACCGTCGGTTTGGGCCTGCGTTATAAAACCTTGATCGGACCGTTGAGGCTCGATCTGGGCTGGCAGCTCAACCCGCCCGAAGAGGCCACCTTCAGACGATGGCAGATCCACGTCAACATCGGACAGGCGTTTTGATGAGGCGCTGGTTGATCATTATCGGCCTCATCGTCGCCGCCGTGGGCTTAGCCGCGGCCGGAGCCGTCTGGTTCGCCGCCCGCAGCGAGAAGGCCCACCAGGTCATCCTGGAGCGAATCGAGCCCATCATCGAGGAGGCTCTCGGCGCTCGCATCGAGATCAAAAAAGCCAGCGGCAGCCTGCGGGGGGCCTTGGTCTGGAGCGGGGTGCGGCTCATCTGGCCCGAGGTTGAACTGGAGATTGAGCAAGCGACCCTGGGGATCGATTACGCCGCTTTGAGAAACCGGCACTTCCACGTCACCCGGCTCAAGGCCGTGGGCCCCAGACTGACTTTTCTCCGCTCGCCCGAGGCGGCCCCGAAGCCTTCCGAAGCCTCGAGCCGCCGAGGCGCGTGGTCCCTGAGCCAATGGAGGGCGCTTATCCAGCCGCGGGAGGCCGCGGCGGCGAGCGATCCGGGCCAGGAATGGCGGATGACCCTGGAAAACATCGACCTCATCCGCGGGCGCGTGGACAATCTCGGCTTTGCCGCGGCCCTGGCCGAACTCGGCTCCTTCCAGGACATCCAGGGCCGCGGGGTCTTGGCCTGGGATCAAAAATGGCGGGCCCAGGGACAAGTCAAAGGGCGCGGCGAATTGGCCGGGACGGCCTTTGATTTCGAGGCCGTCGGCCAGCTGGCCGGCCATGAGACCGACTTCCAAAGCCTCCGACTCCTCTTCGGCCCCGAGCAGCGCAGCCGGCTCGATTTTGAGGGCCGAACCGTGTGGACGCCGCTCGAGGCCGCCGGCTCCTTCAGCGGCGAGGTGGAGCTGTCTGATCTGCCTTTGGTCCCAGGCTTGAGCGGGCTCAGCGGGTCGTGCGGCCTCAAAGGCCAGGGAAGCGGCGGGCTCGAGGGGCTCGACCTGACGGCTCAAGTCCGCTGGGGCGAGGCCCAGATCGAGGCCGCCGGCCGCGTGGGCTGGCTCGAAAAAAAGGTCGAGGCCCGAGGAAAGGTCAAGAACCTCGATCCGGCCAGGTTGTCCGGTCTGTTCGGTCCAGACCTGCCCTCTGGCCTGACCGAGTTCGAATATCTGGTCCAGGGGCCGCCCCACGATCTGGAGGCCCACCTCATCTTTGGCCCGACCAAAATCAACGGCTGGGGCGAGGCCGAGGCCGGCGAGGCCAAGCTCCGCTTCACGTCGAGGGCAATCTCTGGCCTGGTCAAGGCCAAGCAAGCCCAGGGGTTTGGCCTCCAAGCCGGGCTCGTCGAGGCCCAAGGAGAGCTCCGCTCCGGCCAGATTGAGGCCCGGGTGAAATTTGAAAAAGCCCGCGGCTGGCAGGCCGAGGCCGACGAGGGCCGCTTCCGCCTCCTCTTGTCTGAGGGCCGCCTGACCCTTAAGGACGTGGCCTTAAAAGACGGCGCCGCCCGCCTCGTCGGCCGGGCCGAGGCGACCCTTGACAAGGGCCGTCCGGTCTCGGGCCGGGCCTGGCTGACCCTGACTCAGTTCCAGCCGCCGAAGGCCTTGATGGCCGAGGAATTGAACCTGGGCCTGCTGGTGATCGACCCTTCGACGCTGCGTTTCAGCGGCCCCCTGGAGGTGGACTGGCCCGGTGAGGGCCTCAAGCTCTCCTCGTCCAAGCTCACCTTGGACAGCCCCTGGGGCCGCATCATCGGCTCGGGCCTCTTGAACCTCTCCCCCCAGGGCCGTCCCCTGGACTGGAAGGCCGAGCTGAACCTGTCTCAGTTCAAGATTCCGGACTGGTTGTGGCCCTTCCTGCCCCAATCGGCCCGGAAGGCGCTCCTGGGCGGCCGCATCAAGCTCAAGGGACAAGGGCCGGCCGTCTGGTTCGAGGCTGATTTGAGCCGATCTCAGTGGCCGGGCGCGTCCTTGAAGAGCTTGAAGGGCGCTGGCCGCGTCGCCGCTGGGGGAGCGGTCTTGGATGAGGTGGAGATCGTTTTGGACATGGTCAGGGCCCGCCTGGCCGGCCGCCTCTGGCCCGAAGCCGAGCTCGACCTCAAGATCGAGGGCCAGAACTTGAGTCGGCTGAACGAGCTGCTCTTCGGGCGGCCGGCCGGCCTCGAGGCGGCGACGTATTCTTTTGAGGGTCGCCTCCAGGGCGACCTCAAGCGGCCGAGCGTGGCCGGACGAGTAAGGGGCGCCAAATTTTCAGGCAAAAAAATCAGCGCCCGAGCCTTTGATTTGACCACCGCGCTGCAAAACGTCGATTTCAACGCCCCCCAGACCTGGTCTGGCCAGGTGGCCGGCCAGATCGAGGCTCTGTCCCTTTCCAATTCAGCGCCCCTGAACGTGGATTTGGATCTCAGCGGACAAAGGAAGGAGTTCAGCGGCCGCGTGGTCGTGGACAGCCTTCACGGCCGCGCCGAGGCCGAAGTGGTCAAAAAGCCGACCGAGCTGATCATTGAGGCGCTCCAGATGCGCCTCAAGACCCCGGCCGGCCAGGAGAGATGGCGCTCCCCAGAGCCGATCCACCTCGTCTGGGGCCGCGGCGGGCTGGAGCGGCTGGACATGGCCCTCGCCGGGTCGAATACAGAGCGGGTCGAGCTGAGGCTGGACCTCGTCGAGGGGCGGCTGGCCGGCCTGGGGGCCATCGAAGGCATCGAGATCGCCCCTTGGGCCGGGGTGGCCGGACTGGACGTCCTCGAGCAAGGCCGGCTTTCGGCCACGCTTCAAATCAGCGGACGGCCCGCAGCCCTGGAGGCGCGCCTCAGCGGCCGGATCGTCGACGCCGTCTTGTCCGGCCAGAAGCTGGATGACCTCGCCCTCTCGGCCGCCTACGACGCGAACCGCCTCAGCGGCCGGGTCGAAGTCCGGGCCCTGGGGCATCAGGTGGGCGTCATCTCTGGCCAGGCCCCTCTTGAGTTCAATCTCATCCCTTGGCGCCTGAGGCTGGACAAGACCAGAATCGAAGCCAAAGCAATGATCGAAAGCTTTCCCGTGGCCGCCCTGAAACCCCTGGTCAAGGATTTGGACGACCTCAAGGGCCGCCTCAGCGCCGAGGTCAACCTCACCCCCCAAGCCCGGGGCTGGATCAAGATCGAAGACGTCGGATTTCAGGTCGCCTTCACCGGCCAGGCGGTCCAGAACGGTCGGGCCAGCTTTAAACTGGACCAGGGCAAGCTCCTTTTAGAAGAATGCTCCGCCCGTTTCGGCAACGGAACACTGGCCGCCGAGGGCTGGCTGGGCCTGGGCGGCGAGTGGCCGCTGAATTTCAATGCTCAGCTCTCTCCGGCGAAGATAGACCTGGGGTCTTACGGTCAGAGCGAGATCGCCGCGGAGGTGGTCGTCAGCCGCACCCTCCAGGCCCCCATGGCCCGCGGTCGGCTCAAAATCCTCAAGCTGGACTTGACCCTCCCCCGCCCGGCGCCGGCCGAATCCAAGGAGATAATCTTGGTCGATCGGCCCGCCCCGCCGAAGGCGGCCAATCCAGCCGCCGGGGCGGCCAAACCGCCGAGCCTCGCCCTGGCTCCCTTGGATTTGAAGATGATCATCGACCTCGGCTCCTCGGCCGAAATCCAGGGCGAGGGGCTCAAGGCCAAGGTCGACGGCGAACTCGAGGCCAGCCAAGAGCCCTCTGGCCCCTTGAGGCTCTGGGGCAGCCTCAACATCGAGCAGGGACAGTTCTCCCGCTTCGGGCGCCGCTTCACCCTCGAAAAGGGCCGGATCGACTTTCAAGGCCTCAGGCCGATCAACCCCAACCTGGAGATAACGGCCCTCTACCGCTCCCGGGATGACGTGCGCATAAGCCTCTACCTTTCGGGCTCGATCAAGGCCCCTCATCTGGAGCTGTCCTCTGATCCGGCCATGACTCAGGAGGACATCCTGGCCTACCTCCTCTTCGGACGCCCCGCCTCGAATTTAAGCCAAGGCCAGGCCTCGGAGCTGGAAGCTCAGGCCCTCAGCGCCCTCGGCGGCCCGGCGGCGGATTTGATGAAAAACCTCTTGGACGAAAGGCTGGCTCCGGACAGCCTCACCTTCAACTCCTCGCCCAAAGGAGGTCTCAGCGTGGAGACGGGCAAGGAGATTTTGCCCGACCTCTATCTGTCATACGAGGCCTTCACCGAACCGTCCAAGCCCAACGAGGTTCACCTGGAGTACCGCCTCAACCGCCACGTCTCGGTCCAATCCTCCTTTGGCGACGAGGAGACCACCGGCGTGGACATGTTTTTCAAGTACGATTTTTAAACGCGGGCGGGCTCAAGAAATAAGTAAACACCTCAGCCCGCCAGGGCTTCGGCTCGATCAGCGTTCCTGGTGAGAATTGGAGAGCGTATCTGATATCATTTTTCATTTGTTATCGCAAGAATGACGAAACAGTTGATCGAAGACGCCTCTATGCTCTAAGCTTAAGGCTTTTGAGGGAGGGCCTAGGCCAGGCGAACATCGAGGCCGGCGGTCAGCGACTTGCGAAGCACCGGAGCAGCCGGCCGAGACGCGCAGCCGGAAAAGGCCTTCAGGCCCGAGCGAAAAAGACTTGAGCTTAGAGCGGATTAAAGACAAACAAAGAGCGAGGTTTGATCATGACCAATCTAAAGCGGGCCGTCCTCGACCAAAAGGACCTCATCATCCAGGCGCGGCGGGATCTCCACCGCATTCCCGAGACGGCCTTCAACGAGGTGAAGACGTCGGCTTACGTGGCCGCATGGTTGAGGGACAAAGGCTTCGGGGTCCAGACCGGCATCGCCAAGTACGGTCTCGTGGCCCTCATGGACACCGGCCGGGCCGGGCCGAGCCTCATGCTCCGGGCCGACATGGACGCCCTGCCGCTCAAGGAGGAGACCGGCCTGCCGTTCGCCTCCAGCCACGAAAACGTCATGCACGCCTGCGGGCACGACTGTCACATGGCCATGGTCCTGGGCGCGGCCGCAGTGCTCCGAGGCCTCAAGGACCAGCTCAAGGGGAGCATTAAATTCTTGTTTCAGCCGGCCGAGGAGGGGTCGGGCGGAGCCAAGCCGATGATCGAGGCCGGGGTCATGGACAACCCCAAAGTGGATTACGCCCTGGGCTGCCACGTCTGGCCTGATCTGCCCGAGGGCTTCATCGGCGTCAAGGCCGGGCCGGCCCTGGCGGCCATGGACCGGTTTGACGTGACCATCATCGGCCGGGGCGGCCACGGGGCCATGCCCCATCTTTGCGTTGACGCCCTGGAGGTGGGCACCCAGGTGGTCTCCGCCCTGCAGCGCCTGGTCAGCCGGCAGATGAAGCCGCTCATCCCCACCGTGGTCACGGTGGGCAGCTTTCACGCCGGGACCGCCTTTAACATCATCCCTGATCGGGCTGAATTCTGCGGCACCACCAGGACGTTCGATCGAGAGGTGTGGGACTCCTGGCCTGAGCGGATCGAGAAAATTGTCCAAGGCGTCTGCCGATCCATGGGCGCGGATTATGAGTTTGAGTTTCAAAAAGGCTACCCCCCCACCATCAACGACGAAGAAGTGGCCGCCCTGGTGCGCCGCTGCGCCGCGGCGGTCGTCGGTCAGGAAAACGTCGTCGAGCCCGAGCCGACCATGGGCGGAGAGGACATGGCCTTTTATCTCGAAAAAGCCAAGGGCTGCATGTTCTTCCTCGGCGTGGGCCGCCCGGGCGGGGCCCCGGTTCACACCTCCAAGTTCAACCCCCCTGAGGAGGTCCTGCCCCTGGGCGTGGAAACGTACTGCCGCGCCGCCCTGGAGCTTCTGGGCTGACTGTTTTGTATCGCTGTTTGAGGGGCGGCGGTCCCTGAGGCGATGACAAGCCGCCAGCAGACCGCCGCCCCGCTCGAGGGGCAACATTGACTTATGACGTCTGCATCAAAGAGGCGATAATAGCCTGCGCTTGAACAGGCCGCCCACTTGTACGTAAGCCCGGAGCGGCGTGGTTGAATTCATTTGGCCGCGCCTTGGGGGATGAGCGCCTGGCTTCAGGCCAAGCGGCTGGCCAAAAGCTCGGTCACGTCCATGGCTTTGAGCCGCTTTTTGATCCGGCCGCCCTTTTTCAACCTGGCCGAGCCCTGGACAAAGTTCTGCTTGCACGACGGACAGGCGCTGACGATGACCTCAGCCCCCAGCTCCACCGCCTCTAGAACCCGCTTCTCAGCCAACTCCAGGGACAGCTCCAGATCAAAACCCTTCATGCCGCCGCCGCCGCCGCAGCACTTGGCCATGGCCCGGTTGAGGGGAAATTCCAGAAGCTCCACCCCATGAAGGGCCTTGATCAGGTCCCGGGGCGGCTCGTAGAGGCCCATGTGGCGGCCGATGTCGCAGGGGTCGTGATAGACGACCTTGAGCGGCGCGGCGTCCTCCTTGAACCTGAGGCGGCCTTGGCTTATGAGCTGGGTCAGGTACTCCACGGCGTGCAGGACCTCGAAGCCGTCGCCGCCGAATTTGGGATAGAGATCGTGGAAGGTCTTGTGGCACCCGGAGCAGGTGGACACGATTTTGGTGACCTTGTTTTCCTCAAAGGTCTTGACGTTGGCCGCCACGAGGGCCTCGAACTTGTCCATGGCCCCGGTGATGTAATTGAAGTAGCCGCAGCAGCCCTCCTCCTGGCCGAGGTTGGAGTATTTCACCTTTGCGCCGTCCAAGAGCTTGAGCATGGCCGGGATGATCCTCAGGTCCTGATAGGCGCTGACGCAGCCGGTCCAGTAGAGCACCTCAGCCCCTGGTCTCTTCTTCGGCTCTTGGGGAAAGACGTCGATGCGCTTCTCCCGAGGCTCCATGAAGGGGTTGCCCAGGTTCTCGATGGATTTGTAGGCCTTGGAAAAGACCCGGGGGTTGTGCCCGGCCTCGTAGACCC
>CAYXRH010000129.1:0-10645 GCA_964466355.1 uncultured Thermodesulfobacteriota bacterium
AATTCGTTCGAACAACCAAACCAAAATACTACTTGAATGATCGCCAATCAGTATTAAGCCGCCAGCTCGACCACCTTCAGGAAGTTGGTCGTCCCGGGCAGACCCACCGGCACGCCGGCGGTGACGATGAGGCGGTCGCCGCCCCGGGCCAGGCCCCTTTTTAAAACCCAGTCCGCGGCCAGGGCCAGCATCTGATCAGTGTCTTCAAAGGGCGGGCAGGGGGCCGGTATCACGCCCCAGGAGAGGGTCAGCTGGCGGGCCTTCTCCTCAAGGGGCGTCAGCCCCACCACCGGGCAGGAGGGCCGAAAGCGGGCCACCAGCCGGGCCGTGCCGCCGGAGGTGGTCGAGGCGACGATGGCCGCGGCGTGGACGTGTTCGGCCAGGAGGCAGGCCGCCCGGGAGATGGCCTCCGCGGTGGAGGGCGGGTCCGGGGTCGGGCCCTGGAGGACGGAGAGGGCGGTGAGCTCCTTCTCGGTGACCAGGGCGATGCGGTCCAGGATCCTGACCGCCTCGACCGGATACTGGCCCACGGCCGTCTCCTCGGAGAGCATCAGGGCGTCCGTGCCGTCCAAGATGGCGTTGGCCACGTCGGTCGCCTCGGCCCTGGTCGGACGGGGGGAGCTGACCATGGAGCGGAGCATCTGGGTGGCGGTGATGACCGGTTTGCCGGCCCGGCGGGTCAGGCCGATGAGCCTTTTTTGAATCATCGGCACCTCCTCCAGGGGCATCTCCACCCCCAGATCGCCCCGGGCGATCATGATCCCGTCCACCTGAGCGAGGATGGCCTCGAACCTCTCGATGGCCTGGGGCTTCTCCATCTTGGCGATGAGCATCGGCGGCCGGTCGAGGCGGTCGAGGAGCTGGCGCACCGGGGCCAGGTCCTCCTCGTGACGGACGAAGGAGAGGGCGATGAAATCGACCCCCTCCTCGAGGCCGACGGTCAGATCGCGGCGGTCCTTGTCGGTGAAGACCGGGACGCTCAAGCGGCTCACGGGCAGGTTGACGCCCTTGCGGGAGTTGATGACGCCGCCGACGATCACCGCGCAGATGAGGCCCGCGTCCTCTTTGGCCTCGACCTTCAGCTCCACCAGGCCGTCGGCCAAGAGGATGCGGTCGCCGACGGACAAATCATGGGACAGTTGAGGGTAGTCGACCGGAATGACTTCCGAGTCAGAGGCAACGGCCGGGGCGAGAGTGACCTCCTCGCCGATCTCGAGCCGGCGTTCCGGCTCCTTGAGCTGGCCGAGCCGGATCTTCGGTCCGCCCAGATCCTGGAGAAGGCCCACCTGGCGGCCCATCTCCCCGGCCAACTGTCTCAGGGCGCGCATGGTCCGGCGGTGGGTCTCTGGCTGGCCGTGGGAGAAATTGAACCGGGCCACGTCCATGCCGGCCTCGATGAGCCGGCGCATCCGCTCTTTTGAGGCCGTGGCCGGACCGATGGTGCACACGATCTTGGTCTTTCGATGGCCAAATTGGCTCATTTTGGGCCTTTCCTCTCTGCTCGCCGGCCAGATGAGCAAAAGATTTTGACGACATTATGACCAGCCCTTTACGGGCCGGTCAAGGCGAAGGGAAAAGGGGCTCGCCCGGTTTGGCTTGGCAGGAAGGCTTGGTTCTGGCAGTCTTGGGTCTGGACGGAAGCTCAATCGAGCGGGTGTTTGGAAGTGTGGCGCCTTTTGGTTGACGAAACGGTCTTGACCGCCCTGGCCGCCGGGCTGCCCGCCTGGGCCCTGGCGGCGGTCATGGCCGTGTGCATTCTCGTTCTGGCCAAGGGGGCGGACTGCATGATCGACGGCGTGGTCCACCTGGCCCGCCTGACCGGTCTGCCCCGCATCGCCATCGGCGCGACCGTCGTCTCTCTGGGCACCACCGCGCCGGAGATGTTCGTCTCGGTCATGGCCGCCTGGATGGGCAATCCGGGCCTGGCCCTGGGCAACGGCGTGGGCTCGATCATCTGCGACACGGGCCTCATTCTGGGGACGACCTGCCTTCTGACCAGGGTGCCGGTCAACCGCTTCATCCTGGACCGGACCGGCTGGATCCAGGTCGGGGCGGCGAGCTTGTTGGTGGCCATCGCCCTCCTCTCCCCGGCCGGGGCCGGCGGAGGACCGGTTCTGGGACGCTGGGTCGGCCTCCTCTTTCTGATTCTTTTGGGCGGGTATCTGGCCCTTTCTTACGCCTGGGCCAAACAGTGCCCGCCGGCCGGCGAGAAGACCAGCCTCGACGAGCCGATCAGCCTGGGCCGTTGCTGGGGGCTCATCCTCGGCGGGCTCGTGGCCATCATCGCCGCCAGCCGGGTCTTGGTGCCCACGGCGGCCGAGGCGGCCGGCCGCCTCGGCGTGCCCCAGGACGTCATCGCCGCCACCCTGGTCGCCTTCGGCACCTCCCTGCCCGAACTGGTCACCGCCATCTCGGCCGTCAGAAAAGGTCACCCCGAGATCACCATCGGCAACGTCGTCGGGGCCGACGTGCTCAACTGCTTCTTTGTCATCGGCGCCGCCGCCGCCGCCCGGCCCCTCGAGGTGGGGCCGACCTTCTTTCTCTTTCATTTCCCGGCCATGCTGCTCATTCTCTACATTTTCAGGGCCTTCATCTTCTGGAACAGAGACGGCCGCTTCAAGCGCTGGCAGGGGGCCTCCATTTTGGGGCTCTACCTGATTTACGTCGCCACCCAGTACGCCTTTGAACTGAGCTGATATATTTTTTCGGAGTGTCCCAGATAATGGTAGTTAGTTGCTACGTGGTCAAGTTTTATATGCTTTCTTCCGATATATCAAACAGAAGTTTGTTTTTAGGTTGCTTGAGGTATTGACCTATGCTAATAGGGGATTATCTTTTGGTCAAGGGCTCCGAAAAGGCCAACCGAGCCGCAAGGGGGCCGACAGAATGATACTATTAGACCACAACGCTGAAAAAATACAAAACGCAGTGATATTCTTTGCGAAGAAAACCAAACACTGTGGGATTACCAAACTACTGAAGTTGTTGTATTATTTAGATTTTATCCACTTTAGGCAAACAGGGAAATCCGTTACGGGGCAAGAATACTACGCCTGGGATTGGGGTCCTGTCCCACCAGATGTTTATTTTGAGTTAAGCAAGCAAGAAGATAGGGGATTAGGGCTAGAGAAAGCTGCCAGACTTATACAGCGGGGGGATAGGTTCCAAGAGGTTGTTGCCAGGGCTCGATTCAACCCTGATTTTTTTAGCGAAAGAGAACTGAAGATATTAAACGAGGTGGCAGAGATTTTTAGAGATGCACAGGCAGATTTGATGGTTGAGGCAACCCACCTTATTAATTCGCCCTGGGACATGACACTAAAGCAAAAAGGAAGCAAGGCTCTCATTGATTATGAATTGGCAATAGATGGTTCGCCAGACCAACTAGACGAAGAGATTATCAAAGAACGTCAAGCAGAAATCAAAGAAATGCATCAATTGTTCAGAGAGTAAATGACAAGCTTTACTCTCCAGCGCGGGGCGATTCTTTATCATACCAACTTTAAGTTTAAGAATGGAGAAACAGGAAAGAAACTTTTAGTTCTGCTCAATAATCCAAAGGGTTATGAGCCTTATCTTTTTGTAAAAACAACTTCACAACCAAAAAACAAGCCGGAACAAGAAGGTTGTAATATTCGGGAGGGCTTATTTTATATAAGAGCAAATACCAACTTTTTTAAGGAAGATACATGGATACAGCTTTATGAAATCTATGAGTTTGATGCAGTAAGTGTAATAAAGGATGGAATTGATAAATATCTAACCGTAATTAACCAATTATCAGAACAATCATTTAATGAAATCAGAAATTGCATCAAAGCCCTTTCTGATGTATCAGCATATCATAAAAAACTGATCGGAACAGCGCGCTCGGGGCGTAGATAAATCAACTATTCATCATCTTCCTCTTCTTCAAACATTTCAGGTTGGTAGGGTCTCTTAGGAAATGCGCGGGCAAAGTTCCTTTCAAATCTTCGCCAGGTCGTAGAGGCACGCATAATGGCGATTAGCTGTAATAAATGATCTCGGAGGTCGGGTTGGCCAAGGTCTGCTGATAAGAACTGATGGTGTTTCCACCTTCGTCGCCCGGTCATTTGCTGGGTCGGGTTTCTATGGCGAAGTTCTTCGAGCACGCCCGGAGGCAGTTTTTCATATACAAGACGATTGGTAATTTTGCCGACCAGTGGCGATCTTTTGGTTCCTCCCGGGAACTGCCAACCCTTTAGCCTATATAAGTGGTGGTAATATTCATCAGGAAACATTTTGGCCCATTTAAGCTTTTCGTCAGAAAGATACTTGGAAAGCAGTAAGGCAAGCTCGTCTCTATCTCGATCATATTGATACCCTGTGGCTTCATCAACTAGTGCGATAATGCCGATTTGGGCCAAACCCCGCATGATTATTTCGGCCTGTAAACACTTTTTTTCTTGCTGTTTATTTAAAACGCCAGCAGCCCTGGCCTCAAGCCAGACACTGCATATCTGAGGAAGCAATTCTGCACGATAGCCCTGTGCGAGTCTTTTCCCTACCCGGTATTTTATGGGGCGAATGAGCCCATCGCGTAACTCATTGCAAATAAATGATTTTAAGTTTTTAGATGCTATAAAAACAGGCAAAGGGGCCCCGTCCTCTTGCTGGGCTCTTTTAAGTCGTTTTGACGCTCCGCTTCGTGATTTCATGGCGGTAGTAATTCCGTGTTCTGACAGAACTCTCGTGCCATCTTCCAAAACTGCACATGGTATTTTTGTTGAACCAAGTTCTAAGTTGCCATCATGGGTTGCCTTAAGTGTTTTCTTTGTCATTGTGATGCTCCCACTGCCCGACTTATCATCTGGCTGAACAAGTCTTGGTGGTTGCGGTTATTGTAACGATAACAAAACTCGTCAATGTACTTAGGTAGATAGCGCACGCTGACCTTATGATATTGCCCTACGATCCCTCTCTTTAGTAATGCCCAAAAACTCTCTATGGTGTTAGTGTGGTTGTCGCCATCCACATACCAAGTCTGATGATCGACAACTTGATGGTTAGTAAACCGGGCGAAGCGAATATAGCCGGCAAAATCGTCTGTGATTACCGTAGCGGTTTTGGTTTCTACGTTCTCTCGGACCAAAGAAGCCAGAGTGCGGCCCTTGAGGTTCTTCACCGGCTTGGCCTTGACTTTACCGCCTCTTTGGGCGATCCCGACCACGGGAGCCTTTTTCGTGCCCCGGCCTCTCTTGTTGGCCTGGCCAGTGCCATTACGGGGCTTGCCCCCAATGTAGGTTTCATCCATCTCAAAGATTCTCTGGAGCAGTTCACGTTGTTCGATCATGGCCCGCCTGATCCGCATAGCCATGTACCAGGCAGTATCTTTGTTGACTTCGATGTCTCTGGCCAACTGACGCCCACTGATGCCCTTCTTGGTATTGAGGATTAAGACTATCGCCAGAAACCATTTTTGAAGGTCAACTCGGGTTTTGTGGAAAATGGTTCCCACAGTTACGCTGTAGGAGGTATTACAGGCGTTGCAGTGATAGCGGTGTTGGCGCTTAAGAGCTGTGGCCCGCTTGGAGCCACAATAAGGGCAGGTGGGCTTTCCGCCCCAACGGACTTGCTCAAGGTAGGATAGGCAATCAGCTTGGGTGGGGAACTTCTTGTAAACTTGAAGAATGTTCATTGCGGCCCCCATCTTCACTACCATTGATAGGGACATAGTAGCATGGGGCCAGGAGCAATGTCAAGAAAAATTATCTACCTTTAGCTGGGACATTCCGTATTTTTTTATAAGATTCGGCGGCGCGGCCTCGAAGCGAGGCGGAATCGTCCGTCTCGACCTCAACCCCTCAGGCTCATCCGCCGGCGCACGGCCTCCCAATCCACCGTCCCCCCCCGGCAGCGGCGGCTGTCCAGCAAAACCCCCTGGAGGACCGACTGGCGGGTGTGGCCCTCTCCGGCGTGATAGCCTCGGTGATCGACCCGGTGCTTGGCGATGAGGCGGTGGCGCAGATAATAATCGCAGCACACGCCCAGGGCCGCCGCGGCGTCATGCTCCCTGATCTTGGCCCGGACGAACTGATCGCTGGGCAGAAGCCCCTGGTGGGGCATCAACCTCGAGGAGGGCACGACGTAGACGTGGCCGTAGCCGAGGCTCAAGGCCTCTTGGCGCAGCAGGGCCAGGGGGCACTCTGGGCACCGCCAGTCGCAGACCAGGCCCTGGTCGCGGTCCACTTCGCCCAGGCAGTCGGCCGGCTTGAGACAGATGGGCAGAAACAGAATCCGCTCCTCAAAGGGCGTGGCGATGAAGGACTTATGAAAATAGCGGTTCACCGCCCTGACCAAGAGCCTGAGGTCCCAGCCGGGGCTGAGGCGGTCGGTGATCCGGGCGACCCAACGGCCCCACAGGCGCACCGCGGCCAGGGTCAGGCGAAGCATGAAGATGCGCCCCAAAAGGAGCGGCCCGGCGAGCAAGATCAGAAAGATGAACGCCAGGACCAGGAGAATGTAAACCCAAGCTGCCATCATCTGCGGGCTCGACCCGCCCCATGAATACCAGAGCGATGGCTCAAGGGCAAGTCAGAGAAAAGGCCGCCTCTCAATCGGCGCCTCTCTTGCCCTCTAAGGAGCGTGCGGTAAAATTAAAGTTAAAGCCAGGCTCCCTTTGAAGAGGCTTTGCCTGGGGAGCGAAAAGGAGGCCCAGGGATGACCAACTGGAAGTGCAGCAACTGCGGCTACGTCGTCAAGGAGGAAGCCCCGCCCGTGGAGTGCCCCTCCTGTCATGAGAAGTGCGATTTCGTGGACGTGACCTGCTACGTGCCCGAGTGCGGCGGTCCGGGTTCGGGAAACATCGATCCCAGGCTGGGCTGAAGAATCCGCCGCCGCGGCCGCCGCGGGCTTGACACCTTTCAGCGGCCCGATTATTAAAGGGGCCGTCATGTTTTTCATCGACGGCCACACCCACGCCTACACCGACCAAGACCTGCCCCGGCTCGAGCAGCGCCTCGGGCTCCTGGACGGGTCCTTGTCCTCTTCGAGCCCCTACCGCTGGGAGCTGGTCCACCGCGGCGATCTGGCCAGCCTGATCGAGAGCGAAAAAGAAGCCGGCGTGGAGCGTTTCGTGCTTCTGCCCGTGGCCGGCCGGCCGGAAAAGGTCGGCTTTCTGAACCGCTGGGCGGCCCAGGCGGCGGCCGATCACCCGGCGGTGATACCCTTCGCCTCCCTCCACCCCCTGGCCGAAAACGTGGCCGGCGACCTGGCCGAGGCGCTCATGCTCGGCCTCAAGGGGGTCAAGATCCACACCCTTCTCCAGCACTTCCACCTTTTGAGCCCCCAAAGCCTCAGAATGTTGGAGGCCATCGAGGCCGTCGAGCTGCCGGTCCTCCTGGACACCGTCCACGCGCCGGGCCTGCTCAAAGTGAAGCCTCATCTGGCCGCCTTCAGCGACGAGTTCGGGCCTTTCGCCACCGACGCGACCGACATCGCCCAGGTGGCGGCGCGCTTTCCGCGGCTGAAAATAATCGCCGCCCACATGGGCTGTCTCTACGGCTGGGACCACGTGGCGCCCCTTTTGGATCTGGACAACGTCTACTTTGATCTGGCTTTTGTCGATCGCCTCCTCAGCCGGGCGGAGACCCTGGGCTTGATCCGGCGCAAAGGGGCCGCGCGGGTCATCTGGGGCACTGACTGCCCCTGGCGGGCGGTCGCCCCGGCCCTGAAGTTCTTTTTGGACCTCGATCTCAATTTAGAGGAGAAGACGGCCGTGGCCGCGGGCAACCTGCTCGGATTGCTCGGCCCTTAGACCGTAAAGCCCTCCCTTTACACCTCCGGCCGGAACCGATATATTATTTTTTAAACGGTCTTTTGATCTTTGTCCGTGGAGAAGTCCGATGGCCCGCGGAGGCAGCGCCAAGAACATCAAGTCCTCCCCTAGGGCCCCCTTTTACAATCCTTTCCAAGATCGGGCCGAGGACCTCAAGGCCCTGGTCAACCAATCGCCGCCAAAGCCTCCACCGCGAGAGGATGGCGCCGAGGACGACGGGAACCACTTCCGGGCGGCCATGGCCGACGTGACCCCGCTGAACTTCGGCCCTGAACAAGCCCGGCCCACCGCCCGCGCCGCGCCGCGCCCTCTGGCCGACGAGGACCTGGAAGTCCTGGCCCAACTGGCTGACCTCGTCTCCGGGGCGGCGCCCCTGAACGTCCGCGACACGGACGAGTACGTCGAAGGGGCCCGGCCCGGACTGAGCCCGGATTTGAGGCGACGTCTGGCCGAGGGTCTGTTTCCGGTCCAGGATCATTTGGATCTCCACGGCCTCAACGTGAGCCAGGCCTGGGACCAGGTCGAGGCCTTTTTAAAGCGCAGCCGGCGCTTGCGGCGGCGGTGCGTTCTGGTCATCCACGGCCGGGGCAAGTCCTCGCCCCAGAGACGGCCGGTCCTGAAACCTCACCTCATCGCCTGGCTGAGCCGCTCCGGCCTGCGCAAGCACGTCTTGGCCTTTGCCACGGCCAAAAGCTACGACGGCGGCGCCGGGGCCCTGTACGTTCTTTTGAAAGGCTGACAAAACCCTGACCCGCCGCCGCGGACTTGCCCGGGACCGGGCGAAGTGATAATCTTTGATCTTTGAGCGTCCTCGCAAAAAAGGCTCGTCAGCCCGTGAAAGTAGCCTCAATCAACGTCTCCAGGGACAAGGGAGTGGCCAAGACGCCCGTTGAAGCGGTCGTGATCGATCAAAACGGGCTCGTCGGTGACGCCCACGCCGGCCCCTGGCATCGCCAGGTGAGCTTCCTGGACCTGGCCCAGATCGAGGGCTTCGCCGCCCAGGCCGCCCGGCCCATCAAGCCCGGCGAATTCGCCGAGAACATCACCACCCAGGGTCTGGACTTGGGCCGCCTGGCCGTCCTGGACCGGGTCAAGATCGGCGCGGTGGAGCTGGAGGTGACCCAGATCGGCAAGGAATGCCACGCTCAGGCCTGCGCCATCTTCCGCCAGGTGGGACGCTGCCTCATGCCCCAGGAGGGCGTCTTCAGCCGGGTCATCAGCGGCGGGTCGATCAAGGTCGGGGACGCCGTCGAACACAGACCGCGGCCCTTGAGCTTTTATATCATCACCTTGTCCGACCGGGCCCACCAGGGCGTTTACGAGGACAAGAGCGGCCCAGCGGCCCAAAGAATCCTGAGCGAATTCCTGGCCGGCAAGCGCTGGCATGCCCGCCTCGAGACGATCATCCTGCCCGACGACGCCGCCCGGCTGGATGAAAGCCTTCTCGCCGCCAAGGAGGCCGGCGGCGACGTGATCATCACCACCGGCTCCACCGGAGTCGGACCCCGGGACATCGCCCCCGAGACCGTGACCCGACGCTTGGACAAACTCATTCCGGGCGTCATGGAGGCCATTCGGATCAAGTGCGGCGCCGAAAACCCCAACGCCTTGCTCACTCGCTCCGTGGCCGGGGTGTGGGGGCGGAGCCTCGTCTACGTCCTGCCGGGCTCTTCAAAGGCGGTGGCGGAGTATCTTCAGGAGATCATCAAGACCCTGGAGCACCTGATCCTCATGATCCACGGCATCGACGCCCACTGAGGCCGAGCCTGCCCGAGGCGGTTTCATGACCCTTCACTCACCCCGCGGCGACGATCCTTTGGCCCAGACCTTCGCCCCTGTGCGGCGGATCAACTTCGCCACCCCGCCCACCGCCCCGGCCGGCCACCGGGAAAAGACCGCCGTGGCCGTCGAAGCGCCCCTGACCATTGAGGTCAAGGACGTCGGCCGCTTCACCATTCTGTGCACGCCGCATCAGACCCTGGCCCTGGCCGTGGGCTTCGTCTTTTCCGAGGGGCTCATCCAAAGCCGCCAGGATCTGGCTTTGGCCCAGCACTGCCCGGATGACCCGCTCCTCATCCGCCTCCAGTTGACCGACCCTCCGCCGCCTAACTCTCCGGGCCGCAACCTCATCGTGGCCAGCTCGTGCGGCATGTGCGGCGATGAAAAACTGGCCGATCCCTTGGCCGGTCTGGAGCGGGTCACGGACGGACTGCGGCTCAAAAAAGAGGCCCTCGCCGAGGCGGCCGCCGAGATGAAGCGCCGTCAGGCTCTCTTCGCCCGCACCGGGGGCACCCACGCCGCCGGGCTCTTCACCGCCGAAGGCCGCCTGACGGGCCTGGCCGAGGATCTCGGCCGCCACAACGCCCTGGACAAGGTCATCGGCCTTCGCCTCCTGAGCGGCCAACCTCTGGGCGGTCTGGGCGCGGCCCTCTCCGGACGGGTCAGCCTGGAGATGGCCCTGAAGTGCGCCCGGGCCGGCCTCGAGCTGATCGCGGCCGTCTCGGCCCCGACCTCCCTGGCCGTGACCGCGGCCGAGCGCGCCGGCATCACCCTGTGCTGCTTTGTCCGGGGGGCGCGGGCCGCGGTCTACACCCACCCCCATCGTCTCATCGACTTAGAGGCTGATTGAACGCCGCACGGCCTTGTCGTCGGATTGAAACCAAGACTCATCTATTTTGGCGAGAGCGGTTGAGATTGGGGCCGCCAGAGGCGAGTTTCTGACTCTCTCTTTAGCCGCGGCCATCCCTTGATAAATGAAAGCTATTTAGGCGACCGAGCATCGGCCTTCAAACAAACAGGGATAGGGAATAACATCGTATCCCCCTTGGTGTTGTTTTGTAATATTTT
>CAYXRH010000130.1:0-10599 GCA_964466355.1 uncultured Thermodesulfobacteriota bacterium
CCCCTTCCCCGCGGTTCAGGGGTTGTGGAAAAAGTCGACCATTTTAAACAACGTCGAGACCCTGGCCAGCGTGTCCCAGATCATTCTCAAGGGCGCCGAGTGGTACGCCGCCATGGGCGCCCCCAGAAGTCGGGGCACCAAGGTCTTCGCCCTCACCGGCGACGTCAACAACGTCGGTCTGGTGGAGGTGCCCATGGGCATCCCCCTCAAGACGATCATTTATGACATCGGGGGCGGCATTCCCGAGGGCAAGAAATTCAAGGCGGTCCAACTGGGCGGCCCCTCCGGGGGCTGCGTTCCGACGGCGCACCTAGACGCCCCGGTTGATTACGAGTCCATCGTCAAGCTGGGGGCGATCATGGGCTCGGGCGGCATGATCGTCATGGACGAGGACACCTGCATGGTCGACGTGGCCCGCTTCTTCATGGAGTTCTGCGTGGACGAGTCCTGCGGCAAGTGCACCTCCTGCCGCGTCGGCACCCGCCAGATGATCGAAATTCTGACCCGCATCTGCCGGGGCCAGGGCCGCCAGGACGACATCGCGACCCTGGAGAGGTGGGCGGCCATCATCCAGAACACGGCCCTGTGCGGTCTGGGCCAGACCGCGCCCAAGCCGGTGCTCTCGACCTTGCGTTACTTCCGCGATGAATACGAGGCCCACATCCGCGACAAAAGGTGTCCGGCCGGCGTTTGTCGGTCGCTGATGGCCCTGCACGCCCTGGAGGACAGGTGCCTGCCTTGCCTCGAGGCCGTAGCCGGTTATGAAGCCGGTGGGTACGAGGCGTTCAGGGAGCTCATTCCCGAACTCGTTCCCGAGAGAGTCGTCAGCCAACTGAAGACCTCGGGCTGCGCCGTTGACTTGGCCCGCTTCTCGATGGTGGTGCCGACTCAAAACAACTCCTGCACCAAATGTTCGACGTGTCGACTGGGCGCGGCTCAGATGATGAACATTCTAAATAACATCGCCAATGGTAATGCCCGGATGGACGTGCTCGATTTGCTCATCGAACTCGGTGAAACCATGAAGCTGGCTTCTGAATGTCCTGTTGGCAAAACCGCCCCGGAGATCGTCCTCTTTAGCCTCGAGAACTTCCGCGACCACTTTGAGGAACACATCCTCGAAAAACACTGCCCGGCCGGCGTGTGTAAAGAGGCGGTCGCTTATCACTCTGTTTGCCCTCTTAAAGCTTCAGGTTCGGCTTGAATAAGGAGGCAATGATTCATGGGTAAAGTCAATTTGACCATAAATGGCGTCGCCATTGAGGCAAGCGAAGAGGCGACCGTGCTGGAGGCGGCGCGGGGCGCCGGTATTTATATCCCCAACCTCTGCGCTGATCCCGATTTGGAGCCTTATGGCGCCTGCCGGCTGTGTGTCGTCGAAATTGAGAATACGGAGGGACTGCCAGCTTCGTGCCTGACCCCCGTGGCCGAGGGCATGGTCGTTCACACCGAGACCGAACAGGTCAACGAAGTTCGCCGCCGCGTCGTCGAATTACTTCTGTCGGATCATCCGGACAACTGCTTGCTTTGCCCCAAGAATCAGCGCTGTGAGTTACAAAAAATCGTCGCTTACGTCGGCATTGACCGGCAGCGTTTTAAAAAGCTTAAGAGGCCGATTTTTCTCGACTCGTCCAATCCCTTCTTCGTCCGCGATTCTGAAAAGTGCGTCCTCTGCGGCAAGTGCGTCCGTGTTTGTGAAGAAATACAAGGCCTCGCCGCCCTGGAGGTGTTCAATGACGGCGCATACTCCAAGATTATCACCGCCGGTGACGGCCTGATCGCCGAGTCGATTTGCGAATCCTGCGGGCAGTGCGTCGCCGCCTGCCCCACCGGCGCCCTGATGCCAAAAGATTTCAAATGGCCGGAAAAGGAGGTCAAGACGATCTGCCCTTACTGCGGGGTCGGCTGTGGGGTATACCTGGCCGTTCGGGGGGGTGAAGTGGTGGGAGTGCGGGGTGACCCCGGAAATCCGGTGAACCGGGGCAGTCTCTGCGTCAAAGGAAAGTTCGGTTATGAGTTCGTCAACCACCCCGATCGGTTGACCTCACCCTTGATCAGACGAAACGGCAAGCTTTGTGAGGCCACCTGGGACGAGGCCCTGGAGGTTGTGGCCAAAAAGCTAAACGAACACAGAGGGGACGAAGTCGCGGTTGTTTCCTCGGCCAAGTGCACCAATGAGGAGAATTATCTTATCCAGAAACTGGCTCGGGCGGTCTTGGAGACCAACAACGTCGATCACTGCGCTCGCCTCTGTCACGCCTCCAGTGTGGCGGGATTGGGTCAAAGCTTCGGCAGCGGCGCGATGACCAATTCGATCGAGGAGATAAAAGACGCCGCCTTAATCTTGGCCATCGGGACGAACACCACCAAAACCCACCCGGTCATCGGACTCAAGGTCAGGAAGGCGGTCAGGGACGGGGCCAAGCTCATCGTCGCCAACCCGCGGGAGATCGACCTTTGCCGTATCGCTCATCTCTGGCTGAGACATTCTCCTGGCACTGACGTCGCCCTGCTCATGGGCATGATGCGGGTCATCGTTGACGAAGGTTTGACCGATTCCTCTTTTATTGAGCAGAGTTGCGAGAACTTCGACGCCTTCAAGCGATCTCTCGGCTCCTTTGACCTGGACTTTGTGGAGCGGACCACGACGGTGCCCCGAAAAAAGGTGGTTCAAGCGGCCAGATTATACGCCACCCGAAAACCGGCCTCGATTCTGTACGCCATGGGAATCACCCAGCACACCCACGGCACTGACAACGTCTTAGCCACCGCCAACTTGGCCATGCTCACCGGAAACATCGGCCGGTCATCCACCGGCGTCAATCCACTGAGGGGGCAAAATAACGTTCAAGGCGCCTGTGACATGGGCGCGCTGCCGGACTTCTACCCCGGTTACCAGCGGGTGAGCGAGGCCAAGAGCAGGCAAAAATTCCAGGAGGCCTGGGCTGGCGATCTACCGGCCAGCCCGGGGCTGACGCTGACCGAGTTCTTCCAGGCCGCCCGCCAGAAAAAGATCAAGGCGCTCTACCTCGTGGGCGAAAACCCCGTCTTGAGCGACCCTGATAGCAAGGAGGTCAAGGAGGCGCTCAGCCAGTTGGATTTTCTCGTGGTTCAGGACATTTTCCTCTCTGAGACCGCGCAACTGGCCGACGTTGTCCTTCCGGCGGCGACCTTTGCTGAAAAGGACGGCACCTTCACCAACACCGAGCGAAGGGTGCAGAGGCTCAACAAGGCCATGGCCCCGGTGGGCGAATCTCGTCCTGACTGGTGGATCACCTGCCAGATCGGCCGGCGGATGGGCGGCAAAGGCTTCGAGTTCGACCATCCGGCCCAGATCATGAAGGAGATCGCCGGGCTGACGCCAGCTTACGGCGGCATAACCTACGAGCGTCTGGAAGATGGCGGCCTGCAGTGGCCGTGTCCCACCGAGGATCATCCTGGAACACCGATCCTTCAGAGTGAAGGCTTTATCCGGGGCAAGGGCAGGTTCGCGCCCCTGGAGTATAAACCGCCGGCGGAATTAGCGGATGAGGAGTATCCTTTGATCCTGACGACCGAGCGGAGCCTCTATCATTATCACACCGGGACCCTGACCAGGAAGGTGACGGGACTCAACAAACTCCGCGGCGAGGAGCTCGTCGAGATGAACCCCGCGGACGCCGAGGCTTGCGGGCTGGCCAGCGGCGAAAAGGTCAGAGTAATCTCCCGCCGTGGAGAGGTGACGGCCAGATTGGAGGTGACGCCGGTCTCACCGCCGGGGGTGGTGTGCATGTCCTTCCATTTTGCTGAGACGCCAACAAATCTGCTCACCAGCCCGGCCGTCGATCCGGTGGCCAAAATTCCCGAACTCAAGGTCTGCGCGGTCAGGGTGGAAAAGGCGCCTTCTTCCGCTAAAAAGAAGGCCGGGTGACCGATGAAAATAACAATGTATTTCCATCTGTTAGGTTGAAAAGAAGAAGAATGAAACCGGGCCCGGGGGAGAGCTTATGACACAGAAAACAGAGATCAAGCTAATCATCGATGACGTTGAGGTCATCGTTGAAGAGGGCACGACCATCCTGGAGGCGGCCCGGCAGATCGGCGTCCACATTCCGACCTTGTGTCATCACCCGGCTCTTTCGCCCTACGGCGGCTGCCGGCTGTGCGTGGTCGAGGTGGACGGCGCGCCTCGCCTGGTGGCCAGCTGCGTCACTCCGGTGCGTCCGAACATGGAGGTGGTCACCTCCAACGACCGGATCATCGAGGCGCGGCGGACGATTCTGGAATTCCTCTTCGCCGAGAGGAATCACTACTGCATGTTCTGCGCTCAAAGCGGTGACTGCGAGCTTCAAAACCTGGCCTACGAACACCACATGGATCACCTGACGGTCTCCCCCCTGGGCCAGGAGTTTCCGGTGGACGCCTCTCACGAGGACTTGGTCATCGACCACAACCGCTGCGTTCTGTGCGGGCGCTGCGTCAGGGCCTGCCGGGAGCTGGCCGGCGACGCCGTTTTGGATTTTCACAACCGCGGCGGCAAGACCATGATCGGGGTCGATTTGTCCGGCCAACTGGGCGAATCCTCCTGCGCCTCCTGCGGCCTGTGCGTCCAGGTCTGCCCCACCGGAGCCATCTTTGACCGGCATCGGACCCATTACGCCGTCAAGGGCAAGGCCAAGGATTGGCGAACCATCAACTCATTCTGCCCCGAATGCGGCCTCCTCTGTCCGGCGATCTACTTCGTCAGGGACAACAACCTCCTCAAAATTGAGGGGCCGCTGCCGGGCGAGGGGCCGGAGCGGGGGCAGCTTTGCCGCAAGGGGCGCTTCGAGCCCCTCAAGAATCAAGGGCGGCGGCTTTTGAAGCCCCTGGTCAAGGGCAAGAACGGCAAATGGCGGGAAGCGAGCTTGGATGAAGCCTTAAATCTCGTGGTCGGCAAGCTCGGCGCCCTGCGAGACGCTCACGGCGGCGAGGCCATTCTGGGCGTGGCCTCGGCCCGCGGCTCCAACGAAGAACTGAGAGGCTTCAAGGAGCTGATGACCAATGCCTGGGCCGCCGGACACATCGACACCCTCGACGGCCGGCACTTCCGCAACATCGCCGCCGCGACCGAGGGCGTCGCCAAGCCCTTCAAGGAGGCGGCCTGGCGGGAGATTATTAAATCTGACTTCATTCTCCAGGTGGGGGCTTACCCCTCGGAGACCCATCCCGTGGTCTGCGCCCTGATTCGAAGGGCCGTTTTGGAAAACAAAGCCAAGCTGGCCATCATCGGCCTCGAAAACGCTCTGGGGCCGTGGACCAGCGTCTACTTGCCGGCCCCGAACGGCAACATGCTTCTGCTCATCCAGGCCCTGGCGGCCGAGATTGACGAGAAATCCGGAGAGGCGCCGCCCAAGGACTTCTGGGACAGCTGGTCCTCCACGAAGTTCTGGGATGTGGTGAAGCTTTTCAAGGAATCCAAGAATCCGATCGTCCTCGTCGGAGAGGGCTTGACCGGGTTGGGCGATCCGACCGGGCTCAAAGACATTTCCCGGCTGGCCCTCATCAAGGGGCTCACCCCTGAGGAGGCGTGGCGTCTGATCATCCTCAAGCCGAGCGGCAACAGCGCCGGAGCGTGGAGCTTGGGCCTGGCCGCCCGCCAGGGCTTGAGGGGGCGGGACGGTTGGCGCGGGGGCCTCATCTGTCTGGCCGGGGAGGACCGCTTGAGCCCCGGCCCCCTGGACGGCCTGGCCGACCTGGACTTTTTGGCCGTGCTGACGCCCTACACCTCCGAGGCCCTGGCCGCCAGGGCCAATGTCTTGATCCCCAAGCCGGCCTGGCTGGAGGCGGACGGGACCTACTCCCTGACCGACAACTCCTCAAGCCGCTTCAAGGTCAAGGTTCTGGAGCCGCCGCCGGGGGTTCCCTCGGCTCAGGAGATCCTGGCCGCCCTGGCCGAGAGGGCGGGTTCGCCGCCGAAAGGTTGAAGCAACAAAACCGAGGAGTTAAACGGAGGCTCATAAATGCCCAAGCCAAAAGTGGCCACTGTCTGGCTCGAAGGATGCTCCGGCTGCCACATGTCCTTTCTGGATCTGGACGAGGGTCTGCTCGACGTTCTCGACGCGGTGGACTTGACCTACACTCCCATCACCGATTTCAAGGACTACGAGTTCCCCGAGGCGGCCTTGGGCATCGTCGAGGGTGCCGTGGCCAACGTCGAGCAGAAGGAGATAATCCATAAATTAAGAGAAAAATGCCAGATCATGATGGCCTGGGGCGACTGCGCCGTCTTCGGCGGGATCAACGCCCTGCGCAACCCCATCCCCGTGGAGGCGCTTTTGAGGCGGGGATTCGTCGAAACCGAGAGCACGGTCGGCGGAGTGCTGCCTGTCCACGTTGAGCTGCCCGCCCTCTTGCCTCAGGTCATGGCCGTGAACCAGGTCGTTCCGGTGGAGGTTTTCGTGCCGGGCTGCCCGCCTTCTCCAGAGGCCATCGCTTACGCCCTGAAGGAGATCTTGGCCGGCAGGATTCCTACGCTGCCAGCGGAAATGATCCATTTTGACTGAGGAGGTCTGGGAATGGCCCCCCGCAAGATCACCATCAATCCGATCAGTCGCGTCGAAGGCCACGGGAAGGTCACCATCCATCTGGACGAGCAAGGCCAGGTTTCCGAGGCCCGCTTCCACGTCACCCAATTCCGGGGCTTTGAGGCGTTTTGTCGGGGTCGGCCCTTTGAGGAGATGCCGATCATCACCCAACGCATCTGCGGCATCTGTCCGGTGAGCCATCAACTGGCCTCGGCCAAGGCCTGCGACGCCATCTTGGGCCAGGAGATTCCAAGGACGGCCCGGCTGCTGAGAGAGCTTCTTCACATGGGGCAGTACATTCAATCCCACGCCCTCCATTTCTTCTATTTGGCCAGCCCGGACCTGCTCCTGGGTTGGGACGCCGATCCGGCCGTCCGCAACGTGGTCGGGGTCATAATCAAGTTCCCTGAGGCGGCCAAGAAGGGCGTGGGATTGAGAAAGTTCGGCCAGGAGATCATCAAGGCCTTGGGCGGGAAAAAGGTCCACCCGGCCTTCTCCGTGCCCGGCGGCGTGACCAACGCCCTGGCCGAGGAGGATCGCGACCGCCTTCTTTCCGGCTTTAAGGCCGGCTACGAGGCCTGCCGGCTCGGCCTGGATTTAATCAAGGGCTGGATCGACGAACACAAGGAGGAAGTCAAAAAGTTCGCCAACTTCGAGTCCATGTACGCCGGGCTGGTCGACGCCGAGGGGCGGCTCAACCTCTACGACGGTCGTTTGCGCCTTAAAAACGCCTCCCGCAAGGTGGTCGCCGAGTTCGATCCGGCTTCTTACCTCGAGCACCTCGGCGAGCACGTCGAAGAGTGGTCCTACCTCAAGTTCCCTTTTTACAAACCGATGGGCTTCCCCCGAGGCCTCTATCGGGTCGGGCCCTTGGGCCGGCTGCACGCCGCCGACGGGCTGAGCACGCCCCAGGCCAGCGCCGAGCTGGCCGAATTCAGGAAAATGGCCGTGGGATTCGAGGGCTGTTCGCTGATGTATCATTACGCCCGGCTGGTGGAGGTGCTTTACGCCCTGGAGAGAGCCGAGGAGCTTTTGAGCGATGAGGGCGTCTTGGACACGGACATCAAATTCACCGGCGCTCCGACAAAAAGGCAGGGCGTCGGGGTCGTGGAGGCCCCCCGCGGCACGCTGATCCACCATTACTGGGTCGATAAGAGCGGCGCCATGGAAAAGGCCAACCTCATCGTGGCCACCGGTCACAACAACATGGCCATGAACCGGGCCGTGGAGCTGGTGGCCAGGGAGTACATCCACGACGGCCGGGTCGAGGAGGGCATCTTAAACCGCGTCGAAGGGGCCATCCGCTGCTACGATCCGTGCCTCTCCTGCGCCACGCACGCCTTGGGCCAGATGCCCCTTGAGGTTCAGATACTTGGCTCTGGCGGAGAGTTGATCGATGAACTGCGTCGGGACTGAACCCCTGCCGGCGGACTTGACCGCGGACGGCTTTTGCTGCATCGTGGGGTACGGCAATTCCCAGCGGCGTGACGACGGACTGGGTCCCCGAGTCGCCGCGGCCTTGAAAGAGGCGCTCGAAGTTAGCAAAAAAGGGGTCCGCCTCATCTTGCGGCATCAACTTGAACCCGATTTGGCCGAGGAACTCAGCGTGGCCAGTGAGGTGATACTAGTCGACGCCACCGCGGAGCGCCTCCCCAGAGGCTGGCGTTTCAGCCGGGTGGCGCCTCGTTTTGGAATCGCCTCTCACACGACCCACTCTCTGTCGCCCGGTCACCTGGTCGGCCTGATTGATTTATTGTATCAGAGGTCGCCGCCGACCTGGATTCTGTCCATCCAGGGCGACGACTTTGGCTTCGGCGAGGGCCTTTCGCCGGGCGCCGCAAAGAGAGCCCGCCGGGCCGTCGCCGACCTGATCGAATTAGTCTCCAAGGAGGACTGAGCATGGGCCCTGAGCCTGACATCCTCATCATTGACGACGACCGAGACCTGGTCAACTCCATTCGCATCATCCTGGAGAGCAAAAACTACCACGTCAGAGCCGCTCATGACGGCCGGGAAGGGTATAAACAAATCCAGGAGCGGGCGCCTGATTTGATCATCCTCGACGTCATGATGGCCACGGACACCGAAGGGTTTGACCTGGCCTACAAGCTGAATCGAAACGAAAAGTTCAGCGAGATACCGATTCTCATGGTCACCGGCTTCCCCCAGAAGATGGCCGAGGAAGGCCCCGACCGCTTTCAACACATCCTCGGCGAAAGCTGGCCGGTGTCTCATTTTTTAGAGAAACCGATAGACCCGGAGGAGTTGTTGACCACCGTGGAGGCCCTCCTCAAGGGTGAGGCGCCTCATGGAAGTCGGCTATGAGCTGATTCGACAGCAATTATTCTTCAGACAGGAGCTGAAAGAACGGGTTTATTGGTTCATCAGGCTCAGATGGGGGGCCATCGGGGCCGGGCTGGCCAGCCTGGGGGCGGCCCGGCTGCTGAATTTCGAGCCGCCCTTCCGGCCGCTGATTCTGATCCTTTTATTCATCGCGGCCTACAATGTCATCTTCCTCTGGCTGGGGCGGCGCTTGGAATCCTCGGACCCGAGCGCGGTCCGCCCTTTCGAGGTCTTCGCCCACGTCCAGATCTCCTTGGATCTGTTCGCCTTGTATCTGTTCATCTATTTCACCGGCGGCCCGCTGAGCCCTCTGCTCATCCTGGTCATCTTTCACATCGTCTTGGCCGGCATACTGCTTTCTCCAATAAGCTGCTACATTTACGCCGTCATGGTTCTCCTGGCCCTGGGCGGATTGATTCTCGGCGCGGGGTCGGGGCTGATCGTCATGCGCCCCGGGGGGATCGGCGCGCCCTTGTCCTTGGGGGCCGACAGACACCCCCAGGTGTTCATCTCATATCTCATCTTCGCGGCCGGCATCCTCATCGCGGCCTACCTCACCACCTCGGTCAAGCTCACCCTGCGTTCCAAGGGGCGGGAGCTTTTGCGGATCTCCGGCGAGTTGGACTTGAGCAACGCTAAGCTGACGTCCCTTTACGAAATGATCAAGAAGCTCGGCTCTCATTCCAACCTCCAGGAGCTGATGGACTCGGCCACCAAAAGCGCGGCCAACATCATGGGCGTCAAGGCCTGCTCCATCAAGCTGCTGGATGCGGACAAGAACTGCCTCCGCTTCGCCTCGACCTTCGGCCTCAGCGAGGACTATCTGTCCCGAGATTGCATAAGCATAGAAAAGAGCGAGATCAATCGTCGGATCATCGAGGGCTCCCTCTATTCCATCGGCCGCATCGAGGAGGAGAGCTACTTCCAATACCCGGAGAACGTCCGCCAGGAAGGCATCGCCTCGATGCTGTGTCTGCCCCTGAACGCCGACCAGAACACCCTGGGCGTTTTTTGCGTCTACAGCCAGGAGGCCCATCACTTCACCGAGGGCGACGCCAGCTTCTTCTCCCTGATGACCGATCTGACCGCCCTGGCCATGGAAAGGCTCAGCCGGGAGACGGCCAAGACCTGGTTTCTGAACAAGGCCGCCCATCAGCTTCGAGCCCCGGTGCACGCCGTGTTGAGCATGCTTCAGGTGCTCTCCCAGGGCCACCTGGGGGCGATGAATGAGAAGCAGCACGAAACCCTGGCCAGGTGCCAAAAGCGTCTGCTTATTTTGATCGAGGTCATCAAGGATCTGCTCAAGCTGGCCGCCGAGCGGCAGCGGAGCGAGCCCCCCCGCCTGGGCCCGGTGGATGCCGCGGCCGCGCTCGAGGCCTTGGCCCCCTTTTTTCGGGCCGAGGCGGCCAAAAGAAAGGTGGCCGTGGAGTTTCTGGTCTCGCCAGACCTGCCCCTGGTCAGAGGCCAGGTCGAGCTGATGGACGAGCTCTTGGCCAATCTCATCTCCAACGCCGTAAAATACACTCCGGCCGGCGGGCAGGTGAAGGTCAGTTTGTCGAAGGCGCCGCACGACATGGTCCTTTTTGAGGTCTCAGACACCGGCATCGGCATCTCGGAGGAGGATCAGGCGAGGTTGTTTTCGGAGTTCTTCAGGGCCGAGAACGCCAAGGCGGCCACCGAGGAGGGCACCGGACTGGGCCTGGCCATCGTC
>CAYXRH010000131.1:0-10567 GCA_964466355.1 uncultured Thermodesulfobacteriota bacterium
CCATGGCTCCTTCCTTAAATGCCTCTACCTGTCAACACTTTTACTGACTAAGGCAAATTACTTTTACATTCAGTTTTTATGCTACAGCCGAAGACTCTTCCTTAGTGCTGCCTCCCAATTAGCCAGCCAATTTTATAAGTAGAGTCGTCGCTGAGTTGTTCCTCCTTGAATTTGGCTGACTCCTTGTGCATCTTGGGGGAGTGTGACAGAATAATAACCTAAGCTTCAAGCAGTTCTCGGCTTTCCCTTTTGACCGCGCTCAAGCCCTCCGGGGCCGGCGGCGCGGGGAGGCGTTTGGATGCAGGTTTTCGTCCGCAAGCAGTCCCACAAGGCCGGGTTGCCGCCGGGCTCCTTGGCGCCCCTGGTCGAGCGGAGGGAGGAAGCGGTCAACATAACCATCATCGACTACAGGGACGACCATTACGAGGAGATGGAGACGCATCGGGTCGCCGAGTGCCTGCCCTTCAAAGAAAAGCCCAGCGTGACCTGGATCAACGTGGACGGCCTCCACGATCTGGAGATTCTGCGCCGGCTGGGCGAAGGCTACGACATACACCCCCTCACCCTCGAAGACGTCGTCCACACCGACCACCGCCCCAAAATGGAGGATTTCGGCCATTACCTCTACGTCACCCTGAAGATGCTCTATCTCACCCCCGAGGAGACGGGGGTCGCCACCGAGCAGGTCAGCCTGGTGGTGGGCCGGGGTTTTGTCATCTCTTTTCAGGAGGCCCCGGAAGACGTCTTCGGGACGGTCAGGGAAAGGATAAAAAAAGCCAGCGGCCGCATAAGGAGGCGGGGGGCCGATTATCTGGCCTACGCCCTCATGGACGCCGTGGTGGACCAGTATTTCATCATCCTCGAATCCCTGGGCGAGGAGCTCGAATCCATCGAGGATGAACTGATCGACGAGCCAGGCAAAGGGATCCTCGAATCCATCTACACCTTGAGACGGGAGGTGGTTCTGCTGCGGCGCTCCGTCTGGCCCCTGCGCGAGACGGTGAGTTCGCTGGAGAAGAGTGAATCGGAGATCATCGAAGAGCCGACGAAGATGTACCTCCGCGACCTTCACGACCACACCATCAGCATTCTGGAAACGGTGGAGACGTTTCGGGAGATGCTGGCCGCCATGCTGGACAGCTTTCGCTCCCTGGCCGGCGAAAGGATGAACCAGGTGATGAAGGTCTTGACCATAATCGCCACCGTGTTCATCCCTCTCACCTTCATCGCCGGCATATACGGCATGAACTTCGAGAACATGCCCGAGCTCAAGTGGCCGTGGGCCTACTTCGCCGCGCTGGGGGTCATGGCCGCCGTGGCCGCGGCCATGGTCGTCTACTTCAAAAGAAAAAGATGGTTTTAGCGCACCGGGTGAATTTAAAAGCAAGGCATCGCACGATCCTCCAATAATTATCTATAGTTAAAGGACACCGCGCTGGATGAGAATCGCCATCTTGACCAAGGAGTATCCGCCCCACGTCTACGGCGGGGCCGGGGTGCACGTGACCCATCTGGCCCGCGAACTGGCCAGGCTGGGCCGAGGAAAGGACCAGGTCACGGTTCTTTGTTTCGGGGATCAAAGGGAGGAGGAGGGCAACCTCATCGTCCGGGGCGTGGGCCAGGCCGGGCCGATCGTCGCCCACGACCCGCGCTTAAAGGGGCTTTTGGACTCGATCCTGCGCCAGGCGAGCCTCGTCGGGGCCTTGGAAGGGGCGGAGGTCATTCACGGCCACACCTGGTACACCCATCTGGCCGGCTGCCTGCTGAAGCAGATGCTCGGCGCGCCCCTGATTTTGACGACCCATTCCCTGGAGCCCCACCGGCCCTGGAAGGAGGAGCAGTTGGGCCCGGCCTACCGGGCCTCGACCTGGCTGGAGAAGACAGCCTACCGGAACGCCGACGGCGTCATCGCCGTCTCCGCGTCAATGAAGGCCGACGTCCAAAGCCTCTACGGCGTGGCCCCGGAGAGGATCGAGGTCATTCACAACGGCATCGACCCCGCCCAGTACCGGCCCCGCCTGGATCGAGGCGTCCTGGCCAGATACGACATCGAGCCGGATGAGCCCTACGTTTTGATGGTCGGCCGCATGACCAGGCAGAAGGGCATCAACCATTTCTTGAACGCGGCCAAGTACCTAAGACCAGAGGCCCAGGTGGTCGTCTGCGCCAGCGCCCCGGACACGACCGAGATCCTGATCGAAGTGGCCCGGCTGGTGGAGGAGGCCAGGGCTAGGGTGGCGAATCATCTTATCTGGGTCCAGGAGACCGTTCCGGCGGATGATCTCGTCGCCCTCTACAGCCAGGCGGCCGTTTTCGTCTGCCCTTCGGTCTACGAGCCCTTTGGCATAATCAACCTCGAGGCCATGGCCTGCGGCGCGCCGGTGGTCGCCTCGGCCGTGGGCGGGGTGCCCGAGGTGGTCAGCGACGGCCAGACCGGCCGCCTGGTGAAGTTCGAGGCCCGCGGACCGGCTGATCCCGAGCCGCTGGATCCAGACGGCTTCGCCCGCGCCCTGGCCGAGGCGGTCAATGACCTCCTCTCAGACCCCCGGCGGCGGGAGGTCATGGGCTCGAGGGCCCGCCAGCGGGCCGTCGAGCGCTTCAGCTGGACCGGCATCGCCAGGCAGACCAGGGAGTTTTACGGGCGCTTGATCGGGGAGCGGGGCTGAGGCCGGAGCCGCCCGCTGAGCGCGCTCAGCTCCCAGAGCCTCTGCCGGGGAAAGGCGGCCATCTCTTGAGGCCTCAGCCGCCAGGACCAGTTGCCCTCATCAATGGCCGGCTTGTTCATGCGGGCCTTACTTCCGAGGCCCAGAACGTCCTGCATGGGCAGGATGACCGTCCGGGCGACCGACAACATGGCCAGGCGGATCATCTCCCAGCTGGCCGCGGGCGCGCTCAGCCGTCGGCCGACGTAGCGGTGAAGCCTCTTCTTTTCGGCCGGCGTGGCCTCCTCCTCAAACCAGCCCCGGACGGTGTTGTTGTCGTGGGTGCCGGTGTAGACGAGGCAATGGGGCGCGAAGTTGTGGGGGGCGTGGGGGCTGACGGCCAGATCCGGCCCGAAGGCGAAGAGCAAGACGCGCATGCCCGGCAGGCCGAAACGATCCATGACCGCTCTCACCTCGGGCGTGATCAGCCCCAAGTCCTCGGCGATGAGGGGGCAGCGCGGCAGGCGCCTCGCCACCGCGTCCAGGAAATCCTCCCCCGGCGCGGCGACCCACCGGCCCTTGACGGCCGTTTTTTGTCCGGCCGGCACCTCCCAATAGGCCACCAGACCCCGGAAGTGATCCAGCCTGACCAAGTCGGTCAGCCTCAGGTTGTGCTCCAGGCGCTGAAGCCACCACGCGTAGCCCGTGTCCTGGTGGGCCTCCCAGCGATAGACGGGGTTGCCCCAGAGCTGACCGGTCCGGCTGAAGTAATCCGGCGGGACGCCGGCCCTGGCCAGGGGCCGGCCTTGCCCGTCCAGCTTGAACAGCCCGGGATTGGCCCACGCGTCGGCGCTTTTAAGGGTGACGTAGATGGGCAGGTCGCCGATGAGGTGGACGCCCTTTTTGTGGGCGTAGTCCTTGAGGGCGAACCACTGCTTGAAGAAGAGATACTGCCCGAACCTGACCCGGTCGTAGGCTTCGAGGCCCTCCCGGCGGACCTCGGCCAGGGCTTTGCGACGGCGGTCCCTCAGCTCCAGGGGCCACTCGGGCCAGGAAGAGGTCTTGGCCGCAGCGCCGAGGACGGTGAAGAGGGCGAAGTCGTCCAGCCAATGGGCCTCGGCGGCGCAGAAGTCCTTGAAAGCGGCCTTTTTGCGCCCGCGCTTGAATCTCTGATGAGCCCGCTGGATGAGATCCTCCTTCAGGGCCCTCGCCGCCGCGTAGTCCACCCGACCTTCACCAAAGCGGGCCGGCGAGGGCAGGTCATCCTCGCTCAGGAGGCCGTCTCGGACCATCAGCTCGGGGCTGATGAGGAGGGAGTTGCCGGCGAAGGCGGAGGAGCTTTCGTAGGGCGAATCGCCATGCGCGGGGCCGGTCGGGTTGAGGGGCAGGATCTGCCAGTAGCTCTGCCCGGAGGCGGCCAGCAGATCCACGAAGCGATGAGCCTCCGGCCCCAGGTCCCCGACGCCGAACTTGGCCGGCAGGGAGGTGAGGTGGAGCAGGATGCCGCTGGCTCTTCTTCTCATTTCTCTTCCACGCTCAAAAGAAGGCAGACCGGGAAGCCTTTTAGGGCCCGGCCGACGAGCAGCTCCCCTGCGGTGTCCACCTCCCGCCCGGTGAAGACATCCCGCCACCTCCGCGGCGCCTCCTGGGGCAGGGTCAGGCTGGTCCCTCCCCAAACCGCCTCGCCCAAGGGCAACCGCCCCGCGGAGACCAGCTCGCTCAGGAAGCGGAGGGCGAGGGTCAAGGCCCAGTCGCCTTCGAGACGCCTCAAAAAGGCGACGACGTTGGCCCCCTTCTCCCCGGTCGCCTCGAGGGGGAGGTAGCCCCCCCGCCAAAAGAGCTTGGGGCGCTCCCGGCGCGCCCCCAGGGCCCTGAAAATCATAAACAGCTTGACCCGCCCGTCGGCCATGGAATCCAACAGGTCTTTTATCAACCGCTCCGGGTCGCTCGCCGCCCGCGCCTTCATCTCGGCCAAAACCCGCCGCCTGACCTCAAAGTCCACCGGGCGGCGGTTGTCCGGATCGACGAGGCTCAGATCCCATAACTCGGCGCCCTGGTAGAAGTCGGGCACGCCGGGGCAGGTGATCTTGAGCAGGGTCTGGGAGAGCGAGTTGAGCATGCCGAAGTGACTGATCCTTCGCCAGAACGAGATGAAGTCGCCGCGAAACTGATTCTCCGGGGAGGGGTCGAGGAGCCTCTCGACAAAGGCGAGACAGGCCGCCTCGTATTCTTGGTCAGGCTCCAGCCAGGAGGAGTTGACCTTGGCCTCGCGGAGGGCCTTTCGAGTGTATTCCTTGAACCGGCCGACGAACTCGGCCCTTTCGGCCTCGGCAAAGGGAAAGGAGCCCAACAGGGCCTGGTAGAGGAAGTATTCCTCGTTAAGATCAGGGGCCAGGCGGCGGCCGATCTTTTTTTTGAGGCCGCGGTTGGCGGCCCGCCACTTGCGCAGGCGGCCGGCCCACTCCTGGGGGAGTTCCGAGAGGACGTTGAGCCTGGCCCTGGCGTCCTCCCCTCTCTTGACGTCGTGGGTCGAGGTCGCGTTCAAGGAGTCGGGCCAGGCGGCCAGGCGCCGCTGGTTGAAGGCGTGGAATTGGGACAGGGAGAGGCCGAAGAGAGCCGGGTCGGCGCCGACCTCGTTCAAGGACAGGAGCCGGTTGAAGCGGTAGAGGGTCGTGTCCTCGACGCCCTTGGCCGCGAGGGGGCCGGTGAACTGCTGGAACCTCATCGCCGCTTCGAGCCGCCTTTGATCCGGCCGGGGATCGGAATCGCCGCCCCTTCGCAGGAGCAAGACCCCCTCGATGAAATCCAGCGCCCCGGCCAGGTCCGGCCCGGCGCGCCTGGCCTGGTCAATGGCCTGGCGGATGAGCCCCTCGTCTCTTTGAGTGACGCCTCGCCCGTCCACGTAGGTCCGGTAAACCGGCAGCCGGGCCGCGACCTCCCCGAGGGCCGACCTCAAATCGTCGTCCGAAGATGACAGCCGCTCCACCGCCTGGCCGGCCGCGCTTTTAAAGAGACGGACCAGGTTGTCCACCTCGCCGGCCATGACCCGCGACATGATGAGCTTCTTGGCCTGAAGAACCACCTGGGGCGCCTCGAAGTTCGCGCCCGCGAACCGGGCGTAAATCTCCTCAAAGGCGGACCTGTTTTCGGGCCGGCAGAAGAGGGCGTTGACCTGGCCGAGGAAGTCGTACCCGCTCGTGCCCGCCACCGGCCAGTCCGCGGGCGGCGGCTCGTCGGGCCCGAGGATCTTCTCGACGATGACGAACGAATCGCCGACCCTATCTCTCAAGGTCCGCAGGTAGTTGGCCGGATCGTAAAGCCCGTCGAGGTGATCAATCCTCAGGCCGGTCACCCGGCCCGCGGCGACGAGCTCAAGGATCAGGCGGTGGGTCTGGTCAAAGACGGCCGGGTCTTCCTGCCTGAGGCAGATGAGCCCGTTTACGTCAAAGAAGCGGCGGTAGTTGATCACTTGGGCGGCGTCTTTCCAATGACAGAGAAGGAAGCGCTGCTCTTCGAGCAGGCGTTCAAGATCCGCTGGCTTCAAACCTTCGCCGCCGACCGCCCCTTCAACTTGGCCTGACCCGCCCCCTCTCAATTCGGCCGCCGTCTCCTCGCTCAGGGGCAGGCTTAAATCATGGTAGCGCACCTCCAAGCCGGCGCCGCGGCCAGCGAGCTTGATCTCGCCCTTTTCGAGGCAATCTTTGAGCCGGGCCCCCAGAAACGGGGCCAGGACCTTGCCTCTGAGTCCCGCGGCCGGGTGGTCCCAGTCGATGTCGAAGAAATCGATGAAGGGCGAGCCTCGGCCGCGGGCCAAAACGTCGGCCAGCATCTTGTTGCGGCCGTCGAAGGCCAGGTGATTGGGGACGATGTCCTGCAGCCAGCCCAGGCCGCATCGGGTCGCCTGAGACATCAGATTCTCAAATTCGGCCTCGCCGCCCAGCTCGGGGCTGAGTCGGTTGGGGTCGATGACGTCGTAGCCGTGGCCGCTGCCGGGGCGGGCGGTGAAGACGGGCGAGGCGTAAATGTCGGAGATTCCCAGTTCGGCCACATAAGGCGCCACCTCGGCCGCCCGCCGAAACCCGAAGGAGGGGCTGAACTGAAGGCGATAGGTCGCTCTCGGAACGCGCATTGACGGTGCCTGTCTTCAAGCCGCGGACTAATATCATTTGTCCACTGAATGAAATAAACATGCTCAAGGCGTGTGGACGTCTTCCCTCAGCCGGGCCGCCATTCGTTCGATGACCAAAGAAAAAGCCGCCACAGCCTCAAGCTAAACGCAGCCTCAGCTTCTCGGCCAGGGTCCTGAAGCGCACCACCCAAATCTGGGCCTCCCCCTCGCCTCCCTCAGCCTTTGAGTGGAGCTGGGGATATATCGTGTGCAGGATGCGGTAGGAGATGTTCTGTATTTTCCAGGGTTTGACTCGGAATGGCAGCAGGTCCATGATCTCGAGGCCGGCCGTCATCTGCTCTATCACCCCCGGCTCGGTGGGGCTTTCGGCGAAGCGATCGGCCAGGGCCTCCATGGTTTGTCGGAAAGCGTACTCCAGGGTTTCGGTGTCAAATTGAACGCCTTCGCTCTTGGCCCGCTGCAGGTGCTCGGCCACGGCGCTCGGTTGAAGCTCCTCGGCCTCCAGGAGGAGGCGGAGGTTGGCGTTCAAGACCAGGTCGGCGGCGGCGGCCAGGGCCCTGGGCGGCGGCGTGCCCAGATCCTTCAGAAAACGCATCAGGGAGGCGTGATCCTGGTACAGCCGGCCGTAGACCGATTCGGCCTCGGCCAGGGTGGCCTCGAGGATCTGGTGGAGGATTTTCCGCTGTTCGTCCCGAAAGAGGGACTTGAGGGAGAAGGACGAGGTGCCGAAGTGCTTGTCCAGCAGCCTCAGGGTCGTCGGGAAGTCGGCGCGGTCAAAGGCCTCGGAGATCTCCTGAATGAGGGCCTGATAGGTCTCCTCGGCGTGATACTCCCTCACCCCGCAGTTGATGTTGTGGTCGCCGAAATGCAGAACGCCAAAGGATTTTGTGGCTGATTCCCGAGTGATGTCAGAGGTTATCCTCACCCGGCCCAGGGCCAGCCTGGCCCGGCCGGCCTCGCGGAGACGGTAGTCCTCCCGCTGGGCCTGATAGCAGTAGATCTCGGCCTGCTCCTCGTAGTCTTCGAAGAGGGAGCTGACAGCGTAATGGGCCCCGACCGTGTTGAGGTCCACCATGGCCGGCTTGATCCACTCCGTGTATATGCGGCGGCCGTCGCCGTACTCCGGGACGTTGCTTCTGGCTTCCTGGAGCATCTGCAGGAATTGAGGCTCCAGGTCCTGTTTGAAGGTTTCGGTGGCGATTTGGATGGCCCGGCCGGCGTACTGGAGGACCTGGACCGTTTCGATCCCCGAGATGTCGTCGAAGAACCAGCCGCAGGAGGTGTACATCAGCATGGCGTGACGCTGCAGCTCCAGGAGCCGCAAGAGGGTCGCCGCCTCGCCCTCGTTTAGCTCCCTGAGGGCGTGGGTCGAGAGAAAGGCGCGCCGGCTTTCGTCCGAGCGGTCCAGGATGAGGCTGATGTAGTCGTTCCGGGCCGCCCAGGGGTCCTTGACCAGGTTCGTCGCCTGGGTCTCGAACAGGGGGGCCAGGGCGTCCCGCAGCCAATCCAGGGCCACCCTCAGCGGCTGACGCCAGGCCTGGTTCCATTCCCGATGCCGCCCGCTGTGGCAGCGGCAGTCGGCCCGCCACCTCTCGAGGCCGTGGACGCAGCTCCAGGAGGTGTTTTCGTGAATCCGGACCTCGTGGCTGGGCGGGTGTTTCTCCAGAAAGGCCCCGTAGTTGGTCAGTCGGGCCAGCCCGCGGGACTCGATGTAGTCCAGGGCGTAAGCCAGAGCCATGTCTCCGAAGCGGTGATGGTGGCCGTACGTCTCGCCGTCGGTGGCGATGTGGACCATCTGGGGCCAGGTGCGCTTGTCGGAGAAGCCCCCGGTCAGGCGCAGGGCGAAGGTCTCTCCGTCGTTCAGGAGGCGCTCGAAGGCCACCGCCTGGGAGATGGGCCCGTCATAAAAAAAGAGGCTCATCTTCCGGCCCGAGGGCAGGCTGATCTGGTAAGCCCGGGAGGGATCAATGCCGGATTCGGCCACGTCGGTCCACTTGCCCTCCGGCAGGGCCCGGATGCTGTGCGCCTGGCGGGGGGCGAGAATGGTGAAGGCCAGGCCGAACTCCGAGAGCAGGTCCAGGGTCTCCAGGTCGACGGCCGTCTCGGGCAGCCACATGCCTTCCGGCTTTCGGGCGAAGCGACGCTCGAAATCCTTAATCCCCCAGTGGATCTGGGTGTACTTGTCGAGCCGGTTGGCCAGGGGGAGGATCATGTGATTGTAGGCCTGAGCTAGGGCGGAGCCGTGGCCCGAGAACTTGTCCTGGCTGTCCTTGTCGGCCTGGAGAAGGCCTTCGTAGACCTCCGGGGAGTGTCTTTCGATCCAGGCCAGAAGGGTTGGCCCGAAGTTGAAGCTGATGTTGGCGTAATTGTTGGTGATGCGGGTGATGCGCCCCTCCTTGTCCAGAATTCGGGAGGCGGAGTTGAGGGCGTAGCATTCGGCCGTGATTCTTTCGTTCCAGTCGTGATAGGGGTAGGCCTCGTCCTGGAGCTCGACCGTTTCCAGCCAGGCGTTCTCCCGCGGGGGTTGGTAGAAGTGGGCGTGGATGCAGACGTAGCGTTCCATGGATTCAAGTCTCCTCGGCCCTGGCCAAAACGACGGCCGTCCAGGGCCTCAGTTGGAAAGTGGCCTGCCCGTCACAGATGAAGCTCGGCGGCGTCCGGCTGCCGGGCCCGCCCCAGCGCTTCGCCGCCGAGTCCAGAATCCTCATCCAGCGGCCCGAAGGCAACTTAAAAGTGACCCGAGACTCCTCGGCCGCCAGATGGAAGATGAGGGCCAGCTCTTCCCGGCGGCGCCAGCGCCGGAGGAGAAGGGTCTTTTCGGCTTCTGAGGTCGAGACGGCGAGGGCCTTCTTGCTCAGATGGGACAGGGCCGGTCTTTGCCGACGGGTTCTGATCAACTCCTGGTGAAAATCCAACAGAATCTTGTGCCGCCCGGCCTTTTTGAGGTCATGGTCCAGCTTGGCCGACAAAAACGAGGCCTCGGACTGGGGGTCCGGCGGCTCTTGGGGCCAGTCGAAGGCGGCGAATTCGGCGGCCCGGCCCCGTCTCACGGCGGCGATGAGCTCAGGCTCGGAGTGGCTGACAAAGTAAGGGAAAGGGGCCGTCTCGCCGTATTCCTGGCCCATGAACAGAAGGGGGATGAAGGGGGAGAGCAGCACCGCCGCCGCGGCCAGCTTGAGGGCCTCGAAGCCGACCAGGGCGCTCAGCCGCTCCCCTAAAAGGCGGTTGCCCACCTGGTCGTGGTTCTGGGCAAAGACCACGAGCTGGCTGGCCTCGAGCTGGCCCGAGGAGCTGCCGTGCCGGCGGCGGCGGAAGATGGAGGGCTGCCCCGAGTAGACGAAGCCCTCCCGGAAGGCCTTGGCCAGGTGGGCCGCCTCTCCGAAATCCTGATAATACCCCGCCCGCTCGCCGGTGAGGAGGGCGTGCAGGGCGTGGTGAAAATCGTCGTTCCACTGGGCCGCCAGGCCAAAACCCCCACTGGCCCAGGGCCGGCAGATCCGGGCGTCGTTGAGGTCGCTCTCGGCGATGAGATGGACTTGGCGGTTGAGGCTTTCGCCCGCTCGGTGGACCGTCAGGGCCAGCTCTTTGAGAAAGGGGTGGGCCGAAAAATCGAGTATGGCGTGGATTGCGTCGAGGCGGAGGGCGTCCACGTGAAAGGCTTTGATCCAGTAGAGGGCGTTTTCGATGAAGAAGCGCCGCACTTCGTCGCTGTGGGGGCCGTCGAAGTTGAGGGGCGAGCCCCACGGCGTGCGGTGGCGCTGGCTGAAGTAGGGGCCGAAATCGGCCAGATGGTTCC
>CAYXRH010000132.1:0-10309 GCA_964466355.1 uncultured Thermodesulfobacteriota bacterium
ATCTCACCTTTAGGAGATAGATTTTCATTTTGTTGAAATTGCCTAATTGCTGCTTTAGTACCACTACCGAGTACTCCATCCACTTTGCCAGCATTGTATCCAATGAGATTCAAAGCAATTTGAACTAACTTAACAGTAGTAGTATCTATCTTTCCAGCAGTAGAGGGTGTATCACTCGCGTTTCTGCGAATTGTTGAGGGCGAGTGGGGCTGTGAGCTAGTTGGTGGCGGTGAGTAGCTCGGTAGCGTTGTAGTGGTTGATGTCGTAATAGGTGTTGTTGTTATTGTTGGCGGATAAACTCGTGGTGAATAACCTCGTGATGAGTAATGGCTTCGGTGACTGCTGTGGCTTCGGTGACTGCGGTGACTGCGATGGCCTGCAAAAAACATCTGGTCTGAGTAACTATTGCTCGCTTGTTGAATGAACAGGTCTGGTTTGCTATCTTGTCTTATAATTATCTGAGTATCTTGACTTTTAGGTCGGGTATCTAAAATCTGCTTGTGGGCTACGGTATCAGCCTGGACCAGTACTAGAGATGGCAGTACGCCTGACCATATTTTCAGAAATCTTGTTTTGTTCATACTGTCCCCCTCCTGTTTTTTAGACAGGATCAGTTAACTCTCTCGTGAGTACTGGCTTGATGCCTCTGCTTCTAATTTCTTGCGAGGAATGAAAAAATCCTCCACACTGTGATCTTATCTTGCAATTTTCACACTCTTGCATGAATATGTTTTTCCATTCAGAAATAGCTTTTTTTGAAAATTTTCTAAGTTGTTCAGGCAAGATGCAGAGTTGGTGGTTGTAAATAGAAACATTCATATTACGTCTATGAAGTACCTTTACTGCCTCTTCCAGTGCCGGCATATAATCTATTGGGTCGACCCACACTTCTTCAAGATTCTCTCTGGCTATCCCTGTTGGTTCGATTCCCATTAGCGCAATGTGGGATGCGAATGTAAAGTTTTTATATATAAACTCAGCCCAGGCAGGCAGCCTGTTGAAGTTCTGTTTGATAATAACAGTTCGAATTTCAACCGCTAAGCCTACACGTTCAAGATTGTATATACCTTCAAGAGTGTCCCAGAAACTCTCCGAAGCACACACTATTTTATCATGCTGTTGGCTAGTATCTGCATATATTGGGATGCATGCCATCAGGGCTCCTGATCCTGCATCTGCCAGGGCCTGCGCTTTTGAGTAGTCCTTTAAAACTTTTGCATTGGTCAGCAGTTCAATGCGGGCTTTTGGGAGCCTATCCCTGCATGCTTCTAATATTCTCATCAGGCCGGCCCAGACCAGCGTGGGCTCACCGCCAGTTATCCCGAGCACCTTTGTTTCTGTATCAATCAGAGAAATGACTTCTAGTGAAATAGCTACATTGTCTTGTTCATCATTCCTGGGGGGCTGCGGGCACATAATGCACCGGCAGTTACACCGTTCCGTTACCAATAACGCGTTCGATTTGGACGCAGCTTCGTACAAAATCGTACCCCGCCCTTGAGATTCTAGCAGGGCGATGTCTCCTTCCTCCAGTATCGTGCCCTCAACTGTGACTTGTAGTTCTTGAGTTGCCCGATGTACTGCTTTTCGTGTAAAAAGTTTTTCTCCTCCAACTCTTCCCAGATACTTTATTGTGCCCCTGTTTTGTTCTACTTTAGAGATGACCTTCCAGATTATTGAGCTTCCAATGCTGGCATCATGATTGAAGTGTCGCATTGTTTCTATATCTTGTTTTAAAGTTTAACGTCAGAGAGGTTTCTATTTGTTATCCAGGACCAGAACACGTCTTGTATCTCAGTGTTAGCTTGTCGCAAGTAGTTGAATATGATGTCAAATATAGCGCGGTGCTTTTGGCAGAACTCACTATGTGGTGCATGCACTTTAAAATCTCCGTACTGTATGTAGTTCCTTACAGGGTCGCTTCCGCAATAGGTCTGGTAAACACACCACGCACATCCAGAGCTGGATTCTATACATGAATCTTCGATTACCTTTTTTATTCGTTCACCGCAGAACATTTCTTCCCAAGTGTTACTGTGCACATTTCCTAAACAGAAAGTTTTGTCACCGATCATTTTTGCAAGCATTCTGGCCTCATCAGCCATAAATACATCTCCATTTGTCTCGTAAATGATTCCACTTATTCCTGCGCCTGTAGGCGATTGAAGATCTACAAACCCAGTTGAAAAAGGAGTTAGAATCTTTGTCAGAAGAAGTGCTGCAAATTCTTCTGGAAAGAAAATACCTTCAAGGTTCAACCTAATAATGTACTGTAATGCATCGTGATACCTTTTGATAAATTCATCAACCCTATAGGTGAGGTTGGAGGAATTTTGGAGTACACGCCCATAAGGATTAATCATTCTTATGAATATTGAGTTAAGTCCCAACTCAAGGTATTCATCTACTACCTCACACAGTCTTTGGAGATTGTATGGTGTAACTGTCAGCAGAGCTGATACATTGTTGTGACCTATTTCTTCCATGACCCAAGAAATGTTTTCCTTTACCTTACGATAGGTTCCAGTTCCACTTCTTGTTTTTCTGCACGTGTCATGAATGTCCTCGGGTCCATCAAGGCTCGTTGATATAGTTATACCATTTGCCTTTAAAAATTTTATTTGGTAATCTGATATAGCTATTAGGTTGGTACAGATTACAAATTCAAGCTCTTTTAACTTAGTCTGGTTGATTTCATTTGCATAGCCAACGATTACTTCTATTGTCTTGAAGTTCAACAGTGGTTCCCCACCTTGAAATTCTATTTTAATTTTCGGTGACGGACTTGCAAATGCCAACTCAACGCATTTCTTTGCTGTGACCGCATCCATATCATATTTTTTCTCTGCATTTTCATCTATCGACGATGCATGACAGTAAACACATTTCTGATTGCAGCGCTGCGTTATTACGAACATGTGCAGTGATGTAAAATCATATAAGAAACGCTTTTTAGTACGATACCTTATGGATAGAATATCTATAATCTGCGGAAGATTTCCTCGGTACGCCATGAATTTAGATTCTATATCTAGGAATTCCTTGCTGTCAGTCGGAAGTTCTTTATTGATGAAACTTTGAAAAACATTTTCATTTAAAAAATGGTAGTCACCAATATCATTTACAAGCAGAACTTTGCCGTTTTTTCGTAAAAACCTGAATGGCAGAAATGCATATGATTTTCTCATTTTTTCAATAAGGCTACAATATCTTGAAGGTTTTCACAGGGGTGGAATGCCTGAGCAACAATTATCTGTCTTATGATTCTATATTCCTCTTCAATCTCAATACGAATCTGATGTTCTATCGCTAATTTATAAAAATAATTAGCAATATCGTCAATACTCATAGAGTAATCTGTTTGCTTGTTTAGTGTAACAATTATTTTATCCTTCTCCGCAATGTCAATCTTAATACTGGCTTCATTGGCCATATCGTGTGCAGCCATTTTTATAGCTTTTAATGAACAAACGGCTGTATCAAATGAAATCACTTTTGATTTCATGGAATCCTCTTCTATTGGGTGATTAGCTTCTTCCATTGATTCTCAAGATACTAAAGGCCACATGGATCTACCATCTTCTGCCATGGTAGGCCACCTTGACAACGACCTTGATATGACCCTCTCAACCGTTTCGCTCTTGGGCTTGAACTTCAGCTACTTAATTGTTATACCGCCATCCACCCTAAAAGCAACCATTTTCCCGTCTAATTTTTTGAGGTCCTTCTCCCCGTGGTCAATTCATTGGGCGGCCGCTCCCGGCTGGCGCAGATCAAGGCCCAGCCCTCTTGATCCTCGTCTTATCTCTGACGTGGCCGTAATCATCTATCCTAAATCCTCACAATCAACCCCGCCTCACCCTCGGGTTTGGGACAGGGAACAGACATGGTATCCCCCTGGTCAAGATTTGGGTTTCAGGCCGGGAAGGGGTGAAAGGGCTTCGAGCTTAATTAAAGCAGTGATTGAAGGGCCGAGCGCGGTCAAAAGAGAAAGCCGAAAACTTCTTGAAGCTTAAGTTATTATTCTGTCACACTCCCCCACGATGCACAAGGCGCCGGGAGCGCTCTCATCTCGCCTTCCGGGCGTTGTCCCTATCAACTTAATCGAGGCGATAGCCGAACTTATCGATCAGATCGCCGTGAAGGTCAAAGACTTTGATGAACTCTTCATCCACGACCAGAAGATAACAGATTTTCTGACCGTGAGAGGCGTTTCGCCACTGCAGGCAAAAATTTGGGCCTTCAAACCACCAGCGGCCCTGATCCGTCAATCGCCCGGACCCGGCTTCTCGGGCGGTCATCGTGCCATCCTGGAAGTACGACTTGATCTGGCCGCCCGCCTCTGTGTAGACGCGCCGCGCCTTGCCCAAAAGCTGGCCAAAACTCTCCTCGGTGAGCCGGATTCCTTGGGCCGCCTCGATCAACGGCGCCGCGCCGATGCCCTTCTCCCCGGCCGCGTCCAGGATGAGCCACAGCAGGCGGCCGATTCGGCCCTGGTCGACCGACCTCCGGGGCTGGTCGGTGTCGACCCGGTGGACCACGACCAGCTTGCGGTAGGGCAGGATGATGAGCCTGTGACCGCCGTAGCCCGCGGCGCAATAACTGTGCTCCTTGACCCTGACAAAGGGGAAGAGCCCCTCCCTGACGCCGGTCCACCACATGTAGCCGTAGCCCTTGTCAGGGCCGATTTGGGAGTGGGCGGCCGTGCTCTGGGCCACCCACGGCGCCGTAATGATCTGCCTCTCCTGCCAGCGGCCTCGCCGCAGAAACAAGAGCCCGAAGCGGGCCAGGTCCCGGGCGCTCATCCGGAAAAGATAATAGCGATGAGTCGATTCTGCGGCGTTCCAGCGACCCTGATAATCGGCCGCGGTCCTATATCTGCAGTTCTGGACCGAGAAGTCCTCCATCTGGAGCGGCCGGGCGATGCGCTCCTCGAAATCCTCGAAGATCCCCTGGCCGGTCTCCTGTCCGAAGATGGTGCCCAGGGCGTTGAAATCCCAGTTGTTGTAGTACCAGAAGGTCCCTGGGGCGTGGCTGTGCCGGGCGGGCCTCTCGGCCTTCATGCTCCTGGATTCCCCCAGGGCGGGGTGATAGACCCCGGAGCGGGCCTTGATGAGATCGTCCATAGTGGCCCGCTTTTCGAGAGGGCTGAGCGAAGGCTCGAGGTCGTCGATGCCCAGCTCGGCCAGCGTCTTTGACAGATTGAGGCCTCCCTCGGCCACGTGAAGGCCTATCAGGGCGCTGAGGAGGCTCTTGCGCATGGAGTGGCACCCAAAGTTGCGGGTCACCTCGCCCCAGGCGTCGACCACCACGCCGTCGTCCACGATCATCACCGCCGCCGAGCCGATCCGCTCGGCGTAGGCCCGCGCCCGGGCCAGCTTTGGTGATGACCAGCCGAGCTGCTCGGGAGTGGAAGCCTTTGGCCAGTGCTCGCCCGGATAGACCCCCGCCGCCTGGCCTGTGTAAGGGGTGTAAACAGCCGCGGTGTGGCAGGAAGTTGAAAAGAGAGCCATCAGGGCCAAAATCAGAAGAGCTGGCGGGCGGCTTCGGCAAATCATGACTTTCTTTTCGTCCATCAAAGCCTCGGCCTCGCTTCTGGGAAGCCCTCACTCCATTCATTTCCGGGCTGATTTACCTTTCGACGGCCCAAAAAGCAAGAGGCGGGCCAGAGCATTATTTTTATACTAAGCTAACCATGTACAATACTTGGGTTGTTTTGCCTTTAAGCTCGTCCGGGAGGAGATCGGTCCATAAAGCTTCTGGCCGCCTCGAGGCGAATCAAGCCACTGTCCGCCCTTGGCGGAACATGGGGTGGATTCTCTCCTGGCGCGGCACCTGTTGTTTTCATTTCTAAAAAGAGCTATCATGTTTGACAATTGGTTGCGTCCATTCGGCGAACAAGTTAATCAAACCCTTAAAAATAAACAATCTCTCCTTAGAGGAGGAAGCAGCATGTTAATCACAAAAGTGGTCTTGGACCAGATCACTGACTCTGATCGAGGGCACTCCACGACTTACTCCACCCGCTATTTCTCCGAGCCGGTGCCCAAACACCAGATCCCCGAAAAGGGCATGCCGGCCGACGCCGCCTACCGGCTCATCAGGGACGAACTCAACCTCGACGGCAACCCCTGCCTGAATACGGCCTCTTTTGTAAACACCTGGATGGAGCCCGAGGCCGACCGGCTGCTCCTGGACACGGCCAACGTCAACTTCATCGACCTGGACGAGTATCCCCAGACTGGCCTCATCCACCGCCGGGTCATAAACATGCTCGCCCGCCTGCTCAACGCTCCGGCGAACGCCCACCCCGTGGGCACGGCCACGGTGGGCTCCTCCGAGGCCATCATGCTCGGGCTTTTAGCCCACAAGTGGACCTGGAAAAAGAGGCGGCGGGCCCGAGGCGAGGACGACTCCAAGCCCAACGTCGTCTTCGGGGCCGACGTTCACAGCTGCTGGGAGAAGTTCGCCCTGTACTTCGACGTGGAGAGGCGCGTCATCCCCCTCAAGCCGGGCCAGTACACCGTCGGCCCCGCGGACGTGGCGCCGCTGATAGACGAGAACACCTGCGCCGTGGGCGGCGTGGTCGGCACCACCTTCACCGGACAGAACGACGACTTCAAGGGTCTCAACGAGCTGCTGCTCCAAGTCAAAAAGGACAAGGGCTGGGACATCCCCATTCACGTCGACGGCGCCAGCGGCGGCTTTGTCATGGCCTTCAATCACCCCGAAGTGGAGTGGGACTTCCGTCTCGAACAGGTCCGCTCCATCAACGTCTCCAACCACAAATACGGCTTCGTCTACCCGGGCATGGGTTCGCTCGTCTTCCGCGACGAGTCAGACCTGCCCGAGGAGCTGATCTTCAAGATCAACTACCTCGGCGGCGAGATGAGCAACTACAGCCTCAACTTTTCCCGGGCCAGCTCCCAGGTCGTCCTCCAATATTACAACTTCCTGCGTCTGGGCCAGCGCGGCTACGCCGAGATCATAAACAACATCATGGACAACGCCCGCTACCTGGAGGAGCAGCTCTTGAGCCTGGGCAAGTTCGAGCTTTTGACCGACGTCAACTACCTGCCGGTGGTGGTCCTCACTCTAAAGGACGACTCCGCTTACACCGTGTTCCAGATCTCGGAGCTGCTTCGCCAGCGCGGCTGGATGGTGCCGGCTTACACCCTGCCGCCCGACGCCCAGGACGTCGCCGTGATGAGGGTCGTCGTCAAGGAGAACTTCTCCCGGGACATGGCCGAGACCCTAACCGATGACGTGGCCCAGGCCGTCGAGCGCCTGGAGCGCGACAGGCCCAGGCGCCGCCATCCGGGCAAGGGCAAAAAGCACCGCATCTGTTGATTGATCGGGCGTCCGCCGGCCGGACGAGACGGAGACCGAGTTACTTTCAAGGGTGTAATTTTGGTTGGTTGTTCTCACTTCAGGTCGAGGGTTCGGACAGGATTAAGACTCGCTTTCACGCGGCCCCGAGTCGAATTCTTCTTTAGGCGGGGCCGCTTCTCCTTACCAAAAGCCAAAGTCTGTGACCCTCACCCTCAAATTCGTTCGAACAACCAATCCAAAATACTAACTTATTTAAATGATAGCCAATTGGTATAAGACCAGGCAAAAAACTTTTCCGGGCGGACGATCTAGGCCCAGGAGGTATCCATGAGCGGCAAGACCAAGGTCGGCTTGAGCGTCTTCACCCTGGCGATGATGAACGTGGCCGCGGTCATGAGCCTGCGGGGACTGCCCATGATGGCCGAGGAGGGGATGACCATGATCTTCTACCTCCTCTTCGCCTCGGTGCTCTTTCTGTTGCCGGTGTCTCTGGTTTCGGCCGAGCTGGCCACCGGCTGGCCCCAGAAAGGCGGCGTCTATCGCTGGGTCGGCGAGGCCTTCGGCCCGAGGTGGGGCTTCGCGGCCATCTGGCTGCAATGGATTCAGAACACGTGCTGGTATCCGACCGTGCTCGGCTTCGCCGCCGGGTGCCTGTCCTATCTCTTTCTCTCCCCGGAGCTGGCCAACAATAAATACTTCAACGTGGCCGTGGTCTTGATCGTTTACTGGGGGGCCACCTTGGTCAACTTCCGGGGCATGAAAACGACCGGCAAGCTGACCAGCGCCGGCGTCATCCTGGGGACCATCGTCCCGGCCGCCCTGATCATCCTCCTGGGCCTGATCTGGACCGCCTCGGGCAAGCCCGTCGAGTTTTTGAAGACCCCGCACCCCCTCCTCCCTGACCTCTCCAGCTTCAACAACATCGCCTTTCTGGCCGGGATCGTCCTCTTGTTCGCCGGCATGGAGGTGGGCGCGGTGCACGTGCGGGAGCTGAAAAATCCCAAGACAGAGTACCCCAAGGCCATCTTCCTGGCCATGATCATCATCATCGTCGTCTTCACCCTGGGCTCCCTGTCCGTGGCGGCGGTGGTGCCCCACGCTTCCATCAGCCTCACGGCCGGCATCATGCAGGGCTTCAACGATCTTCTAAGTCCCTACGGCCTCAAATGGCTCCTGCCGCTCTTGGGCGTCTTGACCGCCTTCGGCGCCTTGGGCGGCGTGGTGGCCTGGATCGCCGGCCCGAGCAAGGGTCTCTTGGCCACGGCCCAGGACGGCCACCTGCCGCCTTGGCTGCAGCACGTCAACAAAAACGGCGTCCAGACCCACATTCTCATCGTCCAGGGGGCCATCGTCACCCTCACCAGCCTGCTGTACGTGATCATGCCTTCGGTGAGCACCGCTTTTTACATCATCTCCGCCCTGACGGTGAACCTGTATCTGGTCATGTACGTCCTGCTTTACGCCTCGGCCATCCGCCTGCGCTACACCAGACCCCAAGTCCACCGCGAATACAAGGTGCCCGGCGGCAACCTGGGCATGTGGCTGGTGGGCGCGGTCGGTCTGGCGGCGGTGCTCTTCGCCTTCATCGTCGGCTTTTTTCCGCCCTCCGAGCTGCCGGTGGGCAGCCCCGCCCTTTACACCGGCGTGATCGTGGGCGGGGTGGTCATATTCTTGGCCGCGCCTTTCATCATCATGACGCGCCGCCGACCCTCCTGGCAGGAGCACGCCCTGAAGGGCCAAAGCGGCCGCGAGTAGACAGGCTCACCTCAAGATAGGAGGAGGGAGATAATGAAAAAATTAATGATCTTGCTCGTGGTCCTGGTGCTCTTCGGCCCGCTGGACATCCTCGAGGCCCAGACGACGCCGGACTGCTGCACGCCCCAGTACGACCAGAGAGTCATGGACAGCTACCGCCAGCTCATGTTCAAGATGAGCATCTACGGCCAACCGCCGGCTTCCGGAGAGGGCCTGCGCCTGGGCGTCTACCAGGCCCAGGCCGCCTGGGGCCCCGGGGCCACCCCCCAGAACCTCGAACGCCTGGCAAAGGCGGTCGAGGAGGCCAAAAAACACGGGGTCCAGCTTTTGAGCTTCCCCGAGCTTTACATCCCCGGCTACACCTTGAGCCCTGACCAGGCGCGCCAAGCGGCCCAGCTCCAGGACGGTCCGGCCATCACCTTCTGCCGCCGCACGGCCAAGGAGCATCGCCTGGCCCTCATCGTGCCCTACGCCGAGAAGGTCGAGAGCCCGAAGGGCCAACGCTACTACGACAGCATCGCCGTCATCGACCAGGACGGCGCTCTCATCGTCAGCTACAAAAAGACCCACCTCTACGGCCTCCAAGAGCGCGACAACTGGCACTTCGGGGATCAGCTCTGCCCGGTTTTCAGGATCAACGACTTTCCGGTGAGCGTTCTGAACTGCTACGAGTGTGAGTTCCCTGAGTTGAGCCGCATTCTGGCTCTCAAGGGCGCCAAGCTGATCGTCGGCCCCACCGCGGCCGACTGCTACTACACCCTGCCCGACGGCCAGCGCAGCGAAGTGCCCTATCCAGACATCTCCCGCCTGCTGATCCCGGCCTACGCTTACGCCAACAACATCTTCTTCGCCTACTCCAACCGCTGCGGCTACGAGACCAGGGGCGGCGACAGCTGGCACTATCGGGGCAACAGCATCGTCTGCGGGCCTCACGGTGACGTCATCGTCGCCGCCAGCCACCAGCAGGACACGATGATCATCGCCGACATCGTCCCCGCTTTCTACGGCCGCACCCACCCGGCGCCAGGGCACGGCTACCTCAAGGACCGGCGTCCAGGGATGTACCAGGATCTGGTGGCACCCGAGGCGGGGTTTGTGCCCGGCGGCTGGGTCTACCCCACCTTCAAAAACGGTCGGGAGATCATCCCCCCGGCCGACAAGGGCAAGTGATACCATTTTTCCTTTGTGATCGAACGAATAGTTAAGCGGCTGATAGAAGAAG
>CAYXRH010000133.1:0-2906 GCA_964466355.1 uncultured Thermodesulfobacteriota bacterium
CCGCAGAGCCTTGATAGAGCGTCTCGATGAGCGCCGGGCCGTGGAGGTCGATGACCGTCGGAATTTCAATGGGCTTAAGCCCATACAAAAGGGCCCAGCCTTGAAAAACGACCACGTCGGGCTTCCTTTGGCCGATGAAGTCATTCAAGGCCTCCCTTTGAAAGGCCTGTCCGGCCGCCTCGGGCGGCGGCCCGCCGGGGGGCAGGGCCGCCTGGGGTACGCCCCAGATGACCTCGTGCCCCTTGGACAAAAGCCCCTCACCGAGGCCGAGGGCCCGCAGCCCGGCCCCGGAGCCGGGGTGTCCGGGAAAGGGCGGCAGATCGCCGCAGATGATCAAGACCCGCGACATCCAAGCCCTTTCACCAGGCAAGCCCCCGCTCCTCCAGGGCCAGCCTGGCCTCGTCGACCTTGTCCTGGGCTTGCTGGTCTCTAACCCAGCTCACCAGATCCGGCACCCCGGCCTCAAAGGAGATCTCGGCCTCGAAGCCCAGAATTCTTTTGATCCGGGAGACGTCGCCAAAGCAGTGCCGCACGTCCCCCTCGCGGTATTTGCCCAAAATCTCGGGCTGCAAATCCAACCCCAGGTGGCTCGTCAGAGCCTGGGCCATGTCCAAAACGCTCAAGGCCCGGCCCGTGCCGACGTTGAAGACCCGGCCGTCGGCCGCGGGGTTTTCTAGAGCCAGCAGGTTGGCCCGGACGATGTCCTTGACGTGGACGAAGTCGCGCGACTGGAGGCCGTCTTCAAAGATCATGGGCCGCTGCCCGTTCAGCAGCCGCCCGCAGAAGATGGCCGCCACGCCGGTGTAAGGATTGGAGAGGGCCTGGCGCGGGCCGTAGACGTTGAAGTAGCGCAAAGCGACCACGGGCACGTTGTAGGCCCGGCCAAAAAGGAGGGTCATGACTTCCTGGTCCTGCTTGGACAAGGCGTAAAACGAGGTCGGGCGGAGGGGTTTTTCTTCGGTGGTGGGGATTGGTTGTAATCGCCCGCCGCAACGCGGGCAGAAAAACTCCCACTGGCGGGCGGTCAGCTGATCCTTTTCTCTGATCTCGGGATGGCTCAACCCGTCGGCCGGGCAAGTGTAGGCCCCTTCGCCGTAGATGGACATGGAAGAGGCGACGATGAGCTTCTTTAGGCGGGATCGCTGCCGGGCCAGGACGTCCAAGAGAGCCGCCGTGCCCGTGGTGTTGACGGCCATGTAGCGCTCGATCTGGTACATGGACTGCCCCACGCCCACGGCCGCGGCGTGGTGGGAGACGAAATCAACGCCCGCCAAGGCCCGCTCCCAATCGGCCCTCGAACGCACGTCGCCCTTGATCCGCTCGGCCCGGGGATCGAGATGCTCGGGCCAGTGATCTGCGGGGCCGTGGACCTGGGGCTCGAGACTGTCCAGGACCCGGACTTCAAAACCGGCCGCCAGATGGGCGTCGACCAGGTGGGAGCCGATGAACCCGGCCCCGCCGGTGATCAAGATCCTTTGACTCATCCGTCCTCGCCTCGCTCTAACTCGTCGCTGGCGCCAGCCAGCGCTGGGTCACCCGGCGGATCAAGCGCCAATCCTCGATCGTGACCCCCTTGATCAGCACCAAAACCAGACCGTAAAGGCCGAGCCCGATGACAAGGTTGAGGGCCAAAGGCCAGCCTTTCGTGGGCGGCAAGGCCCAGTACAGACAAGAAGCCAGCCCGGCCAAGACCGGCCTGATCACTAGACCGGTCAAAGGAAGCCACGAGCCGATGATGCGCCGGACAAAGAAAAGCTGAATGACCAGGCTCACCGCCTCGCAGACCAGGGTGGCCGCGGCCGCGCCCATGGCCCCAAAGAGGGGAATCAGCCACAGGTTGAGGCCGACGTTGAGACCGGTGTTGGCCGCGGCGAAAGGCAGGAATCTGGGCATCAGGTCCGAAGCGGCCAGAAAGTTGCCCAAAGGGGCGGTCAAAAAAAAGAGAACCCAGGACCAGGCGAGGACCGTCAACACGGCGCCTGAGTCAGCGTAGGCCGGTCCGAACAAAAGCACCATCAGGGGGACGGCGAAAAAGGTCGCCGCCGCCGCCGCCGGGGTGGAAATGATCGTCAGCACACGGGCGGCCTGGCGCCAGCTGGCCAGGAGGCCATCCATCTCCCGGGCGGCCAACTGGCGGGCCATCAGCGGAAACAAGGCCGCCCCGAGCCCCAGGGAGACGATCAATCCGGCTTCGAAAAGCCTGTAGGCGGCGTTGTATTCCCCGGCCGCTGCGGCGCCCCTCAAGCCGGCCAGCATGATCACGTCCACGCGGAAGTACAAAATGGCCAGCAGCGAAAGAACGCCGTAGGGAAAGGCGGTCACGAAGAGCTGCCAGGGGGATTTGGACTCCGGCTCCAGGGTGTTTAAAAAGGGTTTGACCAAGCGGAACATGCCCAGGGCCGCGGCCAGGTTGACCGCGGCCAGGGCGGCCAGGGCCCCCACGAGACCGGCCCCCCACCAGACCGCCGCCCCGACAAAGAGGAGGGCCGCCGCCGCCTGAATGAGACTCAAGCCCGAGGTGAGGTCCATCCGCTCCGCCGCGGTCAAGACGGCTTGGCCGGCCCGGAGATACGCCTCGGGCCAGAGCAGAATCGCCCCCCAAAGATAAAGCCAGGCCGGCGTCTCGGCCACCGGGCCGACCACGGCCCAGACGATCAACCCCGCGCCGGCCAGGGCGCTCAAAAAAAACCGCGCCTTCAAGGTTTTGCGAAAGTAGGCGCCGGCCTTCAGGGGTCGGGGGGCCAGATCGCGCACGGTCAGAGTCTGAAAGCCGCCGTCGGCCGCCTGGGCCAGGATGATGACGATGGAGTTGATCAAGGCCCACTGGCCGAACCCGCCGGGCCCCAGTTTCCGGGCTAAAATGATCACCAGCGGCAGGGCCAAAATCTTGGACCCCACCCGGGGGG
>CAYXRH010000133.1:2916-10270 GCA_964466355.1 uncultured Thermodesulfobacteriota bacterium
TTCGCGGAGAGCCACAGGGCGTTCTTGGCCACCCGGGCCGCGGTTTCGCCGGCGCGCCCCGAGGCGTTCAACTCATTCTTTGAGGGCAAAGGCGTTGACGGCCTCGATGACTTGGCCCTGCTCCGCCTCGGTCAAATGGGCATGCATCGGCAGGGAGAGGACCCTTTGGCTCAGCTTCTCGGAGGCGGGCAGTCGCCCTGGCTCGTAACCCAGCTCTTTAAAGGCCGGTTGGAGGTGCAGCGGCACGGGGTAATGGACGGCCGTGGGGATTTGCTGGGCGCTCAAGTGCGCCGCCAGGCCGTCGCGGTCCTCGGCCTTGAGGGTGTATTGCGCCCAGACCGAGGTGTTGCCCGGCAGAAGGACTGGCGTCTCTATGCCGGGCAAGGGGGACAAGGCCGCCTCGTAAACCTCGGCCGCCCGCTGCCTTGAATTCATCTCCTCTTCAAAGAAGCTGAACTTGACCAAAAGGAAGGCCGCCTGGAGGGTGTCCAGGCGGGCGTTCAGGCCCAGATAAAGGTGCTGGTAGCGGCCCTTCTGGCCGTGGGTTCTGATGGCGAGCGTCTTTTCGGCCAGGTCGGCGTCATCGGTGAAGATCATGCCGCCGTCGCCGTAGCAGCCGAGGGGCTTGGCCGGAAAGAAGGAGGTGACCCCGATCTGGCCGAAGGCTCCGGCCCGCCGCCCCAAACGCTCGGCGCCAAATGATTGGGCCGCGTCCTCGACGACCCACAGCCCGTGGCGCTGGGCCGTGGCCTCGATCTCTTCCAGGCGGGCGCACTGACCAAAGAGGTCCACCGGGATGACGCCCACGGTCCTGGAGGTCACGGCCGCCTCGACGGCCGCGGGCTCGATCATTCCGGTGGCCGGCTCGACATCGACGAAGACCGGCCGGCCGCCCAACACGGCCACGATCTCGGCCGCGGCGATGAAGGTGAAGCTGGGGCAGATGACCTCGTCCCCGGATCTCAGCCCCAGGGCCAGCAAGGCCACCATCAAGGCGTCGGTGCCCGAGCCGACCCCGATGGCCTGTTTCACGCCCGCGAATCCGGCCAGCGCTTCCTCCAGCTCCGCCACCTGGGGCCCGTTGATGTAGCGGCCTGACTGGAGAACCTCCACCGCGGCCCGGTTCAAAGCTTCTCGATGAATCTGATACTGCCTTTTGAGGTCGATGAATTCCATGTCACCTGCTCGCTTGCAGAGAATAAAGCTCCGCTTTCTCAATCACATGACCAGCGCATGATCACCTAACCGATTGATTTGCTTGAACACGCCAGCACCCGCGCCCTAGCTCTCGATGCCGGCGCACCCTGAATAACACACTTGCCCAAGCGCTTCAACCGGCATGGCGCCTAGCTTTCGGCCTCGTTGACGCCCGCACGATGGGTGAGCTATGGTCAGCCCTGAAAGGCGATCCGTGACCCAAGACAAACAAAACGCCGAGTCCTCCTCAAGCCGGCGGAAAGACCTTTGGCCGGGCCGAAGGTGGTCGCCGGCGCTTCTCGGGCTCGGCCTGGCCCTCGTGGCCGCGGCCTGGGCCCTGAAGCCGCCGCCGCCCAAGCCGCCGCTGAATCTGTCCCCCTGTCGGGAGGTTCTCCACCCCGTCCTGGCCGGCCCACCCTTGAGCTTCACCTTCGAGGCCCAGGGGAACGGCTTGGAGGCGGTGGAGGTGGTCATGGTGACCTATCTGCGGACCAACCCCAGCCGCCTCACCCTGTCCCTCTATCGCTTGGCCGAGGGGCTTTCTTGGCCCCGCGACCGCGCCAGGGCCAGATTGACCGCCCGCCAGAGCATCCCGGCGGCCGAAGTGGCTGACTGGGGCGTTCACGTTTTCAAGTTTCCGAAACAGCGCTGGTCGGCCGGTCGCCTCTTCGCCGTGGAGATCTCCTCGCCCGACGCTGATGTGAGCACCTGCCTGGGCTTAGTCGGCTGCCGGGAGGGGCATCATTTCGTCGGACAGGACCGCCGCCCGGGCCAACCCCTCTTCCGGGCCAGGTGGTCCGGCGTCTTCGGTCCCTGGAAGACCGCCCTGGCTCTGGGCTTTATCTTGTCCTTGGCGGCTTTGTTCTGGTGGCGGCGCCGTCCGACGCGGCTTGATCTGGCCCTCTTGCTCCTGGCCGGGGGGCTGGTCTGGGGGGCGCTCTGGTGGGTCCCCTTGAACCAGGAGCTGATCGGCTACGGCTGGCATTACTACCGCGTCAGCCTGTTCGACTCCTTCCAGCCCCGAACGCTCCTGGGGACCGTCTGCCGGACGTTCATGCTCAGCGAGCTGGAGTACCTGGCCACGCTCCAGTTCTTTCAATTCATCTGGCTGTTTCTTCTCCTCAAGGGCCTCGTCAAAACCGACCCGCGCCCCGCCGCTCGGGGTTTGTGGTGGCTGGGCTTGGTGGCTTTGAGCGTTTTGTTCGCCTTCAACCAGGTCGTCTTTTGCACCAACTTTTTCGCCGGTTACAACGACGTGGTCACCTACGCCCTGCTCCTGATGGCCTTTTGGATGATCAAGGCCCCGCTCTTTTCCCTCCCCAGAACAGCGGCCGCGGCCGGCCTCTCCCTGCTGGCCGTCTTGAATCACGAGGCCTCAATCCTGGGCGTGAGCGTCTTGGCCGCCTGGACGTGGCATCGCTTCGGCTTCAAGAGAGCGGCGGCTTACTGGGCTGCCGTGTTCGCCGGCTGGCTGCCGCTGGTCGTCCACGCCTTTAATCACCGCGTCATTCCGGTGGACTCCGGGTCGATCTACATCTCCTACCTTCTCCACCCCCTCAAAACCCTGGCCCACACGAGCGGCGGCCTGTTGGGCTTGTTTTACGCCGGGGGCATGCTCTGGTTCGCCCTGGCGGCGGTGACGGGCTTGTTCCTCAGCCGAGCCCGCCGCCAGGGCCCCGGAGCTTTGAGGCGGGCCCTCGTCTTCGCCGCCGTGGGCTGGCTCGTGCCCTTGAGCCAGCTCCTGGTCGCCAGCGACACCAGCCGCATCCTGGCCCGGATCTGGCTGCCCGCCTTTCTGCTGATGCGCGAGGTGGACCTCATCGGCCTCCTGAGCCGCCGCCGGCTGGCTTTGGCCGCCTTTTGCGGCCTGGCCGCTCTTCAACTGGCCCTGCCCCCGATGGCCAACTGGGCCCAGCGGTTCATCCCCCTCAATTATTACTCCCAGGCCGCTCTGAGCGCCGTCTTGAAGGGACAGCCTCAAAACAGTTTCCTCGCCTGGGGCGGTCTGATCCGGCTCAAAGAACACACCGCCATGAAGAAATATTATCAAAAGGGACTTCTGCCGCCGCAGCTCATCCGCCAGCGCCCTCCTGATTCTTGAGGTCCTTCCTTCAGCCTCACCTCAGCCGCCACAGCCGCCACCCGTCCCAGGAAGCCATCTCCTTCCGCCGGCGTTGGGCCAGGCCGGGCCAGCGCCGCGTCAGATCATCGTAAGAGTTGCGCGGGCCTTCCAGGACAAAGATGCGCCCGCCCTCGAGCCGGCCGCGGGGCAGTATCACCTCGCCGCCGAACCCGCGCCGGACCAGATAAAAGGTCAGGGGCGCGTCGTCAGGCACGTCGGCCACGACCCTGTCCCCTGAAGCCAGCCCCGCTTTTTCCTGAAGAAAGGCGGCCACCTGGGGCGCGTGGGGGCTCAGCCCGGTCTCCGCCAGGGAGGGGATGGTTTTGGTGGCCGCTAAAAACCCTCCGGCGGCCAGAACCAGGCCCAGGGCCAACCCGGCCAGCCTCAACGGCGAACCCCCGGCCCGCCAGGTTTTGGGCGCGGCCCTGAGCCACAAAAAGTAGACCAGCGGCGTCAGGAACAAGAAGCTCCGCGCCGGGGCCCGCACGCGCTGGATCAGCTCCAGAAAGAAGGGCCAAATTAGCAAAAACAGTAAAAACCTTTCCTCGAGCGTCGGCCGACGCCACAGGATGATCGCCGCCGCGGCCACGATCAAGGCCGCGCTGAACCAGCCGAGGTCCATGAGGGGCCAGATGTTTTTGGCGACCTCGATGACCTGCGGCGGCATGGAACCCAACGCCGCGGCCAGACCGACCGGGGCGACGTGGGGATTTTTCAAGAGGGGGTCCAAACCGTCCTTGAGAACGGCCGGCAGGTACCAGGCTCCACCGGCCAGGCCGACGGCGAGGCCCAGGCGGATCAGGCGGCTCAACCTCTGCGGCCAGGGGGCCTTGACCGCGCCCACGGCCAGCCAGAGGCCGCTGACTGGCCAGAGCATCGTCGGCACCGCGGCCACGGCCAGACCGGCCCCCAGGCCGGCCGCCCAGCCCCACCAGACCCCCGCCCCCTTGAGCTCCTTCCAGGCGGCGTAAAAGCTCCACACCAGACACAAAACGGCCAGACTGTAGCCTCTGGCGTTGACCGAATAAAAAATCAGCCAGCCCGAGGAAGCAGCCAAGGCCGCGCCTAAAAGGCCCTCCGCGCGGCCGAAGACTCGCCGCCCCACAAAGCCCAGAGAGGGAATCAAGGCCGCGCCGGCCAAGAAGGCGGGCAGGCGAACGGCCCACTCCTGGGGGCCGAAAAGCCGCGTGGAGAGGAGCAGCCAGAAGGTGTGAAAGAGATGGTTGTTCGGCGAGTAGGCTGACAGGGCCGCGCCGAGAGACGAACCCCCGACGGCCAGAAAGGTGACCGCCTCATCGTAGCGCAAGGGCTGGGAAAGATACAACAGACGCAGCCCCCAACCCACGCCGCAGACCGCGGCCCAGGCGGCGGGCGCGATGAAGGGGTGGGAAAACCAGCTCCGTTTCAAGACCGCCTCAGGCTGGCCCCCAGGCCGACCACCAGACCGCCGGCGGCCAGGAAGACGATCAGGCCGCTCAGGAGCCTGGCGTGATCGGGCTTGTTTTGTCTCAGCCAGCGCCCGATGGGCTCGGTCCTGACGAGGTAGATCGGCTCCAGGATCGCTCCTCCCCCGGCCCGGCCAAATAAGGCCACGCAGTTTTGGGGGCCGGCTTTTAAGCACTGGAAGCGGACCTGATATTCACCGGGCGGCAAGTGAGGGCCGAAGGTGAAGAAATTCATTCTCACCCAGCCGAAGTCAGGAAACCAGTCGGCCCGGCGGCTGGCCGCGGCCAGCACTCGCCCGTCCTGGATCAACTCGGCCTGGAAGAGACAGGTGTTGCGCCGCATGTAGGTCGCCACCCGGAGCCTGACCCCGACCAGCCCGGACCGATGAGCCGTAATGCGACCCGCGGCCTGGCGCTGGTCCAGGAGGGGAATGATTTCGACCTGACCCGTATCTCTGGTGGGAGGGCCGATCTCTTTAAGGGGCACGGGCACGAGCCAGGATCCGAGAAGCAAAAGCCCGGCCGTGGCCAGCGATCCCCAGGCCAACGGCGGCCAGGCCTGGAACCAGCGCCACGTCACGGCTCGGTCTCTTGGGGCGGCCAGGGCAGGCCCTCGACCGGCCGGAGCTGCTTGACCACGGCCAGGCCGACGCCCGCCCGCCTGACCCAGTGGATCACCGGGGCCTCGGGAAAGAGTCTGTCCATGCTCCAGCGCCGCAGCCCGATGAAGAAGTCGGCCGGCTCGTCCTGGTCCCGCTCATAGGGGATGGGCTTTAGTTTCTCGTTGAGGTTGACCACGGCCGCATCAAAGGGCATGGTCACCCTGACCAGCATCCGGCCCTCGGCGTTTTGGATGTAGGCGGACAGCCACCGGGCCGCCAGGGCCATCGAACCGCCCCAGTAGTCCAAATCAAACCGCCCCTCCACCCCTTTGAGCCCCCGGACCACGGGCGAGAAATAGACCGCCTGGAGGGGATGAAGCCGAATCAGGGCCGCGGCCGGCTCCATCATGGCCAGCCCGAGGATGACGATGGCGGCGCGGTGGGCCCACTTCCCCCGCGCCCTGACGAGTCTTAAAATCCAGGCCCAACCCAGGCCGGCCAGAACGGCCAAGCCGGGGATGATGAAAAGAAAAAGACGCACGCCGTCGTAAAGCTGGGCCGAGTTCAATATCAGATGAAAGCTCAAGCCGATCGTCCAGGCCGCCAAGATGGCCCAGCCGGCCAGAGCGAGCACCTCTTCGTCCGCCTCCCCTCTGTCTCCCGAGCGCCTGAGGACGGCGAGCCACCTTTTGAGGCCCGCCGCGACCTCCGCCCCGACGCGCCCCAGTCCGAGACCGAGGCCCAAAATCAGCACCGGCGGCAGGGTCAGCCACAACCACACGACCAGGTAAGAGCGGGGCACCGCCGGCCCGGAGATGAAGCGTCCCTCAAAAAGGGTCGGAATGGCGGCCTCTCTCTGGGCGATCATGCGCCAGATGGCCAGCGGACCCTCGAAGGGGTTTTGCTGGATGAAGGGCCAAAGGACCAGAGTGCAGCCGTAAGCCACCAGAAAGCTTAAGCACAGACGGAAGATTATCTCCTCGGGGTGCCGCCGTTCGGCTGGGCCCAGAGGCCGGTTTATCGTCCAGCCGCCGAAGAGGATCAAGAGGCCGGCGGCGGCGAACAAAGGACCGACCATGCCCGTCTGCCGGGTCAAGAGGCAGACCCCTAAAAAAAGCCCCAGCCGCGCCCAGGGCAGGCGGCCGTGGCGGTGCACCCTGGCCAGGGCCCACAGGCTGGCCCAGATGACCGCGGTCAGGGCGGCGGCAAAGGGGATGTCCTTGTGGTTGTTGAAGCTGTGGCCAAAATAGCGCGGGCAGAGGAGCAAGAGCGTCGCCGCCACGACCCCTGCTTCGGGCCCCCCCAGCCGCCAGGCGATGAGCCCGGCGAAGATGACTCCGGCCAGGCCCCACAGGGAAATGAAGAGGTGCTTGGCCTCGTAGAATCCCTTGAGGTCCAGCTCCCGCCAGCGGGCGTAAAGCTCGGCCGGAAGATCGACGATGGTCCCGTAGCCGCTCTCTCCGGGATAGGTCAGGACCTTGCCCCGGGCCGCGGCCGGATGTTCGGCCGCTTTGTCAATCTGCCCTTGGGACATGAAATAATCGGCCACGGCCAGGCCGTATTCATAGTGCGGTCTCTCGTCCCAGGTGACGCCGAAATCGCGGTGGATATAGAAAGCGGCGAACACAAAAACCAGCGCCAGTCCGAGCAGCCAAACCGCGCCCCCAGCGCGGCTGAAGAAAGATGATTTTGATTGGCGATCCAAAAACTAGCCCCGTCCGCTTCCGGCTTGAATTCTCGTCTAATAGACCCGCATGACGATGCTCTCTCGGTCCTCGTAGATGGGCTCGTAGCGCCGCCGATAGGCCGCCACGTCCACCTTTCTCCGGGCCGCCCAACGCTTGTGCACGACGACGTACTTCACCCGGCTCAAGATCAGTTGCTCCCGCTGCCGGTCCAGGTCCTCCCGGTCGAGATAAGTCTCCAGGGGTCGGCCGATGAGCCGGGAGGTGGCCCCGCCGACCATGGGCCGGCCGTGGCGGGTGGCG
>CAYXRH010000134.1:0-10159 GCA_964466355.1 uncultured Thermodesulfobacteriota bacterium
GCGCAGCTCCAGGCAAACCGTGTTCTGGTTGGCGCGAAAGTAATTAGCCCAGCGAACCCCCAACCCGCTCAAATCATCCGCCGGGGCCTCAAAAACAAAGCGAGCGACCAGGCTCTGGGTCAGCGGGCCGGCCGCGGCCAGCCCGCTCTGGCCGGACTCAAAGACGATCCGGCCCGGACCGAGGGGCTGATAATAAGCTAGCAGCACCACCAGCCCGCCGAGGACCAGGCCCAGCCCAAGGCGGGCCTCTGGCCGGGCCGCGAAGCGTCTAAAACCAGCCTCCAGGGCCGCCCTTTTCCTTGACCTGGCCGAATCCCGGCCCACCTTTTGGCCCTTGTCCTCAAGAGCCGTCATTGGCGCCCTGGAGAGCTGACATCAAAGATCCCGGCCAGCCAAAGAGCGATCAGTCAAATCATAGACCCGCCGCCACCCTTGGCGGATGGAACCGATCACCGTTCTCATGCCCGCGCCTTCTTGGGCCAATCGCCGCACCACCTCCAGGCCGGCCTCTTCGGCCCCGGGCAGGTCCGCCTGGTTTAAAAAAAGGACCGGCCAGGCGCCCTCCGGCGCGCCCTTGAACAACCCTTGCGGCGCCGTGACGAGCCGAACCACCTCCTTTGGCCCGATCAAATCGCCCCGCTCGAGGCCGGTCAGGTCAGCAAAGGCTTCGAGGGCGAAGACAGGCCCCTCGTCGAGCCTCTGCCCCAAGCCGCCCAAGCCGGCCAGGCCGACCAGGACCGTGGTCTGGGAGGGGATGACCGGCTCGTGACTCCGGGGGGCCTTCAAAAACCGCCCCTTGGCCCCGTCAGCCTCGACGAGGACGAATTCGGCGGCCCCTCGAAGCCACAGAGCGTCCACGGTCTTTGGATCATAGCCCACGAGCTTCACGCCGCCCGGCGTCTCCTCCTCGCCCCGGGCCACGGTCAAATGCTCCCCTGGAATCAGGCGCCCGGCCATCTTATCCAGGAGGCGCTCGGGGTCTGGCTCCAGCAAAACCGGCCCTTCGGGCCGATAGATTCGGGTGGTGGTGGTGGCGATGACTCGTTGGCCGGCCAGGCTCAAGTCAAGGGCGAGGGCGAACATGAGCGAGGTCTTGCCCCCGGCCCCGACGAAGCTGACCAGATCGCGGCCGCCCAGGTTCAAGGTCTCGGCCCAGGACGCAATTAGGTATTGTGGACCCTGAGGATGCACTCCAGCACCGATCCGCCTATGGCCCGAGCCTTTTCAGAGATGAGATTGGGCAAAGCCCGACTTCCTCGCGGATCCACGTCGCCGATCTTGAGCCCGCTCGTGACCGGCGTGCCCGGCCGGATGAGGCCCCTGATCATGCCCGCCACCTGGGCCTTGATCGCCTCATCCGCTACCCGACCGACCACCTCGCCCTCCTCCACCAGATCGCCGATGGCCCGTTGAGTGTCAAAGACCCCGTCCCGCGGCGCCCTGAAGACCCTCTGCCAGGTGTAGCCCTCGATTCTGCCCGGCTGGCCGGTGTTGGCCTCGGCTTGACCCAGCTCGATGATCCGGCCCAGATTGTGTCCCCGGTTGGTCTCGACGACGAAGTGAGCCTCCTGGGGCGCCGAGAAACCAGGCCCCAAGGCCACCACCAGCGGCGCCAGGCCGGCGGTGAGGCCCCAGGTGTTCGCCTTGGCCAGGGTCGCTTCGATCAACACGGCCGGCTTGAAAAGGCTGAGGCAGGTCATGTCCGGGTCCACCAGAACTGGCAAGCCGCCGGCGGCCCAGACCTGTTCGGCCTCGCTCAGGTTTTCGACCCGCCTGGCGACCAGCCCCTCCACCTCGGTCTGGCCCTCGTGAACGGCCTCGCAGAAGCTGACCGTGCGCCGCACGGCCAGAGGGGCCGGTCTTTCGGTGAATAAAATTTTGAAATGGGCCCGCCACAGCCGGTGGGCCACCCCGCTGGCCATTTCACCGGCGCCGCGGATGAGCACGGGCAGGTCTTTCAAATTGGCCATCCGAGCCTCCTTTTTGTCAAACCCCCCGGCCGCCCGCGATCGGGCCTATCCTTAGAGATGACTCGCCCCATAATAGCTCCTGAGGCTGAGGAGGCAACCACAATTCAATGAGGACTTCGGCCGCTGGGCTCAGGCCCCGCCCTTGCCAAAGGGGCAGTGAGGAAAGGTGCACTTTTGACAGAGCTGGCAGAGCCCGCCGTGGCCCAGGGCCGAGATCTCGGCCCGGGTCAGGCTCTCCCCGGCCAGGACCCGGGGCAGAATGAGGTCAAAGACGGTCCGATGATTGTAGAATACGCAGGCCGGAACCCCCAGCACCGGGAGTGGACCCAGCTTGGCGTAAAGGAACATGGCCCCGGGCAAAACCGGGGAGCCGTAAAAGACCTGACGCGCCCCGGCCCAGCGGACGCCCTGGCGCGTCCGGTCGTCTGGGTCCACGGACAGCCCGCCCGTGAGCACGATCAGTTCTGCGCCGGCGGCCGCCTGGTCCTTGATGGCCCCGCCGATGGCCGCGGGATCATCATCCACGACGACCTTTTTAATCACTTCGGCCCCGAACCGGGTGATCCGGGGGGCGACGAACTGGTCAAAGCCGTCTTCTATCCGGCCGCTCAAGATCTCCGAGCCAGTGACCACCGCGCCGACCTTTAAAGGCAGAAAGCTCTTCAAGGCCACCAGGGGCCCGTAGCTCTGTCTGAGCGCCTCGGCCTTCTTTAAATAGCGCTTGCTTACGGCCAGAGGCACGATCTTGGCCGAGGCGACGAGCTGACCCTCGCGGCAGACGGTGTTGGTGTGAAGCGTGGACAGGGTCAGCGGCGGGACGGCGTTGAGCCTGGCCGCAGCCTTGACTTGAATCTTGAGCAGGCCCACGTGCGCGGCAAAAAGATTGACCTTGCCCTCGGCCGGCTCTCTGGCCTCGATCCCCGGCCCGGCGATGAAGCCGGCCAGTTTGACCGCGGCGTCGTTCTCGTGCACTTCTTCTGAGTTCAGCTCCAGGACAAAAAGGTTTTCCCGGCCCATGCTGCGCAAACGGTCCAAGTCGTCTTCCCGGACCAGATAGCCGCGTCTGAAGGCCGTCTCCTTCACCTCCCCCGGGACGATCCGGGTCATGTCGTGGGCCAAGGGCTGGCCGACGGCCCGCTCCACGGGCACTCGCTTAAGACGCATCTTCTTCCTCTCTCATCCGCAACGCTTCAAAGTCTTCGGGGCGATCCACGTCCCAGGCCTGATGGGGCCGCTCTGGCTCGACGGCGACCACCTGGTCCTCATATTCAGTCAGCAGCCGGCGGCCGCCCTCGTCCCCTTCGAGGCTTTCGAGCTCCTCAAAATGAGCCCGTCCAAAAAGCGTCGGCGGGCCAAAAGCGTCTCCTTGCCTCACCGCGGCCAGAGCCGCGCCCTCCTCAGCGGCGCGAACGAAACGGTCGATCAAGCCCGCGTCGACCAAGGGCTGATCCGCGAGGAGGAAAAGGGCGTGGCTCAAGCTGGGCTCCAAGGCGGCCAAGCCGAGCTTGAGCGACAGGGCCTGCCCGGTCTCGGGCCGATGGTTCAAAATCACCTTCAGCTTGGGCGAGGCGACGCTCAAGGCTGAGACGCTCTCGGCCCGGGTGACCAGAACCACCCGGCGCAGTCGGGAGGCCAGGGCGGCCTCGACGCAGCGACGGCCCAACGGCCCCCCGCCCCAGGGGACGAGGAGCTTCTGGCCCCCGAAGCGCCGCGAGAGCCCGGCGGCCAGGATGACGCCGCCGACCTTGACGAGCGATTTTTTCATCAGGGCAGAGTAGCACCCTCGCCCCGCCTCGGCAAGACTGACCCTGGTTTTTCAATCCACAACCCTGTCTCGCTCGCGGCCGCTTCTTTTGACTTGACAACCTGGGGCTTAATGTAGCATTATTTTCTGTAAAGAGGTCATTTTGTAGCAGGACCTACAATCAACGCCCCTGAGGGTGACGTGCTCAACCCTGAACTCCTGTTCATCAAGGGGCCGGTCAAACTGACCCAAAGCCAGATCAAGGTGGTGGATTACCTCCTCGACCACGCCGACGAGGTCCCCTTCATGACCGCGTCTCAACTGGGCCGCGAGCTGGGTCTCTCAGACGCCACCGTCGTCCGCCTGGCCCAAACCTTGGGCTTTGACGGCTTTCGAGAGTTGAAGGACCATCTCCGGGGTCGGCTCATGGCCCGCCTGGACACGGTCAGCCGCATGGAGCGGACGGTCGGCCAGGTCCGTTCGGTGGAGGACGTCATCACCGCGGTCATGCAGGCCGACCTGGCCAACCTCTCCCGCACCGCGGAGAACGTGTCATTTAAAACCCTGATCGCCTCGGCCCAGGCCATCCAAAAGGCCGAGGAGGTTCAAGTCATCGGCCTCCGCTCGGCCCACGCCCTGGCTCAGTTTTTGGCCAGCGCGCTGAGGTTTCTGGGCCGGCGAGTCAGCCTCCTGTCGCCTGGCATCGGCGAAATGTGGAGCGATGTCAGCTCCCTGGGGCGGCGCTCCGTTTTAGTGGCCATCTCTTTCCCCCGCTACACCCGGGTGACCGTCGAGGCCGCCGAAGCGGCCCGGGAGGCCGGGGCCACGGTCATCAGCATCACCGACTCGGCCCTCTCGCCCCTGGCCGCCCATTCAAACCACCTCCTGGCGGCCCAGTGCCGCACCGACTCATTTGTCGAATCCTTTGTCGCGGCCCTGAGCATTCTCAACGCCCTGGTGACCTCCGTGGCCTTCATGGACGGTCAGAAGACCCTCGAGAGACTGAGGCGCATGGAGCGTTTGTGGGAAGAGAAAAATATTTACTTCCAAACCGAGCAGCGAGCCCTGCCTTCTTGGGCCCGCCGCGCCAGAAAAAGGCTGGCCGGATGACCAGGCCGGTCATCGTCAAAGCGAATCTCAAAAGGACGGGGAAGTGAGGATCATGGACGCCGAGCGCTCTCTGGAAAGGCTCTTCAACCCAGCCTCCGTGGCTGTGGTCGGGGCCTCCGAGGTGCCGGGCAAGGCCTCGGAGCGGCGGACGAGAAGCCTCTTGGAAGGGAAATACCCCGGCCGGGTCTTTTTAATCAACCCCAAGCGGGAGACCCTCTTCGGCCTCAAGGCCTACCCCTCCCTCAGGGACGTCGACGGGCCGCTGGACCTGGCCATGATCGTCATCCCGGGCCGCTTCATCCCCGAGGCCGTGGCCGACGCGGCGGCCAAGGGGGCCCAGGGCGTCATCATCATCACCGCCGGCCTGGGCGAAACCGGACCCGAAGGCAAAAAAATAGAGGCCGAGATAATGGCTATCGCCGAGCGCCACGGCGTGAACGTCATCGGCCCCAACTGCTCGGGCATGTTCAGCGCCTCTGGAAGAATGAACTTCTTGGGCATCCCTGGAATCAAAGAAGGGCGCCTGTCCATCCTGGCCCAAAGCGGCAACATCATCGACTCCCTGTCCCACTACGCCCGGCGCCGGGGGCGGGGCTTCTCCAAGATAATCTCCTCGGGCAACGCCATCGGCGTCAAGTTCCACGAATACATCGACTTTCTGGCCGATGACCCCCAGACCGCGGTGATCATGCTCTACCTGGAGACCATCAAATCCGGCGACGAACTGGTCAAAGCCTGCCGTCGGGCCGCGGCCCGCAAGCCGCTCATCGCTCTCAAGGTCGGCCGCTTCGGGGCCGGCATCAGGGCCAGCGCCTCGCACACCGGGGCCCTGGCCGCGGACGACCGCATCGTCGAGGCCGCCTTTGAGCAGGCGGGCCTCATCCGCGTCTCCAACGTGGACGAGATGTTTGACCTGGCCGAGGCTTTCTTGGATTGCCCGCCCGCCAAAGGCAACCGGGTGGCCATCCTCTCCGAGGGCGGCGGCGACAACGCAGTCGCGGCCGACAACGCCGAGAGATGGGGGCTCAAGGTGCCAATCCTTTCCGAGGAGCGGCAGGAGCGCATCAAGACCCATCTCTTGGCCGGCATGCCGGCCCACAATCCGATCGATTACGGCGGCACGGCCGAGGAGAACCCGCCCGTCATCGTTGAGTGCGTCCGAGAGGTCATGGCCGACGACGAGGTGGATTTGGTCTACCTGACCGGCTTCTTCGGCGGCTTCCGCGACATCATCGCCGCCCACGTCGGCGAGCTGGAGACCGAGACATCCCAGCGCCTCGTCGCCCTGGTGCGGGAAACGGGCAAGCCCCTGGTGGTCCACACCAGCTTCGCCGATGAGAATTACCCGGCCCTGAAAGAACTCAAGGCCGGCGGGGTGCCGACTTTAAACTCCTCTGACCGCGCCGCCCAGTGCCTGGCCGCCCTGGCCCACCAGGCGGCCAACGAGCGCCGCTTCCAGGACGTCCGCCTGATCGAGGGCCACGGCTCAAGCCGCGAGGAGGCGGAGAAGATCTTCGAATCCGTCCGCCGAGCCGGCCGGACCAACCTCCTCGAGACCGAGTCCCGAGCCCTGCTCCAGGCTTACGGCCTCGAGGTGCCGCCGGCTCACCTGGCCCGGGACGGCGACGAGGCCGGCCGGCTGGCCGAGGGCCTCAAGTATCCAATAGCCATAAAAATAGTCAGTCCAGACATTATCCACAAGTCCGACGTCGGCGGCGTGAAGCTGAACCTGAAATCAACCGAACATCTTCATCGCGGCGTCGAAGAGGTCATCGAGGGGGCCCTCAAGGTGACCACCCGAGAGAGGATCGTGGGCGTGCTCCTAAGCCCCATGGCCGCTTCAGGCCAGGAGGTCATCCTCGGCCTCGTCCGCGACCCCCAGTTTGGTCCGGTGGTCATGTTCGGCCTGGGCGGCGTCTTCGTGGAGGTTCTCAAGGACGTCTCCTTCGGCGTGGCGCCGTTGAGCGAGGACGACCTGGACCGGCTGCTGACCTCCATCAAAGGCCATCGCCTTCTGGCCGGCCTCAGGGGCCAGCCGCCCAAGGACGGGGCCGCCTTGAAGGAGCTGATCGGGCGGCTGTCGATAATCGGTTCAGAGAACCCGGAGATCGCCGAGATCGACCTCAACCCGGTCATCGTCCACGAGCGCGGGGCCAGCGTGGTCGACTCCCGGGTTATTCTATCAGAGTGAGGAAAAAGCCATGGCAGAAGAAACCGTCATTCATGAAAAAAAGGGGGGCGTCGGGGTCATCACCCTGAACCGGCCCCAGGTTTTAAACGCCATGAACAAACAGCTCTGGCTGGATTTGAAAGAGGCTTTTCTGGCCGCCCGCAAGGACGAGGAGATAAAGGTCGTCATTCTCACCGGCGCCGGGAGGGCCTTTTCCACCGGGGCCGACCTCAAGGACTCCAAAGGCCGCACCTTGAGCGCCTACCGGGATTATCTCAATCACCTCCAGGAGATCTCGCGCCTGATCATCCGCTTTGAAAAGCCGACCATCGCCGCGGTCAACGGCTACGCCCTCGGCTCTGGCTACGAGCTGGCTTTGGCCTGCGACATCAGAATCGCCGCCGCCTCGGCCAAGTTCGGCTCGCCCGAGGCCAAGGTCTCGTCCTCGGTCACCGGCGGGGCGATGCGCCTTTTGCCTTTGCTGGTCGGCCCGGGCAAGGCCAAGGAGCTTTTGTTCACCAGCGAGTTCATCGACGGTCAGGAGGCGGCCCGGATCGGCCTGGTCAATGAGGTCGTGGCTGACGAAGCGCTCATGGAGGCGGCCCAAAAAATGGCCGAAAAAATTCTGCCCAACTCCGCCTTTTCCATCAGACTGATTAAAAAGGGCCTTGACATGGCCCCTGAGGTGAGTCTCGAAGCGCTCATGGATTACGAGGTCGAGGCCTGTCTGGCCACGGTCTCGGCCCCGGAGCGGACCGGGGCTCTGGACGACTTCGCCGCCCGAAAGAAAGGATAGGCGTTAACGTCCCTTGGGATCAATAATTGCCATTCACCACAAGAGGAGGGAGAGATGAAAAAATTTGGAATCACCCTTTTGATCGCGGCCTTTGCCATCACCTGCCTGATGGTGGCCGATCGGGCCGACGCCGCGGCCAAGACGCGCTACGTCACCATCGGCACGGGCGGCGTCACCGGCGTCTACTATCCCACCGGCGGGGCCATCAGCAAAATCGTCAACAAGAAGAGGAAGGAGTACAACCTGCGCGTGACGGTTGAGTCCACCGGCGGGTCGGTCTTCAACGTCAACGCCATCATGGCCGGCGATTTAGAGTTCGGCGTCGTCCAGTCCGACCGTCAGTACCAGGCCTGGCACGGCCTGGCCGAATGGAAGGACGCCGGCCCCCAAAAGAATCTGCGGGCCATGTTCACCATTCACCCCGAGACCTTTTTCCTGGTGGCCGCCGAGGAAAGCGGCATCAAGTCCTACCCGGATCTCAAAGGCAAGCGCGTCGCCGTGGGCAACCCCGGCTCGGGCCAGCGCCAGAACTTCATCGACATCCTCAAGGAATATGGCATGTCCCACGACGATTTCGCCAAGGCCGAAGACTTGAAGGCGGCTGAATCGCCCAAGATGCTTCAAGACGGCCGCATTGACGCTTTCATCTACACCGTCGGCAACCCGGCCGGCATGATCAAGGAGGCCACCGCCGGCCATCTCCAGGTTCGCTTCATCCCCGTGGACAAGCCCCAGCTTGACGCCCTCATCAAGAGGTATCCCTATTACGTCAAGGCCATGATCCCCATCGCCTTTTACGAGCAGGCCCTGAACAAGGAAGACGTGCCCACCTTCGCCGTCAAGGCCACCTTTGTCACCAGCGCCGAGGTGCCGGACGACATCGTCTACGCCATCACCAAGGAGGTCTTCGACGACCTGGAGAATTTCAAGAAACTGCACGAGGCTTACACCTATCTGACCAAGGAGGAGATGCTCCAGGGCATGAGCGCGCCGATCCATCCCGGCGCCATGAAGTACTACCAGGAAACGGGCCTGGACAAGTACATCAAAAAGTAACGCTCACGCCTCGCCTGGAGGCCGGGGATCCCCCGGCCTCCAGGGGGCCGGGACCGAGATCAAGGGGGGATTATGCCCGACGAGGGTTTCGTCGAGCCCATGGGCGGTCACGAGCACCTGGAGGACGACGGCGCCTTCGAAGCCCAAAAGCTGGTCGAAGAGTCCGAGACCGGGGCGCGGAACCCCACCGAGGGCTGGCAGAAGTGGGTCATTCCCTTAGTCGCCGCCTCCTGGTCCGTGTTTCAATTGCTCCTGCCCCGAGCCATTCTTCTGGACGCGGTCTACATCCGGGCCGTACACTTGGCCTTTGCCATCGTTTTGGTCTACCTCTGCCATCCTTTTTTCAAGAAGCGCCAGCTCAGCGGCGTATTATCCATTTTTTGCGACCACCGAAAAATCCGCTGGTTGGATTTCCTGCTGGCGGCCATGGCCGGCGCCTCGGCGCTTTACATCGCCGTGTTTTACTCAGAGCTGGCCGGGCGCCAGGGAGCCCCGGTGCTCCAAGACATCATCATCGGCGTCGCCCTGATAGTTTTGCTGCTGGAGGCGGCCCGACGGGCCTTGGGTCCGGCCCTGACCGCGGTGGCCAGCCTGTTCATCTTCTATTCCTTTTTCGGACCCTACATGCCGGACGTCATCGCCTTCAAGGGCGTCTCCTTCTCCCGGTTCATGAGCCAGGAGACCATCTCCACCGAGGGCATCTACGGCATTCCCTTGGACGTCTCGGCGACCATTGTCTTCATGTTCGTCCTCTTTGGGGCGATGATGGAAAAAGCCGGCGGTGGCGAGTACTTTGTGCGGCTGTCCTTCAGTCTTCTCGGCTCATTCCGCGGCGGTCCGGCCAAGGCGGCGGTCATGGCCTCGGGCCTCACCGGCATGGTCTCGGGCTCATCCATCGCCAACGTGGTCACCACCGGAACCTTCACCATCCCGCTCATGAAATCCGTCGGCTACCCAGACACCAAGGCCGCCGCCGTGGAGGTGGCCGTGTCGACCAACGGGCAGCTCATGCCGCCGATCATGGGCGCCGCGGCCTTCATCATCGCCGAGTATTGCAACCTGGCTTACATTGAGGTCGTCAAGGCCGCTTTTGTCCCGGCGGTGATCAGCTACATCGCCCTTTTTTACATCACCCATCTTGAGGCCGGCAAGCTGGGCCTCAAGGGCGTTCCCCGGGCCGAGCTGCCGGCCTTCTTCTCGACCCTGATCCAGGGCGTCCACTTCTTGATCCCCCTGGCCGTGCTGATCTACGAATTGATGATCCTGAGGCACTCCCCCCAACTGGCCGCCTTCAACGCCATCTTGGTCTTGGC
>CAYXRH010000135.1:0-10154 GCA_964466355.1 uncultured Thermodesulfobacteriota bacterium
CCTTTGGCCTGAGCATCGTCCTCATCCTCCTGGCCGTGGGCTCGCTCATCTACCACGGCGGACCCAACTACGGCGTTGACTTTGCCGGGGGCATCCTCATCCAGGCCGCCTTTGAGGAGCCGACCACTCCTGAGCGGATCAGGTCTGGGCTGACCAAGGTTCAGTTGGGCGAGGCCTCCATCCAGAGCTTTGGCGAGAAGACCGACAATGAGTTCCTCATCCGGGCCCAGGAACGGGAGGGCCTGGACATGAGCGATCTGGGCCAGAGAATCCAAAAGGCCCTGGAGGAGGACACCGGGGCGGGCAAGGTCGAAATTCAAAGGGTGGACATGGTTGGCCCCAAGGTCGGGGCCGATCTCAGGGAGAAGGCCCTGATGGCCCTTTTCGTGGCCATTTTGTTTATTGCCGTCTACATTTCCGGGCGGTTTGAGATGAGATGGTTCGTGGCCGCCTTCATGGCCGGGGCCCTGGGACTGGTCTCCTACGGGGCCCTTTTGGCCGGGCTGGGGCTGACCCTGATGATCCTCCTGGCGGTGGCGGTTACCCTGATCCTGTGCTGGTTTCTGAAACTCAAATACGCCCTGGGCGCGGTGGTGGCCCTCATCCACGACGTGGCCATCACCGTCGGCATCTTTTCGGTGACCGGCAAGGAGTTCACCCTGCCTATCGTGGCCGCCCTGCTGGCCATCATCGGCTACTCCTTAAACGACACCATCATCGTCTTTGACCGCATCCGGGAGACCTTGGGCCGGACCAGGAGACAGGACTTCGGCAAGGTGATCAACCGGGCCATCAACGACACCCTGTCCCGGACTCTGCTCACCTCTGGGACCACGCTGCTGGTGGTTTTGGCTTTGCTTTTCTTGGGCGGCGGGGTCATCCATGACTTTGCCTACGCCCTGACAGTGGGCATTCTGGTGGGCACCTACTCCTCGATATTTGTCGCGGCGCCGATTCTGCTGTTTTTTCCCGAAGGCCTGGTCAAGCCGCAGCCAGCCCCGGTGGTGACTTCGGCCCCGGCCCCGGCCGCGCCGGCCAAGATCAAGATAAAGAAGAAGCCGACCAAGAGTAAAAAGAAAAAGAAAAAGAAACGCTGAGTCATCCCCTGGCCCTGACGGCCGCTCGCCGGTCAGGTCAGCCTCGGGTGAGGATGTCGCCGAACCTCTTCGCCAGCCGTTCCAGGACCGCCTCGACTGGGATCGAAGAAAGGCAAATTGGGTCAGGGCACCGTTGTCTGAGGCAAGCCTGGCGAGGACAGACTTCGGGCCGGATGAAGATCGTCTCAGCCGCCTCAGCCTCGATGGGACCATAGCTTTTAGGTCCTTCGGCGCCCATCAGGACCAGGGCCGGCGTCTTGACGGCCAGGCTTAAATGGAACAGGCCGGAATCGTTGGCCACCACCAGTTGGCTGGCCTGGATGAGTCCGGCCACTTCGAGGAGGGAGACCCGGCCGTTGGTCGCCCACCAAGGGTCGGTCAGTTGGGCGCCGATGTGGTCGGCCAGATCAGTCTCTTTGGAGTTGGTCAGAATCAATATCCCCGCGCCGTGCTTTTCTTGGAGGCGACGGCCCAGGACGGCGAAGCGCTCAATGGGCCAGCGCTTGTAAGCGCCGGAAGCGCCGGGCGCCAGGGCGACCACCGGATGGGTGGCCCCAAAATGGGCGTCAATGAATTGCCGGGCCCAGGTTGAAGTGGCCTCGTCGATTGGTTGTTCCCAGGCAAATCCGTGAGGTTTAGCGCCGATGCTCTGGGCGACCTTTAAGCGGTGACGGGCCATGTGTTCGTCATTTGAAAAAATCGGTATCTGACGAGAGAGAAGAAACCCGAGCCTGGTCTTGGCGTCGGCGACGATGTACTTGACCTTGCCGGCCCAAAGCAGGGGAATCGTCTCCGGGTCATTGCCGTGGAGGACCACGCCGACGTCGAATTGACCGGCTCTGAGTTCTTTGACGAGGGGGCGGAATGACTTGGCTTTGCCGCGGTATGTGAGCAACTGGTCTATGTGCGGGTTGAGGGCCAGAAGAGAGCGGTGGCGCTGGTGCCCGATGAGGGCGATGTGAGCTTCGGGAAAGCTTCGCCTCAGGGCCCTGATGGCCGGCGTGGACATCAAGAAGTCCCCCAACCCGGTGTTTTGGACGATGACGATGCGTCGCCACGTCTCATCTTGAGGCAAAGGCCGAGGGGGCCTCAGGGGCTTCAGGGCGCGGCAGAGCTCGATGGTCGCCCTGAGGACGAATCGGTTCCAGATTCGGTTCAACTCAGGGCTCCAGTGGGGTGGCCTCGTCGATGAGCATGATCGGGATGTCATCTTCGATGCGGAAGCATCTATGGCAGACCAGGCCGGTTTCGTCTTCGGTGAGCTTCACCGGTTCGTGGCACTTGGGACAGGCCAAGATTTCTAATAGCTCCTGATTAATGGGCATCGAGACCCCCCTACAGATTATAGACTTCCTTGAGCCATGATAGTTCCCGAGCCAAGCCCTCGTCCAGGTTTGAATTGGGGCTGTAGCCCAAGTCCTCTCTGGCGGCGGAGATGTCGGCCGCGGTGTGCCAGACGTCCCCTTTGGCCATGGACTCTTTGACCACCTTGGCCGGTCGGCCGATTATGCGTTCCATGCGCTTGATGGCGCTCATGAGATCGATCCTGTGTCCGCCGCCGAGATTGTAAACCGTACCCGGGCGGCCCTCCAGGGCGGCCAACGTTCCGGAGAGAATGTCGTCGATGTAAGTGAAGTCGCGGCTCTGGATCCCGTCGCCGAATATCCGGATCTCCTCCCCCAAGAAGATTGATTTCAAGAAGCGGTGAAAAGCCATGTCCGGCCGCTGTCTGGGGCCGTAAACAGTGAAATAGCGAAGACACACGGTCGGGACGTGGAAATTGAGGTAGTAGAGGTGGCACAGGTGCTCGCCGGCGGCCTTGGACACGCCGTAAGGTGAAACCGGGCGCAGGGCGGTCGACTCCTTCATGGGCAGCTCCGCGGCCTCGCCGTAGACCGAGGAAGAGGAGGCGAAGATGAACCGCTTCAGGTCGGCGGTCTTGGCCGCTTCCAGGAGCCGCTGAGTGGCCAAAACATTATTTTCAGTGTATTCCTTGAATTCCCGGCCCCAACTGGCCCGCACCCCGGCCTGGGCGGAGAGGTGAAAGACGACCTCGGTCCGTCCCAACAAGGCCTCCAAATCGGCGCTGACCACGTTGGCCTCCACGGGGCTGAACCCCGGCTGTTTGAGCAGAGGCTCGATGTTCTTTTCCTTGATCGCCCGCGGGTAGTAATCGGTGAAGCAGTCGACTCCGGTGACATCAAAGCCTTGGTCGAGCAGATACCGACACAGGTGAGAGCCGATGAAGCCAGCCGCGCCGGTAACCAGAGCTCGCATAGCCTTGGCTTTTTAGCATCCTAATGGCAGAAGGGCAAGGTCTATCAGGGTGAATGTGTGTGATAGAATGTGTGGCGGTCATGACCTTGCTCTCGTTCCGTGGAGGAAAGGGGGAGACATGGACTTCGGGCTCGATAGGAAAAGAGCTTTCGCGGCCAGGGAGAGCGGCTAGCCTGAAGGGGGCGCCCAAACTTTACCTCAAAGCCGCCCTGAGGCAATGGCCACAAGTAAATAAAGCGGATTTGAACGCCCTAAAGAAGAGGAGGAATCATGGACAGACTGCAGATCGGCTCAGCCGCGGCTGAACCTGGCGCTCGGGCCAACGGCTACCTGGAGATCGCGTCCTACAATGACGGCGCCCCGGTTTTGACGCCAGTGATAATCATTCACGGCGCCAAGCCCGGGCCCAAGGTGTGGGCCCAGGGCTGCATTCACGGCAACGAGTACTGCGGCGCGCTGGGCATTCTCAAGGCCTGCCGCGAGCTTGACCCGAGCCGGATGTCAGGGGCGCTCATCAGCCTGCCGGCTCTGAACATCACCGCCTTCAGGGGCAACCAGCGCTTCGCGCCCTACAGTTATTTCGGGGTGCCGGATCTGAACCGGGTTTTCCCAGGCAAGACGGAGGGCAATTTCACCGAGATCATGGCCGCTCATATTCGGCGGGCCGTGTTCAAAGACGCGGATTACTTGATTGATTTCCACTGCGGCCACAATCCCGAGGTCCGCTGGACCCTTTTCCATGAAGACGGCTCACAGACGGCCAAAAAGTCCCTGGGCCTGGCCAAGGCCTTTGGCCTGGAGATCATCTACCCCTGCGATTACCCGCTCTTGCAGACCGGCCTCTTCGCCCAGGCCTCCCAAAAGGGCATTCCGAGCATAATCGTCGAATCCGGCGGCCACGGCGACCTGGCCACCGAAGAGGCGGTAGCTGACGTGGCCCAAGGCATGGCCAATGTTTTAAGGTACCTCGACGTCCTTGAGGAGCCCTGCCGCTTCAAGGACGAGTATGTCATCTTAAAGGACTGGGTCTGGTTGACCGCCCCCCACGGCGGTCGTTTCGCGCCCTCGGTCAAGGTCAACGACAGGATCGCCAAGGATCAGATCATCGCCCGGCTCTACACCATCTTTGACGAGGAGCTGGCCCTGATCCGTTCGCCTGTTGACGGCTTGGTTCTGACGGTCTCCAGGAAGCCTTTCATCGCCGCCGGGGACTCCATCTTCCAGTTGGGCGCGCCGTAAAGGCGTTTGGGGCTGAACAGGCATAAACTGCCCTCGGCGGCGGGCGGATTTGTTGTTCGGGGAGGGCTGTCAGATCTCTGTTGTTTAAGGTAAACGGCTTGACTTCGACTTGGTTTAGATCAGCCCTGGCCGAGCGAGGAGATATCCAGAGGCGGGGATAAACCCCGCCCGAAAAATTATTGCGGCCGGGCCGCCTCGGAATTGGCAGATAGCTCACTGGCCCATCAAATCCCTGATCGGCGGGGCGGCCACGACGAGGATGACCAGGTCCTCGTCTCCGGTGTTGGTCAGAGCGTGGGGGATTTGGGCCGGGAGATAGGTGGCGTCCAGGGGGCCCACCAAGGCCTCCTCGCCGCCGACGCGCATCAATCCCTGGCCTGAAAGGACGAAATAGATCTCCTCGTAGGGATCGACGTGCGGCTCGATCGTGCGGCCCGGGGGCAGGACGGCGTGGGCCAGAAAGTCCATGCTCCTCAGGTCAGGGGCGAAGAGGATCATGCGAGCCGAGGCCCCACCGTGGGCCTGGTAGGAAGTTCTTCCGACCGCCTCGTCTTCCACGTTGCGCTTGAGCAAAATTTCTATTCCCTCAGCCTCGGATCCAAGGCCTCTCTCAAGCCTTCGCCAAAGAGGTTGTAGGCCAAGACAGTGATTAAAATGGCCAGGCCCGGAAACACGGACAGCCACCAGGCCACCTCGATGTTGTCCTTGCCCGCGGTGAGGATGTTGCCCCAGGACGGGGTCGGCGGCTGGACGCCGATGCCCAGAAAGGAGAGGGCGCTTTCGGTCAGGATGGCCCCGGCCACGCCCAAGGTGGCCGAGACCAGGACCGGGGCCATGGCGTTGGGCAGGAGATGGCGGAAGATGATGCGCAGGTCGTGGGCGCCCAGGGCCCTGGCCGCGGTGACGAACTCCCGCTCCTTGAGGCTCAAAAGCTCGGCTCTGACCAAGCGGGCCACGCCCATCCAGGAGGTGAGGCCGATGACGGCCATGATGTTCCAGATGGACGGCTCCAAAAGGGCGATGACGGCCAGGATGAGGAAGAAGGAGGGGAAGCAAAGCATTATATCGACCAGGCGCATGATGACCGCGTCGACCCAGCCGGCGTAATATCCGGCCAGGGCGCCGAGGACGATGCCGATCAGGGTGGCGATGCCCACGGCCACGAAGCCGACCTTGAGGCTGATGCGGGCCCCGTAGATCATCCTGGCCAAGACGTCGCGGCCCAGCTCGTCGGTGCCCAGGGGGTGGCTCGGGGAGGGCGGTTCGAGGACGCGCTTGAGGTGAAACTGATTGGGGTCGTGGGGCGAGATGAAAGGCGCTGAGAGGGAGACGCCAAAAAGCACGAGCACGACCAATGCCCCGGCCAGGGCCAGATTGTTCTGTCTGAACCGCCGCCAGGTCTCCTGGGCTAAAGTGGCCGCGGGCATCACTTGACCCTTATCCTGGGATCGACCAGGGCGTAGGAGATGTCAGCCAGGAGGTTGCCCAACAGGGTCAGGGCCGCGCCGATGACCAGACCGCCCATGACCAGGGGGTAGTCCCGGGACATGACGCCCTGATAAAAAAGCTGGCCCAGGCCAGGGATGGCGAAGATGGACTCAAAGATGACCGAGCCGCCGATGAGGCCGGGCACGGACAGGCCCAGGAGGGTGATCACCGGCAGGAGGGCGTTGCGCAGGGCGTGCTTGTAGATGACCACGTGCTCGGTGAGCCCCTTGGCCCGGGCGGTGGTGATGTAGTCCTGGCGGATGACTTCGAGCATGTTGGCTCTCATGTAGCGGCTCATGCCGGCCAGCCCGCCGAAGGCCGAAAGCAGCACCGGCAGGATTAGATGGCGGACGCGGTCCATAATTTGACCGAACAGGGTGAGTTGGTCGTAGTTGTAGGACGTCAGGCCCGAGATGGGCAGCCAGCCCAGCTCCACCCCGAAGAAGATCATCAACAGCAAGGCCAGCCAGAAGGTCGGCGTGGCGAAGCCGACGAAGACGAACACGGTTGTGGCCTGGTCAAAAAAACTGTGGAGGCGGGTGGCCGCGGCGATGCCCAAGGGCAGGGCGATGGCCAGGATCAATCCCAGGGACAGGAGGTTGATGATGACCGTGATGGGCAGCCTCTCCAGGATCTTGTCAATCACCGGCCGGCCGTCCGAGGCGAAGGAACGGCCGAAATCGAGGACGATCAAGCGCTGGAGCCAATTCCAATACTGGACGTGAAGGGGTTTGTCCAGGCCGTAGAGCTTCTCCATCCTGGCCTTGACCTCCTTGGTCACGGCCGGGTTGAGATCCACGGCCAGGTCGGTCGGTTTGCCCGGGGCGAGGTGGATGACCACGAAGGAGATGAGGGTTATGCCGATGAGCAGCGGGATCATGGTCAAAAGCCTCTTGGCCAGGTAAAGGGTCATGCCTTTTCCTCAAGGTGAGTAATGATATTTTTGCAGCTCCTGAGGCACGAACCAGCGGATGAAGTTGTGGCCGATGCCGGAGACGGCTGGTTCGACGCCGTGAATGCGGGCCGCCACCACGGGCAAGGCGTCGGGGACGTACAAGAAGGTGTACGGCTGGTCTTGATGCAAGATTTCCTGGAAGCGAAAGTAGGCCCGGCGTCTGACCGCCTGGTCAAAAGTCTGGCGGCCGGTCTCCAGGAGGCGGTCGACCTCTTCATTTTTGTAGCCCACGAAATTGAGGCCGCCCGGCTCTGTCTTGGACGAATGCCAGACGGCGTATGGGTCTGGGTCAGGCGGCAGGGTCCAGGCCAAAATGAGGGCGTCAAAGTTGTGTTTGTCCACGAACTCCTTGATGAAGGCGGCCCACTCCACGGCCCTGACCTGGGTCCTGACGCCGATCTCCTTGAGCCTCTGCTGGATGATGATGGCCGTCTTGAGCCGGGAGGAGTTGCCTTGGTTGGTCAGGATGGTGAAGGCGAAGGGCTGGCCTTGTTTGTCCCGCACGCCGTCGCCGTCGCGGTCGATCCAGCCGGCCTCGTCGAGCAGCTTCCGGGCCTTGGCCTGGTCAAAAGGGTAGGGTTTTATGTTGGGATCGTGGGCCCAGGTGCCGGGTTTGAAGGGCCCGTTGGCCGGCTGACCGTAGCCCAGGAGCACGCCGTCGATGATCTCCTCGACGTTTATGGCGTAAGAGAAAGCCTGCCTCACCCGTCGGTCGGAAAAAAAGCCGGAGCGGAGGTTGTAGCCGAGATAGGTGTAGGATGAGGCCAGGTAGCGGTACTTGTTGAAGCGGGCCTTGAACTGGGGAGTGGCGGTCTGGCGGGCGTACTGAATGGGGGTCAGGCTCATCATGTCCACGTTGCCGGCCTGGAGCTCCAGGAACATGGTCGCCAGGTCAGGGATGATTTTGTATATGACCCGATCCAGATAAGGCCGGCCCTCAAAGTATTCGGGGTTGGCCTTGAGCTCGATGCTGCTGCCGGTTTTCCAGCTGACGAAGATGTACGGCCCGGTACCGATGGGGTGCCTGGCCAGGGGCGAGGTTTGGACGTCCTGGCCTTCCAAGAGGTGCCGGGGCACGATATCGCCCAACCAGGCGTACAGGGCCCTCGAGAAAGGCCTCTTGTAGCGCACCCGGAAGGTGTATCGGTCCACGACCTCGGCTTCTTCGACCTCCAAAAGATCGGCCGCGTAAGGGGTCGGCGTCTTGGGGTCAATGACGAACTTGTAGGTGAACAATGCGTCCTCAGCGGTCAAGGGCTGGCCGTCGTGCCACTTGACCCCCTGGCGGAGGTGAAAGGTGATGGTCAGGCCGTCGTCGCTGACGCGCCATGACTCGGCCAGGCTGGGGGCTATGTTCAGGTCCTTGTCCAGCTTTAACAAGCCGTTGAAAACATATCCGGTGATGGTTGACGAGGCCGAGTCTGAGGCCAGGTAGGGGATCAGGTTGGAGGCGTCGCCGATGCTGCCCTCAACGATGGCCCCGCCAAAAGCCGGCGCGGCCGGGCCCTTGAGCTGGGGCGGTGGAGAGGATTCATTGCAACCAACTAGCAGGAGCAGGCAGACCAACCAGGCGACGCGCAAACAGGCCAAGGAAACCTCCAGGAGGACATATTACCTCAAACCACGGGCCGGAGAAAAGACGCCAGTCTGTTCCATTGTTCTGGCGGCCCGGTTTTGGCTTCTGCTGGTCTGGGCGCATCGCGCCGGAGAGGGGGCGGCGGAAGGATTTTAAGCAAGTTGAGGTTGTGGCGAAACCATATTTCTGTATAAAAGCTAGTCCCAGCGCACGGCCTGGTCAGAGAAGGTCAGCCAGACTTCCTGTCCGGGACGAAAATCCGGGAGGTCGGACTTGGCCTGGTCGAGGGTCACGGAGAACGACAGTCCGGCCAAACTAATATCCATTATGACCGTCTCATGAAGGCGCTTCCAGGTCAACCTGACGACCACGCCTTTTAAGAGGTTGGTTTTTGAATCTCGCGCCGGCGGACTGGCCAGAAGACTGATATCGGCCGAGGCCACCGCGGCCGTGGATTTTTGGCTGTGGGGCCTAGCGGCGATTATTGTCTGCCCATCGGGCAGGGTAGTCTGGACCGAGTCTTGTGAAACGACCCGCCAGGGACCGGGCAGAAAGGTCAGCCGGCCGCCTCGGACCAGGCGTCCACCGAACAGGTCGAGCACCTCGTTGGAGACATCGTAAAGCCAGGCCAGATCGTGGCTGGCGATGACCAGGGTGGCCCCCCAATCGCGCTGCGCTTTCAGGGCGGCGTCCTTGATCAGGGCGGCGCTGGCAAGGTCCAGGCTGGCCGTGGGTTCATCCAAGAGCAGAACCTTTGGCCTCAGAATCAGTCGGGCCGCCAGGGCGACCCGCTGGGCTTCGCCGCCGGAGAGGTCGCTCCAGGGGCGGCGGGCAAAGGCGGCCGGTTCGAGACCGACCCAATTCAGGGCCTGATGAACCAACCGGCGCAGATCAGTCCTCTCGCCCCTGACCTTGAGTCCATAGGCCACGTTTTCAAAAACGCTGCGCTGCAGTAGATAGGGCTCCTGAAGAAGGAGGGTCACCTGGCGCCTTTGGGCCGCCGAAGCTGGCTCAGCCTCGCGGCCGTTGATGATCACTCGGCCCTGGGTCGGCCTCTCCACCAGGGCCAGGATCTTGAGGAGAGTGCTCTTGCCGCTGCCGTTGGGGCCGACCAGGCCGATGATCCGCCCGGATTTGATGGTCAGACGCTCGATTTTGAGAGCGAGCGTCTGACCGTAGCGATGCTCCAGGTCGGTTATCTCGTACAAAAAACGGCTCATGGCTTGGACCGGCGCCTCAAGAACACCAGGGCCGAATTGACGGCCAGGGCGATGATCATCAACACCATCCCCAGGGCGATGCCCATGCCGAATTCGCCTTTGCCCGTCTCCAAGGCGATGGCCGTGGTGATGGTCCGGGTGGCCCATTTGATGTTTCCGCCGACCATCATGGAGATGCCGACTTCAGAGACGACCCGGCCGTAGGCCATGACCGCCGCCGCCAGGACGGCGAAGCGGGCCTCCCAGAGGGCGGTCAGGGCCAGTTGTCTGCTGTCAGCCCCCAGGGTGAGGAGGGTCGCCTT
>CAYXRH010000136.1:0-3672 GCA_964466355.1 uncultured Thermodesulfobacteriota bacterium
CTATCTCCTGAAGGCACCATACCATATTACTCTTTAGATCGCAACTTGGTATTAGAGAGTGAATGTGGCTGCTTCCGAAGATGGAGGCACGTGATGAAAAGATGAAAGTGGAGCCCGGGGAGAACCAGGAAACCAACAAGCAGATTGCCGCTCGATCACATCGAGATGGCTACGTGGTCACACACAGCTTGACTGGACGTGAGCCTGACCAAGGCGCCGCAACTAAGCCTTGCGGGAAAACTCATTTATTCTCAAGTGGCGCAAAGGTACTTGATCTTTACTTCCTCGTCGGCCTCCAGCTCGGGGCAGGTGCAGGCGTGGACGATCTGACCCTTAGAGATGATGTAGGCGAAGTCGGCCACGCGCAGGGCCAAGGGGTAGTTCTGCTCCACCAAGAGAATGGAGATGCCCCGCTTTTTGAGCTGCAGGACGATGTCCCCCACCTGGCGCACGATCAAGGGGGCCAAGCCTTCGGAGGGCTCGTCCATCAACAGCAGATCAGGGTTGGTCATCAGCACCCGGCCGATGGCCAGCATCTGCTGCTCCCCGCCGCTCAAGAGGGTCCCTTTCAAGGCGGCCCGCTGCTTGAGGATGGGGAAGTTCTGGTAGACCTCCTCCAGGGTCCAGGGCTCGGATTTGCCGCCGCTGCGGGCGGCCATGCTCAGGTTCTCCTTGACGCTCAAGGAGGGGAAGATATGGCGGCCCTGGGGGACGAAGCCGACGCCTTTCTTGGCGATCTCGAAGCTCTTGCGACCGGTGATCTCCTGGTCATAGAAGCGGATGGAGCCGCTGCGCGGCGGAGTGAGGCCCATGATGGAGCGGATGGTCGTGGTCTTGCCCATGCCGTTGCGGCCCAAAAGGGCCACGGCCGAGCCTTTTTCGACCTTCAGGGAGACCCCTTTGAGCACGTAGCTGTCGCCGTAATAGGTGTGCACCTCTGAGAGCCGAAGTATCATCAAAGGCTTTCCTCGAGGCCCATGTATATCTCCCTGACCTTCTGATCAGCCTGGATCTGGTCCGGCGGGCCGTCGGCGATGACGGCGCCCTGATGCAAGACGATGATGCGCCTAGCGACCTCAAAGACCAGCTCCATGTCGTGATCAACGATGAGCACGGTCAGGTATCCGCCCAAATTTTGAATCATGTCGATGATGGCCGCGCCCTCCTCCCGGGTCAAGCCGGCGCTGGGCTCATCGAGAAGGAGAAGCTTGGGCTGGGCGGCCAGCCCGAGGCCGATCTCCAACCGCCTTTGTTCACCGTAGGCCAGGTTTTTGACCAGGTCGTCCCTCCGGTCCCAAAGGTCCAGGGTTTCGAGGGTCTCCTGGGCCCGGCGACGAACTTCGGCGTAGCCGATCACCGAGCGCAGCATGTGGAAGCGAGACGGTTTCGCGCCGTGAAGGGTGAGGAGGGTGTTGTCTATGACGCTCAGGTTCATCATGAGGCTGATGATCTGGAAGGCCCGGCCCATGCCGATGTGGGCCCGGGAATGGGTCGGCAGGTTGGTCACGTCCCGCCCAAAGAAATAGATGCGGCCCGAGGTGGCCTCAAGCTGCCCGTTGATGAGGTTGAACAGAGTCGTCTTGCCCGCGCCGTTGGGGCCGATGATGACCAGGTGTTCGCCTGGTTGGACGTCGAAGGAGACGTCGTCCACCGCGGCCACGCCGCCGAAGCGTCTGGACAGCCTCTCAACCTTGAGTGCTTCCACGGTTGAGACTCCCCTTGTTGATCAGCATGGTCAGGTAGACCCAGATCCCCCGCCTGGCGAACATGATGGACACGACGAACAGCCCGCCCAAGACCAGGGGCCAGCGCTGGGGGGTGACGACGCTGACGAAGTGTTCGACCAGAATGATCACCGCCGCGCCGAACACGGGCCCCAAAAGGCTGCTCTGACCACCGATGATGGCCATGACCATGGGCATGAAAGAGGTGGTGACGCTCAAGTGGAAGGGGGAAATCATGTAGTTGTAGTAGGCGAAGCAGACCCCGGCCAGGCCGCCGAAGGCTCCGGAGATGACGAAGGAGATGTATTTGTGCAGCCAGGTGTTGTATCCCGCCGCCTCCATCCGCCCCTCGTCCTCGCGAATGCCGATCAAGGACAGGCCAAAGGGCGAGTTGACCAGCCGGTGGAGCAAAAACAGGCTCAATAAAAAGCAGAAGAGAACCAGGTAGTAGAACTGGGTGTCAGAGAGAAAGAACCCGGGGATGCCGAGCCCGGGGCGGCTCAGGCCGGTGATGCCTTGCATGCCCGGCGAGTTGAACCACTTGATGTTCCAGGTCATGCTGAACAGGAGCTGGCCCAGGGCGAAGGTGACCAAAAGAAAGTAGATGCCCGTGGCTCGAAGGGCGATGAGGCCGAAGACGGCCGCCACGGCGATGGCGGTCACGACCCCCAGCGGCAGGCTGATCCAGATGAGGTCGAGGCCGAGGTGGAGTTTGAGCAGGCCGACGACGTAGGCCCCGGCGCCGAAGAAGGCGGCGTGGCCGAGGGAGAGAAGACCGCCATACCCAAAGGCGATGTTGTAGCTCATGGCCAAGATGGCGTAGATGAGGAAGCGGGTCATGACCCCTTCCATGTAAGTCGACAAAAACACGGGCAGGATGAGGAGCAAAGCGACCACGCCGCCGAAGGTCTTTAAGCCGCTCTCGCCGCTGTGGTCGGGAAAGGTCAGAACGTCTGTCGGTCGGGAATTCATTGGTCAGTTGCTTCTGCCCAATAGACCGCTCGGCTTTATGGCCAAGATGATGACCATGAGCAGGTACATCGTAAACATGGCCAGCTGCGGAAAGATGGCCCGCCCAAAGGAGTCGACCAAGCCGATCAAAGCGCCGCCCAAGAGCGCGCCCTGGATGGAGCCCACGCCGCCGACGATGATGACGATCATGGCCAGGAGCAGAATGTCCATGCCCATGGTCGGGTAGGCGCCCAGCAGCTGCGCCCCCAGCACTCCAGCCACCCCGGCGATGAACGAGGCCCCGAAAAAGACGGCCGTGAACACCCGCTCCAGATTGACCCCCAGGCCCATGGTCATCTCCTTGTCGTCCATGCCGGCCCTGACCATGGCCCCCAGTCTGGTCTTTTCTTGGACCCACCACAAAACCACGGCCAGAATGAGGCCGATGAAGATGATGGCCAATCGGGACTTGGGGTAGGCCTGGTCGAGGAGATGAAAAGAGCCGGACAAAATCTTGGCCGTGAAGGACATGCGGGGCCAACCGCCCCAGATCCAGAGGCAGAGGTTGGATATGATGTACACAAAACCAAAGGTCAACAAAACCTGCTCGTTGGGCTGCTTGTAAAGGTGACGGAGGAATCCGCGCTCGATGCCCAGTCCGACCAGCCCCGCCCCCAGCCCGCCGGCCAGCACGCCCCCCAGGAAAGTGGCGCCCAATTTAATGGCCACGGTCCAGCCGATGTAGGCCCCGACCATGTAAAGGACGCCGTGGGCCAGATTGGTTATGCCCATGGCCCCCATGACGATGGACATGCCCGAGGCGATGAGGAACAGAATCATGCCGTAGGATAAGCCGTTTAAAAGGTTAACCACGAACCAGGTCATCGGGTTTGAGCCTCTTTACTCGGTTGAGGTCGCAAAGGTGATCATTCGGGGTCGGGGGGGGGGGGGGGCCCCCCCCCCCCCCGCCCCGCGGGGGCGGGGGGGGTGGGGGGAG
>CAYXRH010000136.1:3682-10122 GCA_964466355.1 uncultured Thermodesulfobacteriota bacterium
CGTCCAGTCGGTCACTTGAGTCTGGGGTCGCGGACTTCCTCGTAAATCTTGATCGGCTCCCAGATCCAGGTGTCGCCCACCAGCTTGGACTCGACGATGTAGCCGTTGGTCAAGGCGACGCCTTCCTTGCTCCAGGCCAGCGGCCCCTGGGGCGTGTCGACCTTGGAGGCCAGGACGGCCGGCTTGAGCTTGTCAAAGGAGTCGTCGCCACCGGTGGCCTTCAACCCGGCCAGGATGGCCTTGGCGACGCAGTAGGAGTTGTTCTCCAGGCCGCCGGGAGCGGCGCCAAAGCGCTTGGTCATGCCCTCTTGGAAGGCTTTGTTGGCCGGCGTGTTTTGGGTGGCCAAATAAAGGGCCTGCCCCTTGAGGCCCCGGGAGTGCTCGCCCATCTCCTTCATCAAATTGGCCGGCAGGTCGGCGGCCATGGTCGTGCCCAGGAGAGGCATTTTCATGCCGAATTCCTTGTACTGGGGGATGAAGCGGGTCTGTTCCGTGGGGCCGGCCAAGAAGTAGCCGACGCAGTCGGCGTCCTTTTTCATGCTGGCGATGAAAGGCCCGTAGTCAGTGGTACCCACCGGGGTCCAGATCTCCTGGACGACCTGGCCGCCCTTGTCTTCAAAGCCGATCTTGATGCCCTTGACAAAGCCGTGCCCGCCGGCGTAGTCGGCGCCGAGGGTGATCATCGTCTTGTAGCCCATCTCGGCGGCGTACCAGCCCACGGGCAGGGTCAGGCCGACGAGGGTGGTGGGGTAGATCAGCCAGTTGCCGTATTTGTGCAGCGAGATGTCGCCGCAGTAAAGAGTTGAGATGAGGACCTTCTTGCCTTTGAGGTAAGGGGCGATGCCGAGCTGGGCGTCACCCATCAGTGGTCCGATGATGACCTTGACCTTGTCGCGTTCGACGAGCTTGCGAGCCTTTTCGACGCAGTTGTTGACGTCGTTGGCCGCATCCTCGTAAATCATCTCGATCTTCTTGCCGCCAACGGTGTGATCGACCTCTTCCAAGGCGTATTCGATGCCGTTTTTAAAGAGGGGGCCGATGAAGGCGATGGCCCCGGTGAAGTTGAGGATGGCCCCGACCTTGATCACATCGGCCGCCTGGGCCGCGGGCGCCTGTCCGCCCACGGCCAAGCCGAGGGCCATTAAAAACACGACGGCGATAACCCCAAGTCTTCTCATTTCCTTCCTCCTTGAACCCCAAAAGGTGAAAATCAAACCTTCAACTCACCAACCGAATCCCTCAAGCTTCTTCCTTGCCCCGAGGGCCGCGATCGCCCTCTGGGAATGAAGTTCGTTTCGTGCGGCCCCTCTTGGGGCGCCCTGGCCTACTTCTTCTTTTTGTCCTTCTTGAACTTCTTGCGACGATAAGTGAACTCGCAGTAGTCGTTGGTCCGGCAGAGCTGGGACGGGAAGCCGAAGATCCATTCGTCGTCCAGCTCGGCCAGCTCCAAGAAGGTCTCGAATATGGCGTAGTTGCATTCCACCTGGATCTTGTCGTTGTAGGCCAGGTTCTCTTCGGCGGGGAACATGGGCCACAAAATCTGGGTGGTGTAGGGGCAGTCGGTGACCCTGAAGGTGACCGTGTCCTCGGTCCGCTCGGTCAGGAAGATGGGGTTGCCGAAGGTCTCGAAGTAGGGGTGCATGACCTTGATCAGGTCGTCCATGGTCATCTTCTTGTTTTTCTTGACCCCGGCCACCTCCAGCAGGCCCGGCCACTCCAGATAAGTCCTCTTTTTCCACACCCGGGCGTAAAGCTCGACCGCCGTGTCAGTGTCGAACTCCTCTTCGAGGACGTGGAACATGGCGAAGTCGTGCAGGGTGAAGACGGTCAGCAGAGCCCCAAGGCCATACTCCATGGTCAGGTAGGGCTTGGTCTTGGCCATCTCTTTGTAGTTTTCGACGACGTTGTCGTACCTGATGGGCGCGAACTTGGGCATCGCCTTGGCCTTAGCCATATCCTCCTCCTTTGTCAGACATTCTGATTACAGGGCTCATCTTATGCGTCATTTCATGGGGCCCTGAAGGGCAGCCCCAGGCTCGAGGCCACTGGTTCGTTGACCACCCGGCCCTCCAAAAGGTTCAGGCCCCGGGCCAGGACCGGGTTGTCGGCCAGGGCCTGCTCGAATCCCTTGGCCGTCAGCTCCAAGATGTAGCCCAAGGTGGCGTTGGTCAGGGCCAAGGTGGCCGTCCGGGGCACGGCCGAGGGCATGTTGCTGACGCAGTAATGCACCACCCTCTCCTCAACGTAGGTCGGCTCGGCGTGGGTCGTGGGGCGGCTGGTTTGGCAGCAGCCGCCCTGATCGATGGAGATGTCGACGATGACCGCGCCCGGCTTCATCTCCCTTAAAAGCTCCCTCGAAATCAGCTTCGGGGCCTTGGCCCCGGGGATGAGGACCGAGCCGATGACCAGATCCGCCCCCTTGATCTCCTCTTCGAGGGTGGATTGATTGGAGGTCAGGGTGTTGACTCGCCCAGCCAGAACCTCGCTCACGTAGGTCAGGCGCTCGGAATTGACGTCCAGAATGCTGACCCTGGCCCCGCTGCCCACGGCGGCCAGACAGGCGTTCATGCCGGCCACGCCGGCGCCGATGATGACCACTTTGGCCGGCTTGACGCCGGGCACGCCGCTCAAGAGCACGCCGCGGCCCCGGTTCTTGGCTTCGAGGCTGAAGGCGCCGGCCTGGACCGACAGCCGGCCGGCCACGGCGCTCATGGGCGCCAAAAGGGGCAGGGCCCTGGAATCGGTCTGGACCGTCTCGTAGGCGAGGCCGATTATCCGCGCCGCCAAAAGCTTCTCCGTCAAGCTCAGATCAGCAGCCAGGTGGAGGTAAGTGAAGAGAATCTGGCCGGCTCGCATCCAGCCGAACTCGGGCTCCACCGGCTCCTTGACCTTGACGATCATCTCGGCCTCGCCCCAGACCGCCTCTGGCCCCGGGCGGATCTCGGCTCCGGCCCGGCGATAGCTCTCGTCGGTAAAGCCGCTCCCCTCTCCGGCACCGGTCTCGACGAGGACCGTGTGCCTTTGGTCCGTCAGGGCCCTGGCTCCGGCCGGGGTGAGGGAGACCCTGTTCTCTCCAACCTTCAGCTCTTTGGGCACGCCCACGATCATGATCAGACTCCCTTTAAGGCGGCGCCGGCGCCGGCTCTATTTTTGGGTCAAGGCCTTGACCAGGCGGGCCACCTTGGCCCCGAACTCCTGGCAGGCCTTCTTCTTTTTCTGGTCCGGACGCTCGATGGACAGGGGGCCGTAGTGTCCGCCAGAGGTGAAGCCGGGCACGATCATGCCGTGGACCAGGAAGGCGCGCAGGATGTCCAGGATGGCCGTCTCGCCGCCGCCGCCCACGCCGCCGGCCGAGGCGAAGGCGGCGCCGACCTTGCCTTCCAGCTTTTTGAAGTGCTTGATGCTTTGGTCAATAAACCGCTTGATCTCGGCCGAGGCGGCGGCGAAGTAGGTCGGCCCGCCGATGATGATTCCGTCGGCCGGGAGCAGGTCGTCCACGCTGGCCTCCTCGACCCTCTTGCGGATGACCTCGAGGCCTTCGCTCTTCACCCCGGCCTCCACGGCCTCGGCCATGGCCTCGGTGTTGCCCGTCTTGGAGTGGTATATGATCAAGATCTTGGCCATTTTTTAAAACCTTCCTTTTTCGAGCGGACCTCATTCCGCGCGGTGATCCAAATCGCCTCAGCGTTTAAAGAACCTCACCCGGCAGTGGTCGTCGCCGCAGCACTGGAACTTGTCCATGGTGAATCCGTACTTGTCCCACACCCCCAGGGCCTTCAAGATGGCGTCATAGTAGTTGACCGAGGTCACGGCCAGGGACTTGAGGGACATGGAGCGGCACTTCTCCTCGCCCAGAAGCTGGCGCATGTTCCACCAGTAGGGGCAGTCGCCCAACTCGGCCTCGTGGACGTTTTGGTCGTGTCGGCTGACGTGGTAGGAGCAGTCGATGGCCTCCCAGTAAACCCGGGACAATTGGCCCAGCTTGTCCATGTCCACGTCCGACGGCCCCTCGATGCCCAAGGCCTCCTTGACGTGGTCCAAAAAGCCCAGGGAGAAGCCCTCCCACATGTATTTCATGTAGATGTGCAGCCCTTCCTCGGCGCCGAGGTGTTTTTCGAGATAGGTGTAAGCCGCGAAATCGTATACGGCGAAGACCCGGACCCAGTTGACCAGGGCCTCCTCGATGAAATCGCCGAGGCCCTTGATGGCCGGATGCTCGGCCTCGCTGGCCACGGCGGCCATCAGCTCATTGAGCTTGTCCACGTCTGGCTCGGCGCTGAGGCCCAGGACCTCGTTGGCCTTGTCGAGGCCCACCGAATGGATGAAGCGCCACATGTCGCTCAGGATCTTTTGGCGGACCTCGGCGTCCTTGACCTCGGCCGCCAGCCCTTTGAGCAGGTTGCCGTTGTGGATGCCGGTCCCCATGGACCAGGTCAGGAGGTCCTGTTCGGGCGCGTGGCCGACCTCTTTCATGCCCTTGATGACCCAGTTGTTCATGATCTCTTCTCTGGTTGCCATTAAACCCTCCTCCTCGCGCCGCCGGCCGGCTATCTCTTCCTCAGAACGCGGCCCGGCCGGATGGGTTTCATCTCCTCCCCTTGAATTAGAATCTGGCCGTTGATGATGACGTAGTCAATGCCCGTGGGGAAGCGCCGCGGCTCCTCGTAGGTGGCCTGGTCGGAGATGGTTTGGGGATCGAAGAGGACCAGGTCGGCGAAGTAGCCTTCGATCAGGGCTCCGCGGCGCTTGAGCCCAACCCGGTTGGCCGGGAAGGAGGTCATGCGCCTGACGGCGTCCCCCAGGGTGAGCCGTCTCTGCTCCCGCACGTACCGCCCCAGGATGCGGGGAAAGGTGCCGAAGGCCGCGGGGTGGGGCTTGCCGGTGCCGAGGTCCCAGGAGTCGGTGGCGTAGCCGCCGAGGGGGTGGGTGAGGATGGTCATCAGCGGCTCTTCAAAGTCCCGGTCCCCCGAGACGCCGAAGAGGATCTGGCTGATCTGGCCGTTCTCCTCGATCATCAGGTCAGTGATGGCTTCAAAAGGCGATTTTTTCAAGGCCCGGCCCAGTTCGGCCAGGCTGAGACCCTCGTATTGCTTGTTTTTGCCCTCCGGGATGTAGCCGATGTAGATGTTCCCCCAGCCGGTGGCCTTGACCAGGTTGTGGGGCCAACTGCCGGGTCGCCAGGTGGGCCAGGAGGGCACCACGGTTTCGATGTCGCGCTCCATCCGGCGTCTCGATTCAGGGTCCTGAGCGCAACTCAGAAAGCTCGCCCAGCCGCCTTCGAGGGTCCAGGGCGGGTAGATGGCGATCATCATCGTGTTGGCCGCGGTGTAAGGGAACATGTCAAAGGCCATGTCCACCCCGCGCCGGCGGGCTTCCTCGTCCAGGCCCAGGGTGACCTCGATCTTGGGCCAGTTATCACGGCCGAAGGCCTCGTAGTGGGAGCGATGGACCCGGCAGCCGGCTTCCTGGCCCACGGTGAGCAGCTCCTGGTGGGCCTCGACGTCGGTCTCACTGGAGCCCCGGATGTGGCTGGTGAAGAGGCCGTCGTACTCGGCCACGACCCGGCCCAGCTCGATGAACTCATCGGTGTCCGAGAACATGCCCGGGGCGTAGATGAGCCCGTTGGACAGGCCAAAGGAGCCCTCCGCCAAGGTGGCCCGCAGGATCTCTCGGGACTGCTCGATCTCCTTCGGGCCGCACAGGCCGCCGTCAAAGCCCTTGACGCAGCAGCGCACCGCCCCGTGGCCGGTGAGGGTGCCGACGTTGATGACGACGCCTTTGTCCTCCAAAAGGGCCAGATACTCGCTCAGGGAGTTCCAGGTCCACGCCACCGGCTCCGGGGTGAGCCAGCCCAGGGAGCCGGCCAGAAGTGGCTTCATCTCGTCCGTCACCGGGGCGACGCTGATGCCGCAGTTGCCGATGATCTCGGTGGTCACACCCTGCTTGATCCGGCCGGCCATCAACTCAGCCTGGCGCTCGGCCAGAAGGACCAGTTCGCCGTGGGAGTGCATGTCAATGAAGCCGGGGGCCAGAACCCGGTCCTGAGCGTCGATGACCTCGGCGGCCTCCGACGTTTCGATCCGACCGATGAAGGCGATCTTGTCGCCGTCAAGGCCCACGTCGGCCCGATACCAGGGGTTGCCCAACCCGTCGACGATCCTCGCGTTCTTGATGATCAGAGAGTACATCCGCTCTCCTTTTTTTGATCCGACCCACTCCGCCTTGGCCCCGGCCAAGCCTCAAGCTTGGCCAGGCCGGCGCCCTCTAAGGCTGAGATCACCTCTTGAGCTTCATCAGATCCCAGCCGACCTGGTTGTACATGTCCGGCGCGTTCCAGTGATCGCGGACGTATTTGATCTTGCCGTCCTTGATGAGGCAGAACTGGAAGAACTGGCAGTCGAACTTCTTGCCCGTGGCCGGCAGGCCGAAGAACTCCTTGG
>CAYXRH010000137.1:0-10084 GCA_964466355.1 uncultured Thermodesulfobacteriota bacterium
CGGACTCAGCCCGACAGACACGACCCCTCAGGCAATGGATGAGGTCATTGATTTCCAGGTACCGGGGATGGCAGAGGCCATGCGTGCCCAAAGCCTGAAGAAGACCCCGCACGCCATGATCTCCAGGGCCGTGGCCGGCGTGGTGATCATCTCCGACGAACTCAGCGGTTCCTCCTGGAAGCCGGCCTTTGGTTCGGCCGAAGTGGCCGCCGGCCGCCAAAAGGCCCTGGAATTGATCTTGAAGACGGCCAGAAAGGTGTTATAGATAGCCCATGACCGACCACCACCATCATCATAATCACCACCATCGTGCGACTGAGGCTGACGGACGCTGGCTCATTCTGGACATCGGGGCTGGCACCCAGGACATCCTCATCTACGATCCCGCCCGGCCCGTGGAAGGGAGCTACAAGCTGGTCCTCCCTTCGCCCTCCCTGATCGCGGCCGAGCGCATCCGCCAGGCCGCCCGGGATGGCCGCGACGTCTGGCTCTTTGGCCGGCTCATGGGCGGCGGGGCCATGGCCGAGGCGGTCAAGGACCATCTCGCCGCTGGTTTCAAGGTCCTGGCCCAGACCACGCCGGCCCTGTCAATCCATGACAACCTGGAGCGGGTCAAGGCCCTGGGCGTGGTCATCAGCGAGCAGAAACCGCCGGAGACGACGCCGGTGGCCTGCGGTGACGTGGATCTGAGAGGCCTCGGCCACGCCCTCGACCACTTCGGCCTGAACCTGCCCCATCGCTACGCCGCCGCTGTCCAGGACCACGGCTTCGCGCCCGAAGGGTCGTCCCGGGACAAGCGCTTCCAGATGTGGGCTGACTTCCTGGCCCAGGGAGGGCTTTTGAGCGAATTGGCCTTTCATCTTCCGCCTCCTGAATTGACGCGCTTAAAAGCCGTGGGCGAGGCCCTGCCCGGAGCGATACTGGCCGACACCGCCTCGGCCGCTCTTTTGGGCGCCCTTTTGGACCCCGCGGCTCTTGAAGGTCGCCGGACAGGGCTGATAGTCGTCAACGTCGGCAACGGCCACACCGTGGCCTTTCTGGTCAAGAACGAGCGAGTCAAGGGCGTCTATGAGCACCACACCAGCCTTCTGGACAGACCGCGTCTGGCCGACCACCTGGCCCGATTCCCCAAGGGGGAATTGAGTCACGAGGAGGTCAAGAGCTCCAACGGGCACGGCTGCCGGGTGATCGAGCCCGGGGAATACCCCCTGGTCATCATCACCGGGCCCAAACGCCGCCTGGCCGAGGGCCTGGGGCGCCTGGCCATGGTCCACGGCGACATGATGCTCACCGGCTGCTTCGGGCTGCTCGAAGCGGCCAAGCTGTTGGGAGCCTTGTCCGGGTGAGCCTCAGGGAGGAGATAGCCGCTCTGCGCCGTGATCTGGAAGAGGCCAACTTTCGCTACTACGTTCTCGACGCCCCGACCCTGTCCGACGCCGAATACGACCAAAAGCTGCGCCGCTTGATGGCGCTGGAGGAGCGGCTCGGTGAGCCCATCCCGCCTGATTCCCCCACCCAGCGCGTCGGGGCCCAGCCCGCCGAAGGCTTCGCCACCGTGGCCCACGGCCTGCCCATGCTCAGCCTCGAAAACGGGTTTGACTTTGACGAAGTTAGGGAGTTTGACGCCCGGGTGAGGCGTTTTTTGGGCCTCGACGACACCCTCACCTACACCTGCGAGCCCAAGGTCGACGGCTTGGCCGTGGAGCTGGTCTACGACCGCGGGCTTCTTCAGGTGGCCTCCACCCGGGGCGACGGCTTGGTCGGCGAGGACGTGACCCACAACGTCAAAACCATCCGTCAGATCCCCCTGCGACTGAGAGACCGACCGCCGGACCTGGTGGAGATCAGGGGCGAGGTCTACATCCGGGTGGCTGATTTCAGAAGACTGAATCAAGAGCGGGAGGAGGCCGGCGAACCGAGCTACGCCAACCCCCGCAACCTGGCCGCGGGCAGCCTCCGCCAGCTCGATCCCAAAATCACCGCCTCCCGTCCGCTGCGGCTGTTCTGCTACGGCCTCGGCCGTCTGATCGGCCGGGCGCCCTCGACCCAGACCGAAATCCTCGAAATTTTGAGCCGCTGGGGGCTGCCGGTCAACGAGCACATCCGCCGCTGCGTTGGCCTGGACGAGGTGATCGACTTTTGCCAGGGCCTGGAGCGCCGCCGCCACGACCTGGACTACGAGATCGACGGGGCGGTGATCAAGGTCGACGACCTGGCTCTCCAGGAGCGCCTGGGGCTCAAGGCCCACAGCCCGCGCTGGGCCCTGGCTTTTAAGTTCGCCGCCGCCCAGGAGGCGAGTGAAGTCAGAGAAATCGAGGTCAGCGTCGGCCGCACCGGGATCCTGACCCCCATCGCCGTCGTGGAGCCGGTCGTCGTCGCCGGGGCCACCGTCTCCAGAGCCAGCCTCCACAATCAGGACGAGGTCCAGCGCAAGGACGTCCGCGTCGGCGACCGGGTTCTGATCCAGCGGGCCGGTGACGTCATCCCCGAGGTGATCAAGGTCCTCAACCCGGATCGCCCTAAACGGTCGAAACCTTTTGAGATGCCGCAGTTTTGTCCGGTCTGCGGCTCGCCGGTGGTCCGCCCCCAGGGGGAGGTGGCCCACCGCTGCCTCAACATGTCCTGTCCGGCCCGGGTCAAGGAGTCCATCCGCCACTTCGCCTCCAAAACCGGCCTGGACATCGACGGCCTCGGCCCCAAGCTGATCGAGCAGCTCGTGGCCGTCGGCTTGGTCCGCGACCCGGCTGATCTGTTCCGCCTGAAACAGAATCAGCTTGAAGAATTGGAGCGAATGGCCCAAAAATCAGCTCAAAATTTGATTCAGGCCATCCAGCGGGCCAAGAATCCACCCCTGGCCCGCCTCATCTTCGCCCTGGGCATCCGCCACGTGGGCGAGCATCTGGCCCAGCTTTTGGCCGCTGAGTTCGGCTCCCTCGAAGCCCTGAGCCGGGCTGACGAGGCCCGGCTTGAGGCCATCGAGGAAGTCGGCCCCCAGGTGGCGGAATCGATCATCTCCTTCTTCGCCACCCCGGCCAACAAGGATCTTCTGGCCCGCCTGGAATCAGCCGGGCTGAGGCCGCGCGCGCTCATACCCGACCAGGGCGAGGCCTCGCCCCTCAGGGGCCGGACATTGGTTTTGAGCGGCACGCTGGAGCGGATGACCAGGGCCGAGGCCAAGGCCCGCATCATCAGCGCCGGCGGCAAGGTCGCCTCCTCGGTCAGTCGGCGGACCGACTTTCTTGTCTGTGGGGCTGAGCCGGGCTCCAAATTGACCAAGGCTCAGGAGCTGGGCGTCAGAGTTTTGGACGAGGCGGGGCTGATGAATCTGTTGAGTCCATCAGGGAGGTGAGGCTTGGCTGAGGGTCGCCTCAGGGTCAAAATCAGGGGTCGGGTTCAGGGGGTCTGGTTCCGGGCCTCGACCAGGGATGAGGCCGTGCGGCTCGGCCTCAGCGGCTGGGTGCGCAACCTGCCTGACGGCCGGGTCGAGGCGGTGTTCGAGGGGCCTGAGGAGGGTCTAGAAAAGATGCTGGCCTGGTGCCGTCAGGGGCCGTCCCTGGCCGAGGTGATCGAGGTGGAGACTGAGCCAGGTGTGGCCACGGGCCAGTTCAGCGGCTTCAAAATCGCCTATTAGCCGCCCTTTTCAAATAAAACATAAGATAACAGACTAGACCCGCCATATTTTTGGACCAGAAGCCAGTCTTTGACTGCGGACCTTGATCAGCTCAGCGACGATGGAGACCCCGATCTCCTCGGGCGTCTCGGCGCCGATGTCCAGGCCCACGGGCGAATGCACCCGCTTCAGATCCTCCTCCCCAAAGCCTTTTTGAAGCAAGGCCGCATAAATGGCGTCCCGTTTGCGCCGGGAGCCGATCATGCCCACGTAGGCCGCCTCGCTTTTCAAGGCCTGGGCCAGAATGACCCCGTCCCAGCGGTGGCCGCGGGTGACGATGACCAGATAGGACGATGAAGTGACGGCCAGCGCGTCAAAGACGCCTTCAAAGTTCTGGCAAATCACCTCGGCCGCGGTCGGGAACCTCTCCTGAGAGGCGAATTCGGGTCGGTCGTCGACGACGACCACCCGAAAATCCACCAAGGCCGCCAAAGGGGCGATCTGAGCCGAGACGTGGCCGCCGCCGAAGATGACCACCGTGGCCGGCGCTTTGAGGGGTTCGACATAAAACCGCTCTCGGAGATGAGGCCGGATGACCCGGCCCTGTCTGAGGCTCTCCTGGAGAGATGTCAACTCCTCTGGCCGCGCGGCCCCGGGCAGGCTCAAGAGTTTGTCTGGAGTGACGAGAAAACGCCGGCCCCAGGCCCGATCCTCGTCCAAGGCCACGGCCAGGACGCCCGGTCGGTCATGCTTGGCCAGCCCTTCAGCCCTTTCCAGAAGATTGATCAAGGCCTCGTCTTGAGGATCGAGGCGCTCCAGATAAACGTCCACCTCCCCGCCGCAGATCATGCCGGCCGCTTCGGCTCCCTGGCCCATGAGGCTGAAATTCATCACCTCGGCCTGGCCTCTCTCAAAAAGCCTCTCGCCTTGGCCCAGGATCTGGGCCTCCAAAAGCCCGCCTCCGACGCTGCCCTTGATCTCGCCTCCGGGATAAAGGAGCATTCTGGCGCCCACGGCCCGCGGCGCCGAGCCGCTGCGGCGGATGATGGTCGCCACGACCACGGGCCGCCCGGATTTGAGCTGGCCCACCATCTCTTGATAGAATTGAGTCAGATTGTCCTCCCCACGTCTAACCCCGGCTCGCCGAAGCGAGCATCTCCCTGGCGTGGGCCAGGGCCTTGTCAGTCATGACCGCTCCGCCCAGCATCCGGGCCAGCTCAGCCACGCGCTCCTCTTTATCCAGCGGCTGAATCTGAGACACGCTCCGCTTACCCGAGGGGACCTTGACCACGCGCAGGTGGGTCTGGCCAAAGGCCGCGATCTGCGGCAGATGGGTGATGCAGATGATCTGATGACGCGCGGCCAACTGGCGCAGTTTGCGGCCGACCACCTCGGCCACCCGGCCGCCGATGCCAGCGTCCACCTCGTCAAAGACCACGGTCTCCACCGCCTCCCGCCGGGCCAGGATCGACTTCAGGGCCAGGGTGATGCGGGACAGCTCGCCGCCCGAGGCGACGTGGCTCAACGGCTTCAAGCTCTCGCCGGGGTTGGCGCTGAGCTGAAAGAGAACCTGATCCACCCCCTCTGGCCCCACCGGTCCTGGCCGCCTGGAGAGAGCCACTTCAAAACAGGCCCCGGCCAGCCCCAAATCCCTCAGTTCGGCCTCCACCGCCGCGGCCATCCGCGCCGCCGCGGCCGCGCGCTGCCTACTCAGCGCCTCGGCCGCTCGCTCAAGCTCCCTTCTCGCCGCGGCCGCCTCTTTTTCCAGGCCGCTCATCTCCAAATCCAGGTTCTTTAAGGCGGCCAGCTCCTGGCGCATCCTTTCCGCCGCGCTGAGCACGGCCTCGATCCCTTGCTCCGGAGCGTACTTGCGCACCAGCCGCCGCAGCAGGGTCAGGCGCTCCTCGACCTCGGCCTGCCGCCTCGGATCAAACACGACCTGATCAGCGTAGGCCTGCAGCTCCCTGGCCGCGTCTTCCAAAACGTAGCTCGCCTCCTCCAGGCGGCCCAAAACCGGCTCCAGGCCGGAGTCGAGCCGGGTCAGGCGCTGCACTTCAGCCCGGGACAGACCGAGCAGGGAGACGGCCGAGTGATCGTCGCCGTAGAGAGTCTGATACGCCTCCCCGGCTCCCTGAGCGAGCTGTTCGGCGTGTCTGAGGCGATGGTGCTCGGCCTCCAGAGCCTCCTCCTCGCCAGGGCTGAGCCTGGCTTGGTCGATCTCCTGGACCTGAAAGGACAGCAGCTCCAGCCTCTGGTCGCGATCCTGAGTCAGCCGTCTCAAGCGCTCCAGCTCGGCGGTGAGAAAGCTGAGGCGGCCGTGGCCCTCGGACACGGCGGCGCGGGCCTCTTCCAGTCCGCCGAAGCGATCCAGGAGATAGAGCTGCTCCTCCTCGCGCAAAAGCCTCTGGCTTTCGTGCTGCCCTGAGATGGACAGCACCCGGAAGCCCAAGTCAGACAAGACGCTCAAGTTGACCAGCCGGTTGTTGACGTAGGCCCGAGTGCGCCCGGTGGCCGTCACCACCCGGCCGAGGACCACCTCGCTCCCCAAATCCAGATCATACTCCTCGGCCAGGGCCGCCAGCTCATTGGCCTCGGGAAGCTCAAAGGCGCCGTCCACCACCGCCTCGGCCGCTCCCTCCCTGACCAAGCTGGCCGCGGCCCGGGAGCCCATGAGCAGATGGACCGCTCCCAAAAGAATGGACTTGCCCGCGCCCGTCTCCCCGGAAATGACGTTCATGCCCGGCCCAAAGGAAACCTCCAGATGGTCTATTATGGCCAGATTGCGCACGGACAGATGGCTCAGCATCTTGACTCCCCGGCCATGAAACCACAACCCCTTCTGATTGACAATACCCCGACTCTTGACAATCCCGCCACCCCTTGGGATATTGAAGGCGCATGCTTTTGTCCATCAACGCCGGGCATCCCCAGCCCCGCAAAATCAACCAGGCGGTCGACGTTCTGCGCCGCGGGGGGGTGATAATCTACCCCACCGACACCTTCTACGGCATCGGCTGCGATCTTTTCAACAAGAAGGCCATCGAAAGAGTTTACCAGGTCAAGCGGCGGCCAAAAGCCAAGCCTTTCAGCTTCATCTGCGCTGACTTGAAGGACATCGCCCAATACGCCATCGTCTCCAACTACGCCTACAAGACCATGCGGCGGCTTTTGCCCGGCCCTTACACTTTTGTGCTCAAGGGAACAAAACTGGTGCCCCGGATCATGCTCGACAACCGCAAAAACGTCGGCATCCGCGTGCCTGACAATGCCATCGCCCTGGCCCTGGTCAGGGCCTTGGGCCACCCGGTCATCTCCACTTCAGCCAGCCACGAAGAGGGCGAGCCTCCAGCGGATCCGGGCCTGCTCCACGACTCCCTCGGCCACCTGGTCGATCTGATCATCGACGGCGGGCCTCAGAGTCACGAGCCGTCGTCGGTCATCTCCCTGATCGAAGACGAGCCGGTCATCCTGCGCGAGGGCAAGGGGCCGGTGGACATTTTCAGAGAAGAGAGAGCTTAGGTTTGCCGCTCACGGTGAGCCTTGAACCAGGCTCCGGGCTTGAAAAGAACCGTGCGCCGACCCTTAAGCCGCCTCACCAAGCCGGTGCGCGGGTCGACCATTCGCCGCGCCGCCCTGAAACCCAAGCGGAACGCGCCCAGGCCTCGCACCTCGACGCGCTCGTCTCGGACCAGAGACAGACTCATTAATTCAAAAACGCGCTCCACCATGTGAGTCACGTCTTCCCCAGGCAGATGGGGATGGGCGGCTTTGACGCGAGCAATCAGTTCGCTTTTAACCACGTCTTCTAAGGCCTCATGAGGTAATGCGGCCGGCCGAAGCCGATCCAGGCCGCGGTTTGACTCAAAGATTTGCTCAGCCACCTGGTCAACCAAGACAGCCGATCCTGATCAAAATAAACCACCTCCGGCTCCCCCTTGAGGCCAGCCAGAGACCAGGCCGTCTCCACGGCGTCGCGAAAATTGCCTAACTTATCCACCAATCCCAAATCCAAGGCCTGCTCTCCAGTGAGGATGCGGCCGTCGGTCACCCCTTCGAGCTTTGATCGGTCCAGGCCGCGAGCCTCGGCCACGTGGTGCACGAACTGCTCGTGGAGGCTGTCGACGAGGCGCTGGAAATAGGCCCGCTCCTCGTCGCTCATGGGCCGGTGGGGCGAGCCCGAGTCCTTGAACCGGCCGGACTTGATCGCGTCCAGCTCCACCCCGATCTTGCGCAGAAGCTCATCAAAATGGCCGAACGACATGATCACGCCGATGGATCCGGTGACCGTCCCCGGATTGGCCACGATCTTGTCCGCCCCGGCGGCGATGTAATAGCCTCCCGAGGCGGCCACGCTGCCCAGCGAGGCGACGATCTTTTTGGTCTGCCTGGTGCGCATCACCTCGCGAAAGATCTCCTGGGACGGTCCGATGGCCCCTCCAGGTGAATCGATGCGCAGCACAATGGCCTTAACCGAATCGTCGCCACGGAGGTTGACTATCTGATTCACGTAAGGCTCAGCCTGGCTGATAAGCCCTCTGATTTCAATGACGCCGAGTTTGTCGTGGGGCCACAGGGAGCCATCACCCAACCGAAAGAGGATGAGCAGAACTAGGACCAGGGCGCAACCCAATCCCCCCAGCCACCACAGACCGATTCGGACCGGTCGTCTGGGCATGATTAGACCAGGGTCAGTTGTTCTTCTCGGCCTTGAGTTGGTTCATGATCAGCTCGCCGAGGTTGGAGGTGGCGTCCTGGCGAGGTCGCAGGTAATCCTGGTAGTCGCTCTCGTCCCCTTCTTCCAGTCGCTTGATCGACAGACCGATGCGCCGCTCGTGCGGCGAGATGTGGACCACCTTGGCCGTCACCTTATCACCGACGCTGAATTGACCGACCGGCGTCTTGATCTTCTCCTTGGAGATCTCCGAGATGTGGATCAAGCCCTCGATCCCCTCCTCGATCTCGACGAAGACGCCGAAGTCGGTCACGTTGGTCACCGTGCCCGAGATGGCCGACCCCACGGGATAGCGCTCGCCGATGCTCTCCCAAGGGTCAATCTGGGCCTGCTTGATGCCCAGCGAAAAGCGGCGGTTCTCCTTATCGATGTTCAACACCACCGCCTTGACCACGTCGCTTTTCTTGTAAAGCTCGGACGGATGCTTGACCCGCTTGGACCAAGACAGGTCAGAGATGTGGACCAGACCATCAATGCCGTCCTCAATGCCGATGAAGACGCCGAAGTCGGTCACGTTTTTAATCCGCCCTTCAATAGTGGCCCCGACCGGATATCTCTCGTCGATGCTCTCCCAGGGATCTGGAAGGACTTGCTTCATGCCCAGGCTGATGCGCCTTCGCTCTGGATCGACGTTGAGAACTACCGTCTCCACGACGTCGCTGACCTGAACTATTTTCGAGGGGTGGCGGACCTTGCGGGTCCAGGACATCTCCGAGACGTGAACCAGTCCCTCGATCCCTTCCTCCAGCTCCACGAAAGCGCCGTAGTCGGTCAGGGAGACCACCCGCCCTTCCACGCGAGCGCCGATGGGGTATTTCTCCATGGCCGTGGACCAGGGGTCAGGGGTGAGCTGTTTGAGCCCCAAGGAGACCCTCTCCCGCTCCTGATCAAAATTCAGCACTTTGACCGTCACCTCGTCCCCCACGGAGAAGCGCTCCGAGGGATGACTCACCCGGCCCCAGGAGATGTCGGTGATGTGCAATAGCCCGTCCAGACCACCCAGGTCGATGAACACCCCGTAGTCGGTGATGTTCTTGACAGTGCCCAGGAGAACCCGCCCTTCGGCCAGAACGTTGAGCAACTCCGCCTTTTTTTTGCCGCGCTCTTCTTCGAGCAAGATTCGCCGGGACAAAACCACGTTGGCCCGCTTCTTGGAATATTTGAGAACTTTGAAGTGGAAGGTCTGGTTGATGAGGCTCTCCATGTCCCTCACCGGCCTGAGATCAATCTGCGAGCCGGGCAGAAAGGCTTGGACGCCGACGTCCACCGACAGTCCACCCTTGACCCGGGCGACGACCTTGCCCTCAATGGTGCCCGAGTTTCGGTAGGCCTCGGCGATCTTTTCCCAAACCTTTATGCGGGCCGCCTTGGCCCGGGAGAGTTGAACGCCGCCTTCCTCGTCGTCGCTGGACTCGAGGAGGACCTCCACGTCGTCTCCTGCGGAGACGGTGACGCCCCCCTGCGGGTCTAAAAATTCATTCAACGGGATCTGCCCTTCGGATTTGGCCCCCACATCCACGACCACGTAATCGTCAGTGACCTGGACGACCTTGCCTTTGACCACCGACCCTTCCTGAATCCTCTCCAAGGAGCGCTCGTACAAAGCGGCAAAGCTTTCCTGGTCATCTTGATCCCCGGGTGTTTCTGGTTCCGCTGCCGCCTCACTCTCCTTCTGGACCACGACCTCGACCTCAACCGGTTTTGAATCGGTTTGATCCTCGGCCTCAGCCGCCGGTTCGGCC
>CAYXRH010000138.1:0-10045 GCA_964466355.1 uncultured Thermodesulfobacteriota bacterium
ATTGGCCACCTGGGCCGGGTTCTGGACCACGTGGGCCACCGTGACCTCGGCGCCGAATTTTTCGGCCACGTAAGCGACGTGAGGAACGATCTCCTCTGATATGGCCGACAATTCCACCGGAAAGAGGATCCTTTTTATCTCTGTCATGGCCACCTCCATTGGACGCCCTTCAATGGGCCTTCCATTGTCTGTCAAAATAATACCAGCAATATTAATGCCTGGCTAACTGATCTGAATTTACTTTTACCATCAATATGTTACGATTACATCTCCTCCGGCTCCGCCGCCGCGGCGTTCATCTGTTTTACGGTTCGTAAAAACACCCTCCACCGGCCAGGTGACCGCCGGGCAGGCTGTCCGGGTTGCTGGACGCGGAACCTTTTTCCGAGAGGCCCAGATGAGGACGCGCCGTGGGCCAGAGAGTGGTCTGTCGGTTCCAAATCGTGTAATAATGTCCGCGTTTGATTGTGAGACGCTCCTGAAGGTGACGCCCAAAAGGATGGGCGGTCAGGGAGGTTAAGGATGGTGTGGCCCAACATGAGCCTGCGGGGCAAGATTCTGACCATTGTGGCCGCGTTGACCTTCCTGTGCATCGGCGGCGGCCTGGTCTCATTGTGGTTCACCTACCAGATGAACTCCTTTCTCCGCTCCATCGTCGACGAAGACCTGGCCGCTTTTGAGGCGGCCGAGGAGCTCAACACCGCCCTGGTGATGCAGAAGGGTTACCTGACTTATTATTTCCAAGACAGCAATCCGGCCTGGCTCGACGAACTAAAAAAAAGAGAGGACGACTTCAAGACCTGGCTGGCGCGAGCGCGGAGCCTGACGAACTCCACCTCCGAGCGGGAGATACTCGATCAGATCGACTCTGAGTACATCACCCTGGTCTTTCTCAGGAATCAGGTCATCGACTATTATCAGAAGGGGCGGCGCGAAAATGGCTACGACTTTCACCAGCAGGCCAGGCGGGATTTCTTTAAAATCCGCGAACTGACCAAAGGTTACAAGGAAGCTTATCGAAAACGGATAAACGACGCCCGCGGGGCCATCCTGAAGCAGGCCAATCAATTTATAAAACTCAGCGTCTTGGGCATCGCCTGCGCCCTGTTTTTGGGGGCCTTGCTGGCCTTTGTCCTGGTGCGCCAGGTGTTGGAGCCGATCAGGCGTCTGGCCACCAAGGCCGACGCCGCCCACGTCGAGGCCGTTCCCATCGACGAGGTCCAGGCTCTCAGAGACGGCCTGGACCGACTCATCGAAGACGTGGACGAAACAAAATCCCAGCTGGAGTTGAGCCGGGAGCATTTGATTCAGGCCTCCAAGCTGGCCTCGGTGGGCAAACTGGCCGCCGGCGTGGCCCACTCCATCCGCAACCCCTTGACCTCGGTCAAGATGCGCCTCTTTTCCCTGGAGCGGAGCCTCGAACTCTCCTCCTTGCAGGAGGAGGACTTTGCGGTCATCTCCGAGGAGATTCACCACATCGACAACATCGTGCGCAACTTTTTGGAGTTCTCCCGCCGTCCCAAGTTGAACGTTCAATGGATCAGCCCCTCGGACGTGGTTGACATGACCTTAAACCTCCTGCACCACCGACTCGAATCCTTCGGCGTGGAGGTGGAAGTCCATCGCGCCTCCAGGCTGCCGCAGATAAGGGCCGATTCCGAGCAGCTCAGGGAGGTTCTGGTGAACTTGATCATCAACGCCTGCGAAGCGTTGAGCGCCGATCAAGACCGCGCCACGCCCGGATCGGCCGAGGGCCTCAAAAAGATCCGCGTCATCGAGGAAGTGGCCTCCATCTCGCCCTGGGGCGAGGCCGTGGTCATCAGGGTCAGCGACGAGGGGCCGGGCGTGCCGCCTGAGGTCGAGGACAGGATCTTCTATCCTTTCTTTACGACCAAGGACGAGGGCACCGGGCTGGGGCTGAGCATCGCCTTGCGGATCGTGGAGGAACACGGCGGACGACTAGAGCTGGAGTCCAACTTGAGCCCGGGAGCCACGTTCACCATCACCCTGCCCGCGTCAGGTTCAACCGCCGCCGCGAGGGTGGGTGACGAGGAGGAGAGGCTTTGGGCAAAGTCCTGATCGTTGACGACGACGACCAACTCCGTCACAGCTTCCAAAAGCTTTTAGTCGAGGAGGGCCACGAGGTGATGCTCGCGCCCTCAGGCGAGGAGGCCCTGCCTCTGGTCAAGTCGAGCCGCCCCGATCTGGTCATCCTCGACGTGCGCCTGCCCGGCATGAACGGTCTGGAAACCTTCAGGGTCATTCGAACCATCGATCCCAAGCTGCCGGCCATCATCATGACCGCCTACGGCACGACCAACGCGGCCATCGAAGCCACCAAGCTGGGCGCGTTCGACTACGTTTTGAAGCCCTTCGAGATCCCCGACATGCTCAGCCTCATCGACCAGGCCTTGGAGGCGGGGCGCTTCATGCGCTCCCGGGTGAAGCTGGGCCAGGACCCGGCCGGAGCGACCGGCGAAGAAGCCATCATCGGCCGCAGCAAGCCGATGCAGGAGCTTTACAAGGCCATCGGCCGCGCCGCCCCGACCGACGCCACCATCCTCGTCCGGGGCGAGTCGGGCACGGGCAAGGAGCTGGCCGCCCGGGCCATCTATCATCACAGCCTCAGAGCGGACAAACCCTTTCTGGTGATCAACTGCGTGGCCATTCCCGAGACCCTGCTCGAAAGCGAGCTCTTTGGCTACGAAAAAGGGGCTTTCACCGGCGCGGTCAATCGGAGGATCGGCAAGATCGAGCAGGCTGACGGCGGAACGGTCTTCCTGGACGAGATAGGCGACATGCCCTTGAGCATCCAGGCCAAAATTCTGCGCCTCTTGCAAGAGAAGAGCATCGAACGCCTCGGCGGCCGGGCGGCCATTCCGGTGGACGTGCGCATCGTCGCGGCCACGAACCGGAACCTGGAGGAAGCCCTCAGGGAAAGCCGGTTCCGGGAAGATCTCTTCTATCGTTTGAACGTGGTCACCTTGCACCTGCCGCCGCTGCGGGACCGCGGGGAAGACGTGGACTTGCTGGCCGATTATTTCCTGATTCGATTCGCCAAGGAGACCGGCGTGGCCAATCCAGGCCTCACTCCTGAAGCTCGAAGGTTCTTGGCCGCCCAAGCGTGGCCGGGCAACATTCGGGAACTGGCCAACGTCATCGAAAAGGCCGTCATCTTCAGCCGCGGCCGCCCCATCGGCCCCGAAGATCTGGGCGCCGGCGCGGCCAACCGGATCGAAGACGAGGGCAGCGCCTCAGAGGCTGAGGAGGCCATTCGGCGTTGGATCCGTCGCGACGTCAATCGTCACCCCGGCGAGAACTTGTTCGCCGTCCTGACGGATCAATTCGCCAGCCTGGTCATCGCCGAGGCTCTGACCATCACCGGCGGCAACCGCACCCGGGCCGCGGAGTTGCTGGGGCTTTCCCGGCCGACCTTGCTGTCCAAGATCGAAAAATACGGGCTCAGGACCGAGACCGCGGTCAAAAGCCGGTGAGGCGCCTAGCCGCCAATCGAATCGCCCCCAGCGACGGCTTTTACTTGGCGTCGCGGCCTGGTTTGATATATTTGTCGAGGCGACTTCAATCCGCGGGGATTTCATGGCCCGCTTCGAGGTGATCAAGCTTTAAGGCGGCCGGGTTTAACGGCCGATGCTAAAAGGAGGGATGCGATGTATCGACTCATTTTAGTTCCCCTGGACGGCTCCCGCCTGGCGGAAAAGATACTGCCTCAGGTCAAGGAGCTGGCTCAACACAACGGCTCTGAAATCGCTCTGTTGAGAGTGGCTCGGGCGCGGACCTTTCCCGGAGTTGACCCCACGGACCACCAGGTCCAGGTGGTCAGACGAGCCGAGGCGTACCTCAAAAAAATCCAAGCCGACCTGGAAAAAGAGGGCTTCAAGGCCAGCGTCCACGTCCGTTACGGCCATCCCGCGACCGAGATTCTGGACCACGCCTCGGGCAAGGAGGTCGATCTGGTGGCCATGTCCACCCACGGCCGGACCGGCCTGAGCCGCTGGACCCTGGGCAGCGTGGCCGAAAAGACCATCCGCCACAGCTCGAAGCCGATTCTCCTGATTCGGCCCGCCGACGAAATCAAAGACTGAGGCGGCCACCGTCTGCGCCGCAAGCTTCGACCCTGGAGCGAGTTTTAAGGGGAGCACCGAAGCCGGCCGCCTCTTTTATTATCTTCAATCTGCCGTCCTGCCTTGGCGCCACGACATGTCGCGGCGAGGGGCCAGAAAATGACTTAATCGGGAAGGTAGGCCTGGTCTGGTCCGCTCGTCTGGCCCGATTGAGTCGCCGAACGATCTTCTCTGCCCTCAAAAACCTTGGTGCCATTGACAAACTGTAAAGAAACTCGACGCCGGCCCAAGGAACAAGAGAGGCCACGGCGAGAAAGCCTGTCGGCGATTATAAGCCGTTACAATAACTTCCCTGATTGATTCTTTGGACCACGATTTGGCACGGCGGTTGCGGTCTTGTTGGCGAAAAGAGATAAGGGTCGGTTAAGTGAGCTCTCGCTTCGACATCGTGGTGACTGATTGCAATCGCCGCGTCAGACAACTCCTCAGCCGTGAGCTGGCCATGGAGGGCTACAGCGTCAAGGAGGCCGGCAGCGACGCGGAACTGTGGCGCATCCTGGACGCGGAAGGCGAGCCAGACCTGATCATCCTCGATCCAGACATTCCCAAATTGGGCGCGTGGCGGCTCATCTCCCGGCTGCGGATGGCCCATCCCGCGCTGCCAATGGTGGTGCACAGTTTTGTCAGCGACTACGCCTCGCATCCTGACCTCAAAGGCCCGACCACTTTTGTCGAAAAGAGAGGCAGCAGCATCGGTCAGCTCAAGGCCGTCGTGGCCGCGGTCCTCCTGCGTCGCTATCCCCATCGCTTCTCCGGAGCATCTTCGGGCGAATTAAAGAGGTGGCTTAACTCCCGCCCACTCCTTGAGCCCACGGGGCTGGCTCCGCGAAGCGGCCGCCGCGGGCGAGGAGGGGACGAATGAGCTTTTGGAACCCAGCCAAGGGATGGCCTCGTGGTCGGATCAAGGCGCGGCCCCGCTCTCCAGGCGGCGAGGGGAAAAGGGGCGGACGTCCCCGGGATGCTCGGCCCAGAATCAGGCCTCTGGGGAGAGTTTGTCAGCCCGGATGCGCGTTCATTTCCTCACGCCGCCAATGGCTATAATCCTTTGAATGCCTTTACACTGCGTAAAAAAACTCGACACTCCCATCCGCGGGCCAAAGCCTCGCCAAGGCCTCCTCAACCTTGCTCCGTTTGGCCTCGCTTGGGGGTCGAGGGCGTCAAGTTCAATCGAACTTCTCTTAACGACAAGCTGTTTAGGCGAACACCATCGAATGAAACTCAGCGAGGCAGCTTTGACGAGCACTCTGGCATGACCATTGCCGCTTCTGGGGGCCTGAAAACCCCGGCCAGGGATCGACGACCCGATGGGCGTTGGCCTCGGGGTTTATGAAATAAAGAAAAAGGCCAAGGTTGATGAGCGATCAAAACGGCCGCTACTACCGTCTCCTGACCCGCAACATGGTCTTGATCGTGGTCGGCGTCGCCTTGGCCCCGCTGATCCTGACCGGGGTGGTGCTCCTGAGTCAGTTTCAAGACGCCTACCACCAAAAAATCATCGCCCATTTGGGCGAGCTGGTCCAGAAACACTCCCAAAACATCGACGGCTTCCTCACCGACCGCTTGGGCGACATTCGCGTCCTGGCCAGATCGTACAGCCGGGATCAGCTCACCGGCGAGCACTCCCTGAGGCGTGACCTGGAGCTTCTGCGCGAAGAGCACGGCGGCGTCTTCGTCGATCTGGGCCTGGTCGACGCCCAGGGCATCCAGCGGGCCTACGCCGGCCCCTTCAATCTCTTGGGCGCTGACTACGCCCACGCCGGCTGGTTCAGGCAGGCCCGCCAAGGTGAACACTTCATCAGCGACGTCTTCACCGGCCTCAGAGGCACGCCCCACTTCATCGTCGCCGTGAGGCAGTCGGTCAGAAATCAGGATTGGATTCTGCGCTCGACCATCGACTTCGAGGCTTTCAACGCCCTGGTGGAGAACATCAGCATCGGCCGCACCGGCTTCGCCTTCATCCTCAACCGCCTCGGCGCCTTCCAGACCAAGCCCCGCCATCACGTCGTCTTGGACGGCAGCCCCTTCCTCGACATTCTCAACGGCCGGGCCGAGGTCGGTCTGGTGGCCGTCACGGAGAGGGCCGACGCCGCTGGTCGAAAGTACATTTACGCCGCGGCGCTTCTCAAGGGCGGCGAGTGGATCCTGTGCTACCGACAAGAATCAGCCGACGCCTTCGCCCACCTCATCAAGGCCCGCCGGCTGGCCGTGGCCATGATCGCCGTCAGCGCCCTGATCATCGTCGCCGTGGCCTCCCTCCTCTCCCGGCGCATGGTCAGCCGCATCGCCGAGGCGGACAAGCAAAAGGAGATCATGGACGAAAAGGTCGTCGAGACCGGACGGCTGGCCTCCATCGGCGAGCTGGCCGCGGGCATCGCCCACGAGATCAACAATCCCGTGGCCATCATGGTCGAGGAGGCCGGCTGGATCGGCGATCTGTTGGAGGATGAGGAGCCGACCTCGGCCGAGAACATGTCGGAGCTGAAAAGGGCGCTCCACCAGATCCAGGTCCAAGGCGGTCGCTGCAAGGAGATCACCCACAAGCTGCTCAGCTTTGCTCGCCAAATCGATCCCGAGATCAAGGAGGTCAACCTCAACGACCTCATTGAGAACGTGATGGACCTTTTGAGTCAAAAGACCCGTTACGCCAACGTGGAAGTCATTGCCGAGCTGGCCCCTGACCTGCCCCTGGTGGCCGCTTCGCCCTCGGAGCTGCAGCAGGTCCTGCTCAATCTGGTCAACAACGCCATCGACGCCATCGACGCTCACGGCGGCAAGGTCACGGTCAGCACCTACTCCGCGGACGGGAAAGTGATCTTCGAGGTGGCCGACACCGGACCGGGCATCCCCCCGGCGATTCTGCCTCGCATCTTCGACCCTTTTTTCACCACCAAACCGGTCGGTCAGGGAACAGGGCTTGGCCTTTCAATCTGCTACGGCATCGTCCACAAGATGGACGGCGACATCAACGTGCGCAGCCAGGTGGGGCGAGGCAGCGTCTTCACCGTGCGTCTGCCGGCCCTAGACCGGCCCCCTGAACAACCAGACCAAGGTCCGAGCTGACTCGCCGGGCCTAAGGACAAGCCGTCAAGAGAGGTGGCGCCATGATCCAGACAAAAACGACGCTTCTTTTGGTCGACGACGAGCCCGCCTTCGTCGAGACGATGGCCAAGCGTCTGGGCAAGCGGGATTTCCGCGTGCTCTCGGCCCTGAGTGGACCAGAGGCCCTCGAAAAACTGGACTCGGAAGAGACGCCCAAGGTCGACGTGGTCATTCTGGACGTCAAGATGCCGGGCATGGATGGCTTGGAAGCCCTGGCGGCCATGAAGCAGAAGCATCCCCTCGTCGAGGTGGTCATGCTCACCGGCCACGCCACGGTGGAGTCGGCCATCGAAGGCATGAAGCGAGGCGCCTTTGATTATCTGATGAAGCCCTGCGACATCGAAGTGCTGGTCAAAAAGGTCAGTGAGGCCTGTCAGAAGAAGCGCCAACACGAGGCCAAGATACTCGAGGCCCGCGTGCAGATGTACGCCCTGAAGCGCGGCATATGAGAAGCAAACCATGCCCAGCGCCTCGGCCAGAATAAGACTCCTCCTGGTGGACGACGAAAAGGGCTACCTGGAGGTGCTTTCGAAGCGACTGCGCAGACGGGACATCGAGGTCACCGCGGCCAGCTCCGGAGAGGAGGCCATTCAGGCCCTCAGACGCGCCGACTTCGACGTGGCCGTGGTCGACCTGAAGATGGAGGACATAGACGGCATTGAGGTTCTCAAAATATTTAAAAAGATGGACCCCCATCTGGCCGTGATCATGCTCACCGGTCACGGTTCGGCCCAGGCGGCCAAGGAAGGGCTGGCCTTGGGGGCCTTTGACTACCTGACCAAGCCGTGTGATTTGAGTGAACTTCAGACCAAGATACGACAAGCCCTCGGTCGCTGATCGGCCGCGGCTCATCGGCCGGCTTGAAGGGAGCGCTGATGTTGTTCAAGAGCAAATGGATCCAGCTCGGTCTGGCGGCGGCGCTGGGCCTGATAGTTCTGAGCCTGCCTCGACCGGAAGGCACGACATTCGAGATAACGGGCGACCCGGATAAAAAAATCCTGGCCCAGGTGAAGGATGATTTCAACCTGACCACCACGGACGTCTCTCAGACCAGGGGTTACCTGATCAAAGCCATTGCCCCCGGCAGCGCCAAGGGCAGCGCGGCCAGGTTAACCGAGGAGGCCTCGCGCCTGGGCCTCAAAGAGGCCCGCGTGGAGTACGTCGACGGGCTCTCGCCCAGGGCCCAGCGTTTCTTGGCCGTCTTGGCCTTCCTGGTCTTCATGTTCGTTTTTGAACCGATTCCACTTGAAATAACCGCCATTTGCATCGGCATCATGTTGGTCATCAGCGGCATCAACTCGCCCAAAGACGCCTGGGCCTCCTACATGCATCCGGTGGTGGTCTTCATCATGTGCTGTCTCATCTTCGCCGCCGCCCTGGACAAAGTCGGCCTGACCAAGCGCCTCGGTTACGCCATCGCCCGGCGGGCCGGAGACAGCGTCGTCCGCTTCACTTTGCTTCTGTCCCTGGGTCTGGGCATCGCCTCCTCGGTGATGCACGACGCCGCGGCCACGGCCATCGGCATCGCCACCATACTGCCCCTCATGCGGGCCTCCGGCATCAAGCCGAACAGCAACACGGCCCGGTTCATGATGCTCTCCCTGCCCTTTGCCTGCTCCTGCGGCGGCATGGGCACTTTGGTCGGCGGAGGGCGGTGCATGGTCGCCGCCGCTTTCTTAAAGGAGTTCACGGGCATTGAGATCAACTTCCTGGATTGGATCAAGTTCGCCATGCCGGCGGCGATCATCACCGTGCCGGCGGCGGTGGCCATGGTCTACCTCGTTTTCCGCCCGGACAAGAGGATCAAGCTGCCCAGGTTCGACGAGTCCCTCGGCAAGTGGACGAGCCTGGAGAAAAAGACACTGGCCATCCTGGGCGGGGTCTTCATCCTGTGGCTGACCAAGGGCTATCACGGCCTCGACTACTCGATCACGGGCATGATCGCCGTGGCGGTGCTGGTCCTCTTCGGCGTCTTGAAATGGGAGGACATCCACACCAATTTGGAATGGGGCACGGCCCTGTTAATCTTCGGCGGCGGCATAGCCCTCGGCCTGGCCATGGACTCCTCTGGCGCGGCGCGCTATTTCGCCAGCCTGTTCTTTCCCCTCGTCAAGGGTGGCGGCTGGCTGCTGCTTTTTATCGGGGTCGGCGTCTTCGGCGCCCTGGTGACCAACGTCATGGCCAACGTGGCCGCCGCGGCCTTGATCCTGCCCATCGTCATCCCTTTGGCCAAGCTGGAAGGGGTCGATCCCCGCATCCTGGCCCTCTGCCTGGGCATGGCCACCTCCTTTGCCATGCTTTTGGTCATCGGCTGTCCGCCCAACGCCATCGCTTACTCCTATCGTCAGTTCCGATCGTCTGACCTGACCAAGGCCGGAATTTTGGTCATGCCCATTCTGCTGGCCCTGCTGGTTCTGGTGGCCTCGGTGTGGTGGCGGATTCTGGGTTTGGTCTAGTGTCGCACCTCCGAAATAGTTGGCTCTCCGAAGGATTTACGGCTATAAGTTCCGAGACATCCCGCGAGGAGGGGGAGTGGCCGAGGCTTCAGATAGGATTCGCGTCCTCCTGGTCGACGACGAGGACGACTTCCGCCTGCCCCTGGCCAAGCGGCTGGGCAAGCGCGGCCTGATTATAAGCCAGGCGGTCGGGGGGCCGGAGGCCCTGGCCCGCCTGGAAAGCGAGGCCGCGGACGTGGTCGTTTTGGACGTCAAGATGCCGGGCATGGACGGATTGGCCGCCTTGGAGCGGATAAAAGCGGCCCATCCCTGGACTGAGGTCATTCTCCTCACCGGTCAGGCCTCGCC
>CAYXRH010000139.1:0-9993 GCA_964466355.1 uncultured Thermodesulfobacteriota bacterium
GACTCGGGGCCGCGAGTAAGCGAGCCTTAGACCTGTCCGAACCCTCGACCTGAAGTGAGAATAACCAACCAAAATTACACCTTTGAATGCAACTTGGTATAAGGCTTGTTTGTTTCATTTCAATGGGTAAAACCAGACATCTTGATTCGCCACTAACAGACCGAGGATATTTGGCTTGACAAGTCATGGCCGGCCTAGTAGAAGGAGCTAGAAGTATATGGAACGCTATTTCAAATAGTGAAATCATTTTGTGGGGGTGCTCATGGCCAGGGTCGTGGTCGAAAAGAAAAGGGAATTGCCGATTCATAAAGACGTGGACGTGGTCGTCGTCGGCGGCGGCTCGGCCGGGCTGGGGGCCGCCGTGGCCGCGGCCAGAAATGGAGCCAGGACGCTGTTGATCGAAAGATACGGCTTCCTGGGCGGGCAGGCCACGGCCGGCATGGTCGGCACCATCGGCGGCGGGCATCAAAACTACAGGCAGGGACAAGGCCCCACCCTGGTCATCAGGGGCGTCTTGGAGGAGTTCATCGACCGCTTGACGGCCGCGGAGGGGGCGGCGCCGCCCTTTGTCTTCGAGGGCCAGACGTGGCTGGTGCCCTATGATCCCCTGGCCTGGAAGAACATCGCCGAGGAGATGGTCCTCGAAGCCGGCGGCGAGATTCTTTACCACACCTTTGTCACGGCCGTGATCAAGGAGCAAAACGCCGTCACCGGCGTGATCGTTGAGAACAAATCGGGCCGGTCGGCCGTGAGGGGCAAGGTCTTCATCGACGCCTCGGGCGACGCGGACGTGGCCCACCTGGCCGGAGCGCCGTGCGTCAAGGGCGACAACGGCAACGTCCAGCTCCCCTCGACCATGTTCAGAATGGCCAACGTGGACACCGACCAGGCCCTGGCCTTTCCGACCGAGGAACTGTGGCGAACTTTAAGAGAAGCCATGGAGCGCCGGGAATTCGATGTGCCGAGGTACGACGGCTACATCCTGCCCTCGCCCAGGCCCCGCGAGGTCACCCTCAACATCACCACCGTCACCTTTCAGGGAAAGCCCCTCGACGCCACGGATGTCCGGCACCTGACCTGGGGTGAAATCGAGGGGCGGCGGCAGGTCAGGGAGTATGAGAGATTTCTGCGAAAGTACATTCCCGGCTTCGAGAAAGCCTTTGTCAATGACGTCGGCCCCCAGGTGGGCGTGAGGGAGAGCCGGAACATCCTCGGCGAGTACGTGCTCACCTTTGACGACGTCAAGAACCTGGCTCGATTCGACGACGCCGTGGTCCGCTATTGCTGGCCCTTGGAGCAGCACCGCCTCGACCGGGTCGAATGGACGGATTTCCCCCAAGACTACTATGAAATCCCCTACCGCTCGCTTCTGCCCCAGGAGGTGGACCAGGTGTTGGTGGTCGGCCGTTGCTTTTCGGTGGAGCACCGGGCCCAGGCCGCGGCGAGGGGGACTTCGCTTTGCATCGGCCAAGGCCAGGCCGCCGGGACCGCGGCGGCGATGTCCATAAAAAGCCACATCACGCCCCGACAGATCGACGTCCACGAACTGCAGGAGGTTCTGGTGGAGCAGGACGCGGACATCACCGTGTATGCCCGAGAGTGAGAGGCCAGGGGCGGCTTCAAAGGAGAGCTGAGATGCAAACAGGCGGACGATCCATATCCATCCCCCTCAATTCGCCCCTCTATCCACCCCCGCCGTATGCCTGTCAGGACAGCAAGACCCTCTATTTCATCTACGAAGCGGAGCTAGAAAGCGTCAAGAAAGTCCTGCCCGAACCCCTGTCGCCCTTCCCCCAGGGTTTGGTCTCGGTGATGCTCCGGGAGCTTCATTTTCCAGACTCGTTCGGAACCTACAACGAGACGATCGTCAATGTCCTGGCCTCTTACGAGGGGTTGTGGGGCTGGTACATCGCTTACATCTACTGCAATTCCGACATGGCTTTGGCCTCGGGCCGCGAGATCTGGGGCGCCCCGAAGAAGTGGGGCCAGACCAGATTCATCCACCAGGGCTCGTCCGTGACCGCTTCGCTCGAGATAGGCGGGCTTGAGGTCTTGAGCGCCGCGGCGGAGTTGGTCGCCCCGGCGCGGCCCACGGAGATGCTGCCCCAGTTGGAGGACAAAAGCATCACCAATTACTGTCTCAAGGTCATCCCCGGCATCTCAGACGGCCGACCCGAAATCAAGCAGTTGATCTCGGTCGAAAGGCAGTCCTTTGCCCTGAAGGAATGCGAGCGCTGCCGGGGAAAAATCAGCTTCAGTGAGGCTCCTGGCTTGGACCCGCTCCATGAGCTCGCCCCCAAAGGGGAGTGGCGGGTCTTTTTCAGCGTCTTCGATTATGTCCTCGGGTTCGGCAAGGTGGTCTACGACTACTTGAGGCCTGGCGCTTGAAAACGCCGCCATAAAAGCCCTCCCCGAGGCCCACGAGGGCACAGCCCAAACCGAGATTCTGAGGAGGAGGTGCGAGGATGAGTAGGATGGTGAAAGTTGGTCTTCTGATATTGGGTTTGACGGCCTTGATTGGCTTTTATCAGCCCGGGGCCGTTCAAGCCGCCGACAAAATCAGCCTCAGGCTGGGAACCTTGTGCGCCGTTGACTCGCCCTGCGTCAACTGCGCCGAAAAGATCGCCGAGCTGGTCAAGGCCAAGAGCAACGGCCGGCTGGTGATCGACATCTTCCCGGCCGGACAGTTGGGCAGCGCGCCGAGCATGATCGACAGCCTCAAGATCGGCGCCCTGGACGTCATGTGGGGGGGCATCGGCTGGTTGCCCATAATCGAGAAGAACTATCTGGTCTTGTCGCTGCCTTTTTTGTTCAACACCCAGGAGGACTTTCACAAATGGCTCGACTCGGATGACCACGCCAAGCTAAAAGATCTCCTGGTCAAGAAGCACTCTCTGAGGCTGATCAACTACAAGGCCGACAAGCTCGGCCGCGTGATCGTGTCCAAAAAGCCCATCTTCACGCCCGAGGACATGAAGGGGCTCAAAATGAGAGTCCCGGAGGTGCCGGCCTACAAGAAGATGGCCTCCTCGCTGGGCGCCATAGGGACCACCCTGGCCTGGGGCGAAACCTACATGGGCCTGCGGCAGGGGGTGGTGGAAGCCTGTGAAGGGGCCTTTGACATCGTCATCCCCCACAAGATGCACGAGGCGGCGCCGTACATCACCTTCACCGAACACATCCGCGCCGTGTGGATGTTTCTCATGAGCGACAAGGCCTACCAGGCCTTGCCCGATGATTTGAAGCAGTCTCTCGAAGCGGCCGTCGACGAGGCGGCGGATTGGTACAACAGCGTCGTCATGCCGCCGATAAAGGAAAAATTCACCCAAAAGCTGCTGGCTGACAAGGGGTTCCTCATCTACGCCAGCACCAAGCCCTTCCGGGCCAAGACCGAACCGATGTACAAAGAGCTGGCCCCCTCCAAGGAGATCGAGGACATGATAGAGAGGGCCAAGGCGATGAGCCAGTAGAGAGTCGAGCGGCCGCGGATGGATCAGTGGCCGCGTGGATGGCGAGGGCGCGGGGCTCATCGTCCACGCCCTCGCCCGCGGTCTTGGCCGGCCAGCGGCTGAGAGCAAACCAATGAGGGGATGAGGTCATGGCCTTGAAAAATATCTGTCAAAAATACCGCTCAGCCCTGGATGTCATTGAGGGCGTTGAGCGGTCGGTGCTGATAGCGATTTTTCTGGTCATCATCATGAGCGTCTCTCTCCAGGTGTTTTGCCGGTACCTCTTGAACAATCCCTTGAGCTGGCCGGAGGAGCTGTCCCGGTTCTTGCTGGTCTGGCTGAGCTTTGTGGCCACTTCGGTGCTCTACAGGCGCAAAGGCCACATCGCCGTCGAGACCTTGGTCAACCTTTTCAACATCAGGAATCGAGCCGTCATCTCCGGGTTGTTGAACCTGGTCATACTGATTTTCATGCTGCTCGTGATTCATTCAGGCCTGGGGCTGCAAAAGATTCAAGTGACCATGACCACCATGAGCACGCTCGAAATACCCAAATGTTACCTCACCTTGGCCTTGACTGCTTCGGCCTGCTCCATGGCCCTCACGGCCGTCTATCTGATCCTCAGAGACGTCTCCATCATCCTCGGCAGCCAAGAGGCGGGGGTCTGATAATGGTCGTGACCATTTTTCTGTTTTTCCTCTTGGTGGCCTTCAATTGCCCGGTCGGCTTCTCCATGGCCATTTCGTCCGTGTGGTACGTCCTCACCCATCACAATATTCCGTTGATGATCGTCCCCGAAAGGCTGTCGGCCAGCCTGGACAGCTTTCCCCTTCTGGCGGTCGCCTTTTTCATCCTCGCCGCCAGGGTCATGAACAAGACCGGCATCACCGAGAGGCTTTTCGGCTTCTGTCTGGCCGTCATCGGCCACATAAGGGGCGGCTTGGCTTACGTCAACGTCCTGGCGAGCATAATATTCGCCGGGATGTCAGGTTCCTCCAACGCCGACGCGGCCGGGTTGGGGGCCGTGGAGATAAAGGCCATGAAGGAGGACGACTACGACGCCGCCTACGCCGCCGCGGTCACGGCCGCCTCGGCGACCATCGGCCCCATCGTCCCCCCGAGCATCATCATGATCCTTTACGGCGTCATGGTCGAGGAGTCGGTGGGGCGGCTCTTCGCCGCCGGCTTCATCCCTGGATTGATCATGGCCCTGGCCATGATGGGCATCATTTATTATCACGCCCGGACGGGCAGGCTTTCCTTTAAAAAGAGAGCCAAGCAACCCTTAAGGGAGATATGGCGATCCTTTAAACAGGCCTTTTTCCCCTTGCTCAGCCCGGTGATCATCCTCGGCGGCATCCTCACCGGGGTCGTCACCCCGACCGAGGCCGGCGTGGTGGCCGTGTTGTACTCCCTCATGCTGGGGGTGGTGTACGGGGAGCTGGATCTTAAAAAATTCATAGCCTTGATCGAAGAAGGAGCCCTCGCCTCCGGGGCCATTCTGATCATCCTCTCCGCGGCCAACATGTTCAGTTGGGTCGTGACCATGGAGAAATTGGCCTTTTCCCTTTTCGCTTTTCTCCACACCGTGGCCACATCCAAGTGGCTGCTGTTGCTTATAATAAATGGTATTCTCCTTTTTCTGGGCTGCTTCATCGAGACCTTTGCCATTTTCATCATCTCCACGCCGATCCTCTTCCCCTTGATGAAGCATTTGGGCGTTGATCCGGTTCATTTTGGGGTCTTTTTCATCTTGAATTTGTTGATCGGGACCATAACCCCGCCCATGGGCCTCTCCCTTTACATTGTCCAGGACATCTCCGGGGCCGCTTTCAAGGACGTTTGCAAGGTCATGGTGCCTTTTGTCGTCGCTTTGATCGTCGTCCTTTTACTCATCGTCTACGTGCCGACGATCGTCATGATCGTGCCCAAATTGATCTTTGGCAATTAGCCAAGGCGCACGGGGGAGAGGGATGAGGCGAGGCGATCTGAATGATAAAGTGGCCATCGTCACCGGCGGCGGGTCAGGCATCGGCCGGGCGGTGTGTTTTGAGCTGGCCGAGCACGGCTGCCGCGTCGTGGTCGCGGACATGAATTACCCCGCGGCCAAAAGAGTCAGGAACGAATGCCGCGGCCGCCAAGAGTGCCTGGCCGTCAAGGTCGACGTCTCCCGCCAGGCCGAGGTCAGAAGATTGTTTGACCGGACCCTCAACCGATTCAATGGTTTGGACATCTTGGTGAACAGCGCCGGCTTGCTCGTCACCTTTGGCGGCATAGAGGAGGTCGATGAAAAGACCTTTGACCGCATCATGAACGTCAACCTGAAGGGCGTTTTTTTGTGCTGCCAGCAAGCCACCCCCATCATGAAGGCCAACCGTTCGGGGAAGATAGTTAATATATCCTCGATTTCAGCCAAGACCGGCGGCCAGTATTCCGGACTGGCCTATCCCGCCTCCAAGGCGGGCGTGATATGCCTGACCAAGTCCATCGCCCAGGAGCTGGCCCCTTACGACGTCAACGTCAACTGCATCGCGCCCGGCATCGTGGACACGCCCATGGTCAAGGATTATCCGCCCGACGTGGCCGAGCTGGTGCCCTTGAAGAGAAAAGGACGGCCGGAGGAGATCGCCTATCTGGTCCATTTTTTGGTCTCTGATGAAGCGGCCTACATCACGGGCGAGACGATCGATATCAACGGCGGCATCTTGATGGACTGAGGCAAACCTCGGAGGGGATGGTGATATGAGGTTGACTTCACTGGAAAAAAGTCTGCGGGTCATCGACATCCTGAGCCTCCACCCGGCCGGCCTGGCCCTGGCCGAGATGAGCCGCCGCCTCGGTCTGCCCAAAAGCTCGGTCCATCACATCCTGAGCACCTTCCAGTTCTCGGATTACGTCGTCCAGGACCGGGAGACGAAAAAATACTCCCTCGGCTTCAAGTTCCTCGAGATAAGCCGGCGCATCCTGGACAACCTCGACGTGCGCCGCGTCGCTCATCCCTATCTGGTCCGGCTGCGGGAGAAATGCGAGGCCGCGTCGCACCTGGCGGTGCTCAGGGAGGGCAGGGTGGTCTACATTGACAAGGTCGAACCGCCGATGGGGCTGACCCTGGCCACCTACGTCGGTTTCTCCACTGACCCCCACGCCGCGGCCGGGGGCAAGGTCTTGCTGGCCGCCCTCGATCCAGACGAGGTGCGGGAGATTTACGCCCACCGGGAGCTGAAGGCCTATGGCAAGAACACCATCACTGACATGGACGCTTTGCTGGCCGAGTTGGAGAAGATAGCCCAAGAGGGCTACGCCATTGACGACGAGGAGTATTACGAGGGCGTGCGCTGCGTGGCCGCCCCGGTCAGGGCCGGAGGGCGGGTGGTGGCCGCCCTGAGCCTGACCGGCTCCATCTTCACCATGACCGAGGAGAGGATAAAGGGGGAGCTCAAGGATCTCGTCGTGGAGACCGCCGCCGCCATCTCGGAAAAGATGGCCTGGTGAACCCTCCGCGGATGGGAGGCTGGTTGGATGGTCCACCCCCTTGAGTCGAGGACGAGCATGAAGGAGATACGCATTCACGGCCGCGGCGGCCAAGGCTCGCTCGTTCTGGCCCAGTTCATCGCCATCGCCGCCTTGGAGGACGGCAAGTACGGTCAGGCCTTTCCGTATCTCGGCGGCGGCGGCGAGAGACGCGGCAAGGCCATCGAGGCCTTCTGCCGGCTGAGCGAGAGGCCCGTTCGCCTGCGCTGCAAGGTCAACGAGCCAGACTACGTCATCGTCCAGGACGCGACCATCATTGACGAGGAGGATGTCGCCGCCGGGCTCAAAAATTCGGGCTTGATGCTGATCAACACGGACAAGCCCAGAGAAGAGTTGTCCCTGGAGGGCGGATTTGAGGTGATCGCTTTCTGGGCCGACGATCTGGCGAGGCGCATTCTGGGCCGGCCCATCATGAACACGGCCTTGCTGGGCGCCTTTGCCGCCGCCACCGGCGAGTTGAGCCTAAAGGCGGCCCAAAAAGCGGCGCGCGATCGTTTTCCGGGCGAGGTCGGCCGCAAAAACGCCCGGGTGGTCGCGGAAAGCTTCAGGCGTCTGGCGGAGATGAGGCCATGAGATTGAATTTGGGCGGAGTGACCGCGGCCGGCACCTCGCTGAAATACAAGACCGGCAAATGGCGCCGCGAGCGGCCGGAGATAGACCAAGCGATCTGCAAGCGCTGCGGGATCTGCGCCGACGCCTGCCCGGACAGCGCTGTCAAGGCCATTGATCAGGCGGGCAAGAGCAAGCCGTTGTACGTCATCGACTACGATTACTGCAAAGGCTGCGGCCTGTGCGCCCGCGAATGCCCCCTCAAGGCCATCGCCATGATCCCGGAGGAATAACCGATGGACGGCGCGCTCGAAAAGGCCAGGGTCATAGAGGGTTCCGAGGCGGTGGCCCGGGCCGTGGCCGCCTGCCGGCCAGAGGTTGTCTCGGCCTATCCCATCTCCCCCCAGACCCACATCGTCGAGGCTTTGGCCCGCATGGTCGCCGACGGCCAGCTCCGGGCCGAATTCGTCCGGGTGGAGTCTGAATTCTCGGCGGCCAGCGTGCTCGCCGGGGCCTCGGCCACCGGGGCCCGCAGCTACACCGCCTCCTCGTCCCAGGGCCTCCTGCTCATGACCGAGGTTTTGTACGCCTCGGTGGGCCAGAGGCTCCCCTTTGTCATCACCGGCGTCAACCGGTCCCTTTCGGCGCCCATCAGCATCCAGATAGACCAGCGGGACACCATCAGCCTCAGGGACGCTGGTCTGATTCAGCTCTACGTCGAGTCGAGCCAGGAGGCCTACGACGTCCATCTGGCCGCCTTCAAGATCGCCGAGGACCCCAACATCCTTCTGCCGGTCATGGTCTGCATGGACGGCTGGGTCTTGACCCACTCCTACGAGCCGATCAGCTTCGTCGACCAGGCGGCCGTGGACTCTTTTCTGCCGCCCTTTGCTCCGGCCGCCTTTCTTGATCCAAAAAACCCCAAGAGCTGGGGCTGTTACGCCGAGGCGCAGAATCAGATGGAGCTGAATTACTCCACCCACGAGGCCCTGCTTTACGCCAAGGGCCGGATCAAAGACATCTTCGCCGAGCTGGCCGCCCTCAGCGGGCGGGACCACGGCGGCCTCATCGAGGCCTATCGCTGCCAGGACGCCGGCACGATTCTCGTCGCCCTCGGCTCGGTCTGCGGCACCATCAAGGACGCCGTGGACGATCTGCGGGCCGCGGGTAAAAAGGTCGGCCTGGTCAAGCTCCGCTGCTATCGCCCCTTTCCCTACGAGGACATTTTGGCCGTCATCGGCCGGGCCGAGGCGGTGGGGATCGTGGAGGCCAATTTCTCCATGGGCTCAGAGGGAGCCGTCAGCCTCGACCTCAAGGCCAAACTGTGCCTTTGGCCCAGGGCGCCCTTGGTCATTGATTTCATCGCCGGCCTCGGCGGCCGGGAGGTGAACAAGGGCACCGTCGGCCAGATGGTGGCCGAGCTGGAGAGAGCGGCCGCGGCGGGCCAAGGGCCGGCCGAGGCCCACTGGGTTGACTTGCAGCGGGACATTTTGCCGCGAGCCGGCTAGGCCGAGGAGGAGTCATGGGCGCGGCGCTTGAATTTAAGCACGACGAGCTGTTTCTGTCCGGCCACCGCGGCTGTCCCGGCTGCGGGCTGACCCTGGCCGTGAGGCACATCCTCCAGGCCATTGGGCCCGAGGTCATCGTCGTCACGCCCACCGGCTGTCTGGAGACCGTCTCTTCGCCCTACGGCTTCTCATCCTGGGGCGTGCCCTGGATCCATCACCTCTTTGAGAACGGCCCCTCCGTGGCCGCGGGCGTGGCCGCCGCCTTGAAGATCAAGAACCGGACCAGAACCCGGGTCGTGGCCATTGGCGGCGACGGCGGCACCTTTGACATCGGCTTCGGGGCCCTGTCCGGGATGCTCGAGCGCGACGACGACGTGCTTTACGTCTGCACTGACAACGCCGCTTACGGAAACACCGGCGGCCAGCGCTCCGGAGCGACGCCTTATCTGGCCTCCACGACCACCCATCCGGCTGGCCTTTGCTCTTTGGGCAAGACCGAGCCGAAGAAGGATCTGCCGGCCATCGTCGCCGCCCACGGCGTCGAATACGTGGCCACGGCCTCGGTGGGCTATCTCAAGGACCTTCAAAAAAAGGTCAGGCGGGCCATGGACTTCCGCGGCGCCCGCTACATTCAGGTCGATCAACCCTGCCCGACCATCTGGGGCTTCCCCAGCGACATGACCATGGAGATCGGCCGACTCGGCGTCCAGACAGGCTTGGTGCCGCTTTTTGAGATGGTCGGCGGCCGCGTGGCCAGGGTGCGCCGGATCAAGAAGAAGAGGCCGGTGACAGACTACCTCAGAGCCCAAAAGCGATTCAACCACCTCTTCCGCGGGCCAGAAGACCGGGTGGAGGTGGCCAGGATCGAGGCCCTGGCCGAGGCCAACATTGAAAAGTACGGCCTCGCGGCCCTCGGCCCAGGGATGTGTTTTTTATTATTCTGGATAGGTTCATGG
>CAYXRH010000140.1:0-9977 GCA_964466355.1 uncultured Thermodesulfobacteriota bacterium
CCCGCCGCCCGCCCACCCGCCCCGCCCCCCGGACCTTTGTCTGGTTTTGGGTGAGCGGCCTGATCTTTTTCTTTCTTTTCTCCCTGGGCCCGCCGCTGCCAGGCTCTGGCCGCTGGCTCAACGTCCATTGGCTGTTGAGTCAGTTCTGGCCCGGAGTCTCGGGTCTGAGGGCCCCGGCCCGGGCCGGGGTCATGGTCATGTTTTCGCTGGCCGTTTTGGCCGGACTTGGCTTCGCCGCCTTGAGGCGGGCCATGAGCGGCCGATCCTGGCCCAGGCCTCGGAGGGCCATGGTCATCGGCGCTGTTTTTTTGGTTTTGATGGCCGAATACGGGGTCGCTCCTCTGGACCGCACCCCCAACAGGCCTTACGTCCGCGAGAGGGAGATTCCAGAGGTCTACGTTTGGCTGGCCGGATTGCCCGGCCAATTCGCGCTCGTGGAGCTGCCCTTGGCCGACGCCTTTGAGGAGAGCCGGCGGATGTATTATTCGCTCCAGCATTGGCAAAAGAGAGTCAACGGTCATTCCGGCCACGACTCGCCTTTTCTGAGACGCCTGGCCGAAGCCAAGGTGGATGAGCTCTCGGCCAAAGCCCTCAACATGCTGCGCCGCCAGGGGGTCAAGCTGTTGGTGATCCACGAGGATGAATACCAAGACCGTCCCATCGATGATTTCATCGTCCGGGCCGAGGGGGCCGGTGACATAAAGAGATTGAAGTCTTTTGGCCGGACAAAAGTGTACACTTTGAGCCGGGCCGCGCCGGCCGCGGGCGGCTGAGATAGGTTCTGGCCTTGTCTTAAAATCCGCGGCCGCCCCGCCGCTTTTCCAAGACGGCGATCGTTGAAATGACCGCCTGACGGGTCTAACATGAGGCCGTGTCAGCCGCTTTGATCCTCATCGGCGTGGTCCACTTCGATCCGGCCGGCCATTGGCGGCTGGCGGCTGGTTTGGATCGCCTCGACCTCGCGCCGCAGAAGACCCTCGTCAGCGTGGAGGCGAGCCCCTTGAGCCTGGCCTTCCGGCGACGGCACGCCGCGGAGCTCATCAGCCAACTGAATGAGAGCCTGGCCGCGCTGAGCCGGGAGTGGGCTCGGCCAATGGAGGAGTTGTGGGCCCAGGCCAGCGTCGTCGGCCTGGCGCGCTTTGTGTGGCCGCCCTTTGAATTCACCGCCGCCAGGGCCTGGGTCGGACCGGGGCGGGTCCGCCTGGCCGAGCCGGCGGCGACGAGCCTCGAAGAGCTGAGCCGGGCCTGGGAGCTTTTCTCCGTGGTGAACTTGAGGATTCTTTTGGCCCAGGAAAAGCCGTCCCTCGAGGTTCTGACGCGGCGGGCCTACGCCGAAGCGGCCGCGTCCCTCGGCCGCGGCGGTTCCGGCGGCGAACCGGGTCGCGAGGACCGACTGGCCCGCTTCATTCAGGGCCTGCTGGCCCCGGGGCGGACGGTGGTCCACGTGGGCGGCTGGACCCATCTGCCCGGACTCAGCGCCCGGCTGAGCCGGCACCATCCGGCCAGCCATCTCCTGGACGCTTTGGCCGACGGGGCCGGAAGGGTCGCCGCCGGCCGGCCTGGAGATTGACTTGGAGCTGGCCTGGTGCTAAGTAGTCCAAATCATGATTGACTCGGCTGGGGCCAGGCCGGCCGGCCAAGGGCCGGATTGTGGCCGCCTGTCTTTTCTCGACGCCGCGGCGGCGGTCTTTCTCGTGGCCGCGGCCTTGTTTTTGCGGGTCTATTTTCTGAACAACATGGAATACAAGGCCGACGAGCGGGACATGCTCTATCTGGCCATCAACCTCGTCCGCGACCACGTGCCCTGTCTGGCCGGCAGCCTCATCACCACCGGCCATCACAATCCGCCGGTGTTTCACTATCTCCTGGCCCTGCCGGTGAGCCTGTCCCTGAATCCCCAGCACGCCGCCCTTTTCATCATCGTCCTCAACGCCTTGGGCGTCGGTTTGACCTATGTGCTCGTCGCCCGCCACGCCGGCCGGTGGGCCGCCTTGGCGGCCGGACTTTTGTACGCCTGCTCGCCCTGGGCCATTCGTTACGCCATGAAGATCTGGTATCCGAGCCTGCTGGCTTTCTTCGGCGTTCTGCTGTGTCTGCAGCTTCCGGGCTGGGCTTTGAGGGGCGGCTGGCGGCGCGGCCTGCTCATCGGCGTGACGGCCGCCATCCTGGCCCAGCTCCATCCCACGGGCGCTTTTCTGGTCTTGGGCCTGGTCATGGCCGGGCTCATCCTCATGCCCAGGCTGAGGCCGGTCGATTTAGTCATCGCCTCAGCCGCTTTTTTCATCTGCTGGACGCCCTACCTGGCTTACCAGATGGCCACCCAATGGCAGGACGTGGCCGTGCTCAAGGATTTCATGAATCACAAGCCGCCGGCCGGCCAGCTCCAGCATGTCTACAACATCGGCCTCATCTCGGGCGGGCTGGGGCTTTCTGAGGCCTTGGGCGTTCTGGGGCCGGTCTTCAGGGCTGAGGTGTGGCCTGGCTGGGAGTGGACCTTTGGCCGCCTTCAGGAGGCCGTGGTCCTCGGCGCGGCGGCGGCCCTTTTGAGGCGGCCGCGCCGAGAGGCGGCCTCGGTCCTGGCCTACGGCGATTGGATGCAGTTCTTTCTGCTGGGCGCGGCCTTTGGCCTGGTCGTGGTCATGGCCTCGGGCGCGCCGGGGCACCTGCACTACGACCAGGTGTTCTATCCTTGGCCCTTCGTGCTCGTCGGGTTATTGGTCGAAGGGCTCATCGGCCTCTTTCCCCGAGGCTGGGGGCGCAAAGCGGTCAGCCTGGCCTGTCTGGCCGCCGTGGGCTGGATGTCCCTCGGCGGCGCGGTCTATTACTGGCGGTGGCAGTCCTTCATCAGCGCCACCGGCGGCTCCGGGGAGTACGGCACGGCCTTTCATCGGATCAAGGACCAGGAGCTCGACTTCATCAACCGCACCCGCCCCCTGCCGGTGCCCTCGGCCGACCCGGCCGCGCCCTGGCGGCGGTCAGAGTGAACTCAAAGAGGCTCTTTTTAGCCGCCGGACTTTTTTTGGAAAACGTCCGACCGTCCCTGAAAGGACCGGAGATGTGGATGAGCCGGGCCGAGAGTCTCCCGGGCGCCGATGATGAGAAACCCTCCCGGGGCCAGGCTCGCGGCCGCGGTGCGGACGGCCATTTTTTTGAGGTTGTCTTGGTTGTATGTCAAAACGTTGTTGCGCATGAAAATGACGTCGAAGATTCCTAAGGGAAGCCCGGAGAGCAGGTCGTGCTCCTGCCAGTGAAGGTCTGTCTTTACGACCTCGGCCACCTGGCAGCGGTGGCCGGGCAGCTCGTGGAAATAAATCCCTCCCAGCTCCGCCGGAACCTCCCGGAGGCTGCTGCGCTGATACACTCCGGCCCGGGCCTTGTTTAAGTAAACCGGGTTGAGGTCAGTGGCCAGGAGCTTAAGGGGCCTGAGATGGGGCGAACGGCCTTGGAGGTGGTGGTGGAGGATTTTGAGGCTGTAAGCCTCTTCGCCGCAAGCGCAGCCGGCTGACCAGGCCCTGATGCTCTCCCCGCGGCTGAGCCAGGGCAGGATTTCGCTCTCCATCAGAATCCACAAATGGCCGTCTCGAAAAAAGCGACTCGAGGACACGGTCAAACACAGCCGGCATTCGGCCTCGAGGTCGGGGTTTGCTTCGAGGGCGGCCAGGTAGTCCTCGAGGCGGTTCAATTTTAAAGAGAGCATGTGGCGGCGGAGCCGTTTTTTGACCCCCTTCCTGACCCGACGATAGCCTTCCCAGGACAGATCGAATCGGTTGAGGAGAACTCGAAGCTCGACGTCGCTCAACACGGCGTTGACCCTGTTGCCGGCGGCCCGAGTCCGCGGCCGAAAGCCCTGGCTGTGCGGGCGCGGACTCGGTTCTATCCGCTGGCGGCGGCGACCATGGCCTGGACGTTCTTTAAGTTGGCGTTGGTCGGAATGTCACACCCGGATTGGAGGATGAAGCCCTCCGGCCCCAGCTCCCTGATCAGCCTGGCGCTGTACTCATAGACCTTTGCCGGGCTGGCCAGATAGAGCATGGAGGCCGGCACGTCGCCCATGAGACACATGTGATCGCCCAGGACCGCCTTGGCCTTGAAGATGTCGGTCTCGCCGTCCAGGGCCATGAGGCAGCGGCCTCTGGGCAGCTCCCTAAAACGCTTCAGCTCGCGGTCCCAGTTGGAGTCCAAGTGCAGGATGGCGATCAGGCCGGAGTCGACGACCTCATGAACCAGCCTGACGAAGTAGGGCCACACGAAGCGGTCCCACATCCGGGGCGAGAGCATGGCCGGAGCGGCCCGCCAGCCGCCGACCCAGACCGCGGGAAAGTCTTTGGCCTTGGCTCTGGCGATGACGGCTCTGCCGAGGTGGGGCGCCATCTCGTCCATGACCGCCTGAACCTTGTCCGGCGTCTCGATCATGTCAAAGGCGAACTTGGTCAGGGACCGGGCGCCGCACAAAAGCTCCAGGGGCGTGGGCGCGTCACCGCCGGTGAGGACCGGGACGTTCACCCTGGCCCACTCGGCCCGGACGTCCACCGCAGGCAGGTTGGGGGGCAGGAGATGCTCGGCCGCGTCGTCGAGGATGCGCTCGGCCATGAATTCTTTAAACCAGGCCGGCCAGCCCAGCTTCAGGATGCGCTCATACTCGGCCGCGCTCATCAGCTCGGTCTCGACGACCTGCCACATCTCGTCCGCGGGCAGGTCCACGCCAGGGACCCTCACCTTGGAGGCGAAGAGATGACACAGGCCGTAAGGCCAGAAGGAGCCGTAGTTCACGGCGTCGGCCGCGGCCTTCTCGCTCACCAGCTCAAAGGCCTTGATCATGGTTTGCGTGGCCTTGAGCGGCGAGGAGACGAACTCGGCCAGGGGCGTTTTGGTCACCTGGGCGGCGAAGCCGGCGTACTCCAGGACCACCGGCACCCGATCTGGCTTCTCCAGGGCCACGGCCTTTAAAATCCGCTCGAGCCGCTGCTCCAGAATTGACCGGCGGCCAGGCTCAGGGTTGGACACGTCCTCTCCTCAAAAGTGATCAGCCCCGCGCCAACAGCTCGATGAGAAACCGGCCCGGAGACAGGAGAAAGGCGATGCAAGCTCCCCGGGCGGCGCGGCTGGGGAAGGTTCGGTCAAAACCCTGGCACTCGGCCGGGGGCGAGACGACTTGAAAGCCTCGGCCCTCCAACTCAGCCACCGCGCCTCGGAGGTCGTCCACCTCAAAGCAGAGATGGTGCAGGCCGCCGCCCTTTTTCAGGAAGCCGCTGATGGGCGAGTCGGCCGCAGTGGGCTCCAGAAGTTCGACAAAGACCCCTTCGGCCACGGGCACGAAGCTGGCGGCCACCTTCTGGATGGGGTCTGGCTGGGGGGCGGTCCGCGCGGTCAGCCCCAGGGCCTCAAAGACCCGGCCCGCCGCCTCGATGTTTGTCCCGACCAAGCCGATGTGGTGCAGCTTGACGATCATGATGTTTAATCTTCTCGGCCGCCCTCGGGCCGAAGGTGAATTTTATATCATCGCCCTTCCAGATCTCACCATTTTTAGAGCGCCTCCCGGCCAAAAGAAGACTCACCGCGGCAGGTTGAGCATCTCCCCGGCCTCGGCCGGGCTGGCCGGCGGACGACCTAAAAGCTCAGCGATGTGAACCATCTTGGACACCAACTGGGCGTTGCTGGCGGCCAGCTCCTTAAAAGCGACGTAGACTCCGTCCTCCAGGCCCACCCGCACGTGACCGCCCGAGGCGATGGCCGCGGCGCCGATGGGGAAGATGTCCAAACCCACGGCGCAGACCGACCAGGTCGCCCCTGAGGGAAGGGAGTTCTTGAGGAAGACGAGGTTGTCCAGGGTCGTTTGAAGTCCGCCCATGACGCCCAAAACGAACTGGAAGTGAAGCGGCGCCTCCAAGGCGCCTATGTCGGCCAGGACCAGGGCGTTGTTGATCATGCCCGCCTCGTAGATCTCGATCTCGGGCTTGACCTTGTTCTGGGTCATGGTTCGGGCGAAGCGCAGAATCTGGGACCAGGGGTTGAGCTGGACGGCGTCGAGGACAAAGGCCCCTTTCTTGCGGCTGTATATGCCGAAGTTGATGGACCCGGCGTTGAGCGAGGCCAGGTCGGGCTTGAGGCCCTCCTTGGCCGTTAGGGCGGGGATGACGCCGATGCGCTCGTCATGGGTCATGCCCGGACCGCCGCCGGTGGAGACGTTTATGAGCACGTCCGATTCGGCGCGGATTATGCGGATGGCCTCCTCGAAGAGCTGGGGCTCCTGAACCGGAGCGCCGGTCTGGGGGTCCCTGACGTGGAGATGGACCACGGCCGCGCCGGCCTGGCGGCTCTCTATGGCCGCCCGGGCGATCTCTTCAGGCGTGACGGGCAGGTTGGGGTTTTGGCCCCTGGTGGTCAGGGAGCCGGTCACGGCGGCGGTGATGATGACTTTTTCCATTCTCTTGACGTTCCTTTCTCATTTTATACCAATTAGCCATCATTCAAGTAATATTTTGGATTGGTTGTGCGGTGGTCAAGAATTAACCTGGACCAGTTCGATCAACACCCCGTGGGTGGCCCGGGGATCGAGAAAGGCGATCGAAGTTCCGTGGGCCCCGGGCTTGGGCTCTTCGTCCAGCAGAGGCACGCCCTTTTTTTTGAGCTCCTCTAAAGCGGCCTTGATGTCCGCCACCTCAAAGGCGAGGTGGTGGATGCCCGGGCCGCCCTGTTCGGCCATGATTTTGGTCACCGGGCCGGGCGGCCGCCGGTCGGCGAAGATCTCGATCTGAGAATCGCCCACGGGCAGAAAGCAGAGCTTGATCTCGCCGTCCAAGACCTCCTCGTGGGTCACCTCGAGGCCGAGCAGGTCAGAGTAGAGCCTTTTGACCGGCCTCATGTGGGCCGCTGAAAGGCCGACGTGAATGATGCGCTTGACTTTCATGCCTCCCCCGGCCCCAAATTCAACTTCAAAACCGCCGCATCATTTCTAGATCGTTGGCCCAGGCTTGAGCCTTTTGATCATCCTATTTGGATAATGGATTCAATGGGGCCGATTGTCAAGCAAAAATACTCATTAGTTCCGATGAATAAAGTTCAAATGAATCGTAGAACTTGACATTCCAATCACAATTGATATATGTGAGGTTCGTTTGGGCGTTCAAGGAAGCAAGACCGCATGGCCTTCAGATCGGCGATTGGTTCAAAGTCCGGCCGCGCCATCGAATCGATCAGACGCCTCGAAGACGTCGACCGCGTCCGGGCCATTCTTGAAGACAAACCTCGGGATCTGCTCCTCTTTGACCTGGCCACCCAGACCGGTCTGGGCATGAAAGCGCTTCTCCGGCTGAAGGCCGGCGACCTCTGGCGGCTCAAGGTCGGGCAGAGACTGCCTCTGGCCGGGGGGCAGGCCGGGGTGGCCGCCGGGGCGGTCATGACCGCGACCATTCACCAGACCCTCAAAAGATATCTGGAAGAGGCGCGACCAAGGGCCGAGGATTATTTGTTCAAGTCCCGCAAGGGCGGCCGACCGCTGAGCCTGTCGAGCGTCTCCCACCTGATCAAGAGCTGGTTCGAGGCGGCTGACTTGAAAGGCCTCGGCGGGGCTATATCGCTGCGCAAAACCTGGGCCCTTCACTTCGCCGGCCGTTCGCCGGCCGGCGAAGCGGTCTTTGAGATTGCTGGCCAAAATTCGGTCTTGAAGCCGATCAAGGCGACCACCATCCAGGAGTCGGTCCACCGGGAGCTTTTCCAGGCCATCGTCTCCGGACGCATTCACCCCGGAGAGAGGCTGATCACGGACAAGATCGCCCGGCAGATGAAGGTCAGCCGCATGCCGGTCCGCGAGGCCCTTCATCGGCTGGAGGCGGCCGGGTTCATCTCCATGCACCCCAAAAGGGGCGCCGTGGTCAACCGGCTCTCCAAAGACGACCTCAACGAGATCTTCGAAATCAGGCTGAACCTGGAGACCATGGCCGCGGCCGCGGCGGCGATCCGGGTCAGCCAAGAGACCTTGAACGCTCTTGAAGCCATCCATGAAGAATTCGTCCTGGCCACGGCCTTGAGTCAGGTGGACGATTTTCTGGAATCCAACAAGCGCTTTCACCACACCCTCTACCGCGACGCCCGCATGCCCACCCTGCAGCACCTCATCGACGGTCTGTGGGCCAGGGTGAGCCCTTATTTTCACCTTCTGATTCGTGAAGAATTCATCCCCGACAATTTCAGAAAGACCCATCAAGGCATGCTCGAGGCCATGCGACGGCGCGATCCCGAGGAGGTGGCCAGGTGGCTCAGGGATGATTTGATGGCCGGCCGCGAGCTGATCACCAGTATGTTCGACAACTTGAGGAAAGGCTAGCGGCGCGCTCGTTAAAACGTCAGGTGAACAAAAAGTTAACGGGCCAGCACCCCGGATTTTAGGTCGTGTGGATGATCAGCCTGGAGCCGTCTTGTTCGACCAAAAGAGTCCGCACCGGCCCCTTGGCCGCGCCTGAGAGGCGCTCGCCGCGATAATCAAAGGTTGATCTCCCGAGGCTGCAGCATTGGATCTGGGCCGCGTCCGGCAAGGGGTCCAAGCGCCGGCCGCCGTGGGAGCACTTGTTTTCAAAGGCGTGAAATCGGCCGTCCTGACCATAGATCAACAGGACCCGAAGCGGTTCGCCCCGGCCCTCCAGCCGCACGGCGCCGTCTTGGCGCTTCAGCTCCGGGACCCGGTCGAGATCGACCTCCAGGCGGCCTTCAAGGTGTCGCCAGCATTCTGGGTCCTGGGGCGGCTTGGTGCGGCAGGTGCCCAGAATTCTTGAAAAAAACCCCATGACTCTCTCCTGTCTTGAGATCTGGCCCGCCCTTGATATTAACCCTTCTTCAGGTCCTTTGACCAGCCTTGGCTTCTTTGGCGTCTTGTTTCATCGGCCTAAAATCCCGAGCCATTTGGGCGCGTAATTCAGAAATGATAAAATACCATCTGAATCTTGTTCTATTCTTTTAATGATCGCTTTCAGGCGGCGAGGTCATGGACAGTGAGATAAGACAGAACAAGGCCACCAAGCAGTGGGTCATCTTCGCTCCGGGCCGCCGCCGCCGGCCCCTCGATTTTAAAAACAAAGGCGAGGACGCTTCAGCGCCGCCGGCCTGGGACGAGAACTGCCCCTTTTGTCCGGGCCGCGAGGAGGACCTGGGATCCATAATCATGGAGCGGCCCGGCCCCCGAGGCCAGGGCTGGCAGACCAGGGTGGTGCCCAACAAATATCCGGCCCTGACCCCGGAAGGAAGCAGCGCCCGGTACAGAAGAGGCCTCTATCTGGCCATGCCGGGCTACGGCCGTCACGAGGTGATCATTGAAAGCCCGGCGCACAACCGTCAGCCGGCCCAGATGACGCCCGAGGAGGTGGGCGTGATCATCGAGACCTACCACCGCCGCTACGTGGATTTGATGCGCCAGCACGGAAACATGATGACCCTCATTTTCCGCAACCACGGCCGGCGGGCGGGTACCTCCCTAATACACCCCCACTCCCAGATAATCGTCACCGGCATGGTCCCCAGCCACATCCGCTGGCGGGAGGAGCGGGCCCAGTATTACTTTGACGAATCAGGCCGTTGCGTCTACTGTGACATTCTGGAGTTTGAGGCCCAGGATCAACGGCGGATCGTGGCCGAAAACGAGACCTTCATGGCCTTCGTGCCCTTTGCCGCTGAGGTGCCCTTTGAGATGTGGATCATGCCGACCAAACATCAGGCCTGTTTCGGCGACCTGGCCGATCACGAGAAGCCGGGCCTGGCCGCCATTCTGCGCCAGTGCCTGGCCAGGCTCGATGAAAAGATCGGCGACCCGGACTACAATTACGTCATCAACTCTGCGGCCCGTCACAAGGCCGGCGAGCCGCAGCTCCACTGGTACCTCCAGATCAGGCCGAGGCTGACCACCGAGGCCGGCTTTGAAATAGGCTCTGGCATCAGCATCAACCCCTCGCTGCCAGAGGACGACGCCGCCTATCTGAGGCGGGAATGAT
>CAYXRH010000141.1:0-9965 GCA_964466355.1 uncultured Thermodesulfobacteriota bacterium
CTATCTCCTGAAGGCACCATACCATATTACTCTTTAGATCGCAACTTGGTATCAGCTGCTTCGGCGTTTATTGAGTTTCGCGATTGGGATGAGGCTAAAGAGGAATAAATGTTTGAGGGTCCCAAAGTAATTTGTCCAGAAATATTCACTTCCTCCTGTTCAGAAGGTGCTGAAAAAATAAAGATGAGATTTAAAAACTGGCTCAATGAAATAATCCTTATCGGCCTGGATCAATGGCGGCAACAACTATGGTTCCAACCACTCCGAGCGCCTCATTGAAGTTGATCTGCCTGCCCATCAAACACATCTCCGAACATGCCCAGCGGGAGAAGTCCATCCAGCACGGACACATATAGACCTTGCACATCTGGTGGGCCACGCGGCCTCTGGCAGCCTGTCGGGCGGTTGTCTGCGATAAAAGATAGTGAGGAACCGCCCCGGATTTTAAGTCGTCTGAATGAGCAGCTATTGGTTGATTTCACTCAGCCTTCGAGCCCTCCTCCTCGGCGCGGCTCTTGAGCAGGTTGGTCGCCCACAGCTTCTCGCGTTTCTGCTCCAGATCCAAAATCTCTTGGCGCAGGGCGGCCAGGGCCGCCTCCTTGGCCTTCAACTCCTCGTCGCCCAAACAGCCCTTGAGCTCCAGCTTGGCCTGGCGCTTGTGGAGCTTTTTTATGCGGGCGTTGAGACGCCGGCTTTCGCGGTGAACCTTGTTCCCCCGACCAAAGATCAAATCAGCCTCCTCAGCGGCCGCGGTCTTTTAAAGACCCGGTCTTCTCATTCGTCCGGCTCAGCCTCCACCGGCTCGACGCGGCAGGGCAGGGCTCGCAGGTTCGGGGTGCCAAAAGCCTTGGACAAGGGCTGGCTGGCGGTGAGGACGTTCAAGTTGGCCTCAGACCAATCGAGGCCCTTCTCCGGGAACCACCAGCCCGGATCAGCGGTGACGACGCGCTGATGAACGCCGTCCCACAGGCGGGCGAACTGGACGATGGAGCCCTGTGGGGTGGTGATCCGCACCGGCCGCCCGTCTTTGATGCCCAGTCGTTGGGCCGTGTCCGGATGGATTTTGACGATCGGCCGGGGTCGAAGCCGCCTCAGGGCCTCCAAGCCCCGGTCAGAGGAGCACAGAAAGTCCTTGCACTTGGCCGAGTTTAAGATGAGGGGGAGGTCCGCGTCCTCTGCCAGGGGCGGGCCGCTGAAGCGGGGCAGGGCCTCGAAGCCCATCTTCTCGGCCCGGGAGAGCACCAGCTCGACCTTGCCCGTGGGCGTCTTGAAGCCGCCTTTTTTATATTTCCAAAGTTCGGGCTCGACGGCTAAAAGCCCGCCTCGGGCGACCAGCTCGGCGTAGCTCAACCCGGACGGGGTCAGAAGATCCTCGACGATGTCCTCGTAATCAGACCACCACCATTGGCCCAGACCCAGACGCTTGGCCAGCTCGTTTTGGATCTTCAGATCAGGCCAGCACTCCGGCGGCGGATCGACCAGCCTGGGGCGGGCCAGGACGTAGCCGTGGCCGAGGCCGTAGTGGCCGATGTCGTTGAACTCGAACTGGGTCGCCGCCGGAAGGACCACGTCGGCCAGGGCGGCGGTGGGGGTCATGGTGATCTCGGAGACGACCAGGAAGTCGAGGCTTTGGAGGGCCTCAGCCGTCTCGGCCGAATTGGAGTAGGAGATGACGGGGTTGCTGGTCTGAACAAAGGCCGCCTTGATGGGGTAGGGCTCGCTTTTAAGGATCGCCCGCCGCCAATGAGGCGGCGGCACGACCATGAACCGGGGCAGCACGCCATGGGCGAAGGAGACCATTTCCTTGTACTTTTGAGGCATCAGGTCGGCCCGCACGAACTGGCGCAGGCTTTTGAGGGGCGGTGAGCCGGCGTCGACGTTGCCGCCAGGGGCGTCCAGGTTGCCGCACAGGGCCATGAGGCAGATCAAGGCCCGGCAGGTGTCGAAGTTGGACGAGGAGTGCTCGACGCCGTTGCCCCAGTGAAGGGCGGCCGGCTTGGCCTCGGCGTAGAGGCGCGCCGCTTGGCGGACCAGGTCTGGCTCGAGCCAGGTGTGTGGGGCGGTCTCCTCGGGCTTGTACTTGAGGGCGTGGGCGGCCAGCTCGTCGAAGCCGTGGGTGTAGTTGTCCACAAATTGGCGGTCAAAAAGCTCCTCCTCGATGACCACCGCCACAAAGCTCAGGGCCAGGGCCGTTTCCGAACCAGGCCTGAGCTGGAGCCACACCTCGGCCCGGCGGGCCATGTCGGTGCGCTGGGGATCGACCACCACCAGCCGGGCCCCGTTTTTGAGCTGGGCCAGAAGCTGGACGTGGATGAGCCCCTCCTCGTTGGTCGCGCTCGGGTTGGAGCCGAAAAGAAGCACGCCTTCACTCGGCTGATCGTAGGCCACCACGGGGTAGAAGCCGCAGGTGTGCACCCCGGAGATCTCCCGGGGCATGTGGCACACGTTTTGGGGCCCGACCACGTTGGGCGAACCAAAGGTGTTGGCCAGGCGGATGAGGCCGAAGTGCTCCAGCCCCTTGGGCATGCCCTGGCAGAAGGACACGGCCCTGGCGCCGTGGGCGGCCTTGATGGCCTCGAACCGGACGGCGATCTCCTCGAGCGCCTCGGACCAGGGGATGGGCCTCAAGCCGCTTTTTTTACGTCTCAAGGGTCTGGTCAGACGGCCGGGGCGGCTGAGCCGCTCGGGCGAGGCCAGGCCCTTGGGACAGGCGTATCCTTGGTTCAAGAGGCCCGCTGGATCAGGCTTGATCTTGACGATCCGCCCCTCTTTGATCTTGACCAAGAGCCGGCAGCCGCCCTGGTCCATGCGGCCGCAGTGGGTCCAGCGCCAGCCTTCAGGCATCCGCGCCCCCCTGGCCGAAGCTGAAGAGCCAGCTCATCTGGCCGAAGAGATCGTCGCGCCCTTCGAGGCGGACGAGACCGTCGGCCAGGGCCTGGGAGGAGTCCATTTCGCCCCTGGCCAGAGCCACCCAGGCCTCGGACGGAGCGTGAATGATCAGGTCTGGATCCCTGGCCCAGCCCTCGTGAAAGCTGCAGCGGCCCCTTTGAACCCTCAGGTACCACTGGCCCGGCTGCCGGCCGGAGAGGTTGAACTGAAAAGTGGCCGCCACATCGCCGGCCACGCCGGGGTTGAAGTTGAGGACCATGACGCCCAGGTTCATGCGGATGTCGCGGTCCAGGAAAGTGGCCAGGGGGGGCAGATCCAACCCGGCCCGCTTGGCCGCCCAGTACTCCTGCCAGGTCTCCCAGTTGAGGTTGGTCACCAGGCGGAAGGCGGCTTCGTCGCGGAAGAGCGGCTCCTTGACCGTGGCCTCGGTCTCGGGTCGAACCCGGCCCAGCCGGGCCGTCTCCACGCCGGCCTGGAAAAAGGCGCGGTCGATGCGCTCCCAAATCCGGCCCAGGCGGGGCCCCAGAACGAGCAGGTCCGCGGCCGGACGGATGAGCCGGCCGACCACCGGCCCTTCGCCCAGGGCGGCCACGGCCTCGACGTGAGCGATGAGGGGCTCAAAGGCCGATTCCTCGGGCAGGGAGCCCACGGCCAAAAGAACCAGGCGCCGGCCCAGGAAGGTTCCTCCCCGGGGCGGGCGATAGGTGCCGCCGTGGGGGTGAGCGACCAGCCAAGGCTCCCACAGCGGGGCGCAGCGGTCTAAAAAAGTCTGGGTCAATCCGGGCAGCCCGCCGACGTAAAGGGGCTGGGCCAGGACGACCAGGTCGGTCTTGGCCAGCCGCTTCAAGATGGGCTCCATGTCGTCTTCTAAGACGCAGCGCCCCGGGGTCTTGGTCCAGCAGTCAAAACAGCCGGTGCAGGGATTGATCTTGAAGTCCTTGAGATGAACCACGTCGACCTTGGCCCCTTCGGCCGCCAGACCGTTGACGAACGGTCTCAAGGCCAGGGCGGTGATCCCCACCGGCCCCCGGGGGCTGCCCTGGATGACCAAGGCGTCCTTTACCCGGCCCAACAGGGCCAGGCTCTCCTCGTCCAAGCGGGGCCGCGGCTGGGGCCGGGTCTCGACCGCGGGCTCCGCCGCCGGAGATTCCTCCAGCCTCGGGCGGGGCCATTGAAAAGCCTCGAAGCCGCGGCCGTAAACCCACCACGCGCCCAAGATGAGCAGGATGGGCACGGCCAGCTTGAAGATGAAGCCCGGCGCCAGGGAGATCAAGGCCGCGGCGAGGAGGAGGGCGGCGCTCAGAGCCCTGGGAAGGCGCGGCGCTAGGTCTGGATGATCAATCTCCGAGCCCCGGCCCTCCGTGGTCAAGCCCAGCCACAAGGGGGCCATGGAGGCCAGGAACAAGGCGGAGTACGCGCCGAAGAAGAAGTATTCTTCCAAAAGAAGGCCGCCCCAGGCGGGATTGATCATCAGGGCGGCCAACAAGGTCATGAGGAAGAAAACCAGCCCGTAATTCAGGGCGCCGCCGAAGCCGCCGGGGCGGATCAGAAACAAATAGACGCCGCCGTAAATCAAGGCCAGGAGGACGGCCCCGGTTCCACCGAGGCTGCTCTTGGAGAAAAAGAGCGGCAGAATTAATCCCGGCCAAACTCCGGCCCTCAAATAGATCCGCCTGATCAAACCGCCTCCAAATCTCCCTGAAACTATCACAGCCCGCATAAAAGGGTCAATCTCGGCCAAAAGGGCCTTGGCTTCCGGCCCGCCGCTCAGCCTCCCACCGCCCCGGCTCTGATTGAATGAGTGTTGACAAGGGCAAGGCGGCGGTGTATCGACTGGATTCACCCCCTAAAGCAGCGTCGCCGTCCGAACTTGGCTTTAGGACCGCCGGGTCGAGAGGCGGAGCCGGGGTCGGGGCGGGTCTCTTTGATCGCCTGAGCCGGCCGCGGCGGGTGGAGGGCCGTTTTTCATTCGAGGCGCGGTCTTAAATCAGGGCTGCATTTGAGGAGAAAAAATGTGCCGCCTGTTAGCCATCACCGCTGAGGAGCCGATGTCCCCCATGACGGCCGTGCGGGCCTTGGACGTGATGAAGGAGGGGCACGACGGCTCGGGAGTGGGGCTTTTTCTGACCGATCTGGGCGGGCCATTCGAGGAGTTCAGGGGCGCCCCGATCCTGTCGGGCATCTTCTCTCACGCCGGCCTCAAGCGTCTGGACCGCTTCATGATGGAGATCGGCTTCACCACCAAGTACAAGATGTCCTTCCGCCTGCCCAAGAGGCCGCCGACCGGAGTGCCCAAGAGAGACGTCTATCTCATCAGGGCCTACGAATACCCTGAGGAATGGGAGGAGCTGAGCCAGGCGGACATCAATCACCGCCTGATGATGATCCGGCTTCAGCTCAGGGAAATGGGCCAGGAGAACGAGGAGCTCATCGTCTTCAGCTTCTGGCCGGACGTGATCATGATCAAGGAGACCGGCGACCCCCACGAGGTGGCCGATTACCTGGGGCTGGATCACAAAGAGCTGGCCGCCCGGATCATCCTCGCCCAGGGCCGGCAGAACACCAACTACCTCATCAACCTCTACGCCTGCCACCCCTTTTTCATCCAGGGCGTGGCGACCATGACCAACGGCGAAAACACGGCCTTCGTGCCCATCCGCGAGTTTCTCACCTCCCGCGGCTTCCCGGGCTACATCGGCTACCAGTCCGACTCCGAGGTCTTCACTCACATTCTCCACTTCATGCTCTACCGCCTCGGCCTGCCCCTCGAAGTCTACAAGCACATCATCACCCCCTTGAAAGACGAGGAGTTGGCCGCGCATCCCAACGGCGGCTTCTTGAAGGAGCTGAAGCGCTCCTGCCGCCGCCTGATCATCGACGGGCCCAACTGCGTCATCGGCTGCTTGCCCGACAGGACGGTCTTCATGGTTCAAGACCGCAAGAAGCTGAGGCCGGGCGTGGTCGGCGGCCGGCCGGGCGTCTACGCCTTTTGTTCGGAGATGTGCGGCCTCGACGCCATGCTCCCGGACCGCGACAAGGCCCAGGACTTCCAGCCCATGCACCTGGACACGACCCTCGTTCGCCCCCGACGCCGGGAGGTGGAGATATGCCGGCAAACGAATCCCTTGCCCCGTCCACATTGAGCGTCAAGGACCTGCCCTGGCAGGTTTACTGGGATCAAAAGCGCTGCTCGCTGTGCGGGCGGTGCACGGCCGTGTGCCCGGTCCAGGCCATCGAGCTGGGTGTGCACCGCCGGCGGGTGGTCGCCGCCGCCATTGGATTGGACGAGGCCCCCACGGGCGTGTACCAGGTCTTTCACGGCATCCGCCAGCGCACCGACCCCAGCTTCGCCTGCGTCGGCTGCGCCATGTGCAACCTCGTCTGCCCCAACGGGTGCATCATGCCCCTTCGCTCCGACGAGGCGGACAAGCTCCGCTTCCACGTCAACCGGGACGGCCAGCCGCGCCGGAGGGGCGGACGCCGAAACGTGGCGGCGGGCGTCTTGGACCAGATCAAGTTCATCCGCATCTCCATGCTCACCGACCCGGCCCTGGACGCCGGACGCCACGAGTTCGAGCTCAAGACCCTCCTGGGCCGCATCCTGCCGCCCGAGGAGACGTTGCGCTTGCTGGACCAGGAGGGCTGGGTGCCGCCGGTGAGGGAGGTTTACCCGCTCATCATCGGCGGCATGTCCTTCGGGGCCCTGTCGCCGACCATGTGGGAGGGGCTCCAGATGGGCCTGGCCTATCTCAACGAGGAGATGGGCCTGCCGGTGGTCATGTCCACCGGCGAAGGGGGCTGTCCGCCGCGCCTCCTGCGCTCCCGGTTCTTGAAATACGTCATTCTCCAGATCGCCAGCGGCTACTTTGGCTGGGACGAGATCATCCACGCCCTGCCCGAGATGAAGGAGGACCCCTGCGCCATTGAGATCAAATACGGCCAGGGGGCCAAGCCGGGCGACGGCGGGCTGTTGATGTGGTCCAAGGTCAACAAGCTCATCGCCGCCATCCGCGGCGTGCCTCCAGGGGTCGATCTGCCCAGCCCGCCGACCCACCAGACCAAGTACTCCATCGAGGAGTCGGTGGCCAAGATGATTCAGTCCATGTACATGGCCTGGGGCTTCAGGGTCCCGGTCTACCCCAAGATCTCGGGCACCTCCACCGCCCTGGCCGTGCTCAACAACCTGACCCGGAACCCTTACGCCGCCGGGCTGGCCATCGACGGCGAGGACGGCGGCACCGGGGCGGCCTACGACGTCTCCCTAAACCACATGGGCCATCCCATCGCCAGCAACATCCGGGACTGCTATCTCAACCTGGTTCAATTGGGCAAGCAGAACGAGCTGCCTCTCTTCGCCGCCGGCGGCGTGGGCAAGAGTGGCCACCTGGCCGCCAACGCGGCCGCCTTGATCATGCTCGGGGCCAGCGGGGTCCAGATCGGCAAGTACGTCATGCAGGCCGCGGCCGGCTGCGTCGGCTCCGAGTCGGACAGGTGCAACATCTGCAACCTCGGCCTCTGCCCCAAGGGGATAACCTCTCAGGATCCGAGGCTCTATAGGCGCTTGGACCCCCAAAAGGTGGCCCAGCGGCTGGTCGATCTCTTCCTCGGGTTCGACGCGGAGCTGAAAAAGATCGTCGCCCCCCTGGGCCGTTCCACGGCCCTGCCCATCGGCATGTCCGACGCCCTGGGCGTGAGCGACTTTCACCTGGCCCAGCGCCTGGAGATCAAATACGTGGTCTGAGCGAGGCGGCCTCGGGGGAGGGGAGTGATGCCCGATATTTTGCCCCATTGGATTTCAGGGACCGAAGAGGGCCGCCGCCTGGAGAGCCGGGTGCTGGAGGAGCGCCTCCAGCAGGCCGTGGTCGCGGGGCACCGCTACATCAAGATCGAGGCCTACGGCCAGCACGGCTTGGGCGGCCGCCTGTGGAGCGCCGGGAGCGAGGCGGTCCATCTCAAGATCTATGGCTCCCCTGGTCAGCGGGTCGGGGCCATGGGCTTTCCCAACACTTGCATCGAGGTCATGGGCCCGGCCTCGGACGACGTGGGCTGGCTCAACGCCGGGGCCGAGATCATCGTCCACGGTCAGGCCACCAACGGCGCGGCCAACGCCATGGCCCAGGGCAGGATCATGATCGCCGGCAGCATCGGCGCCCGGGGCATGACCATGACCAAGCACAACCCCCGCTTCGAGCCGCCCGAGCTGTGGGTCCTGGGCTCGGTGGGGGACTACTTCGCCGAGTTCATGGCCGGCGGCGTGGCCGTGATCTGCGGGCACCAGGCCCAAGATCCGCAAAACGTTCTGGGCTATCGGCCCTGCGTGGGCATGGTCGGCGGACGGATATTCTTCCGGGGACCGCAGGCCGGTCACTCTCAATCCGACGCCAAGCTGGCCTCCCTGAGCGACGAGGACTGGGCGTGGCTGGTCAAAAACCTGACCGTCTTCCTGGAGAAGATCTCCCAGGAGCCTCTCTGGGAGGCCCTGACCGCGCGGAGCGACTGGCGAGTGCTCGTCGCCCGCTCGCCCCTGGAAAAACACCTCCAGCCCAGGCGCTCCATGGATTCGTTTCGCCGGGAAGTCTGGGAGGCCGAGATGGGTCCGGGCGGCCTCATCGGCGACCTGATCGACCAGGACCGCTCGCCTCTCCCGCTCCTGGCCAGCGGTGATTTTCGGCGTCGCGTCCCGGTGTGGGAGAACCACAAGTACACGCCGCCCTGTGAGGCCAGTTGCCCCTCGGGCATCCCGGTCCACGAACGGTGGCGCTTGATCCGCCAGGGGCGCCTGGACGAGGCCCTTGATCTGGCCTTGGTCTACACGCCTTTTCCGGCCACCATCTGCGGCTATTTGTGCCCCCATCTGTGCATGGCCGGCTGCACCCGCCGCGCCGCTGACTTGAGCCCGGTGGACACCAGCGTCTTGGGTCGGGCCTCCCTCAAGGCCGAGCTTCCGAAGCTCGAACCCGTCTCCAGCGGCCGCGTGGCCGTCATCGGCGGCGGCCCGGCCGGGCTGTCGACGGCCTGGCAGTTGAGGCGCAGAGGGCACGAGGCCCTCGTCTTTGACCGGGGAAGCGCTTTGGGGGGCAAGATGAGCGCGGTGATCCCCCCAGCCCGCCTGCCCCAGGAGGTTCTGGCCGCCGAGCTGAAGCGGATCGAGAAGGCCCTGCCCCAGGTTCATCTCCGCCGGAACCTGACCCAGGAGGACGTCCGCCGCCTCAAAAATGAATACGACTTCGTGGTCGTCGCCTGCGGCGCGTCGCGGCCCCGCTTCCTGGACGTGCCCGGCAACGAAAGGATGACACCGGCCTTGGATTTTTTGAGAGCGGCCAAGAGCGGCCAGGCAGAGGCTGGTCAACGGGTGGTCGTGGTCGGGGCCGGCAACGTCGGCTGCGACGCCGCCGCTGAAGCCAGGCGGCTCGGCGCCGAAGAGGTCACCCTCATCGACGTTCAGGCCCCGGCCTCCTTCGGCCAGGAGCGGCTCGCGGCCGAAGCGGCCGGGGCCAAGTTCCGCTGGCCAGTGAAGACAAAGGCCGTCACTGATGAGGGCGTGGTCGTGGAGGACGGCCAGATCATCGCCGCCGACATGGTCATCCTGGCCGTGGGGAATCTGCCGGATTTGAGCTTTCTGCCCCCAAGCGTGCGCCTCGAAAACGGCTTCATCGCCGTGAACGAGGTTCACCAGACCTCTGACCCCCACATCTTCGCCGTGGGCGACGCGGTCAGGCCCGGCCTTTTGACCGAGGCCGTGGGGGCCGGCCGCGCGGCCGCCAGGGCCATGGCCAGGTTGTTGGACGGCTCAAAAGAGCCGCCCCCTGAGCGCCGCCCGAGCATCAATTACGCCCGCGTCAAGGCCGAGTACCATGATCCCCGGAGCGTCGCCGGCGACGACGTCAGAGCCTGCTCCTGGCTTTGCGCCTCCTGCGGCGTCTGCCGCGACTGCGGGGTCTGCGTGGCCATCTGCCCCCCGGGGGCCATCACCCGCCAGGATGAGAAGCCCGAGGGCTTCAAGATGGTCGTTGACGGTCAAAAGTGCATCGGCTGCGGCTTCTGCGCCGGCGCCTGCCCGTGCGGCATCTGGAGCC
>CAYXRH010000142.1:0-9790 GCA_964466355.1 uncultured Thermodesulfobacteriota bacterium
GAACCACACCTCGGCGGCGCTCAAGGGAAAGAGGGCCTTTAAAACCAACATCGTCTCCCACGACTACCGAGGACTTTACGAGTCACTCAACGGGCGCGTCGTCAAGTTTCTGACTCACAAAGACTTTGGCCAGGGATACGACCGACATCAAAAAAGAATAAGCACTGACCTCTGCCGCTGGGAAGGGTTCGAGGGTCCGGAGAAATACATATTCATCGTCGTGGCGGTCGCTTGATCGTCCGCGGCCCGGATTCGGGTCGGGAAAGTATAATGTCGCTAGTCCTGCCCGCCATGAACACGCTCTGGTTCTGGTTTGACAAGAAGACCAGACGGGCCCTGCACGGCACCCCGCGCGACGTGATGCGCAAGTTCGAGGTTTTCAAGGCCAAGAAGATTCCCTTGCGGGGCTTCGAGATGTTTCTCATGCCCTCGCGCCTCAGAAGCGTCGATGAGTTCAGTCCGGCTTTCTATGATTCCTTCTCTTCCCTGGAGCACGGCGCGGTCCACGTCGGCGAGACAGAGGCTGACTTTCTGATCGCCAACCCAGCCGCCCCCGAGCAGCTCAGTCTGCTTTTTGAAATCATGACGCGCCTCGGCTCCCAGACCCTCATCATTCACGCCCATCATCTGCGCCAACAAAGGCCGTACATCGCACGCCTCTTGGCCGAGACCCTGCCCGGGATCGAGATCTGCGTTGAGAACAACGGTTTTGATGACCAGTGGGGCGGCTCCCTGGCCGGACTCAGGGACATATTCGCTGACTGCCCTGAGTTCAAGTTCTGCCTGGACATCGCCCACGTCAAGGACTTTGCCAACAACTGCTCCCTCGGCGACGTGCTGGCCGAAGAGATTCTCTTGTCCCGGCTCAGGGAGGTCCATTTCAGCTACTCGACCATCCTCCTCAAAAGCGATCCCTACGTCCCCCGGGGCTATCTGGGCTACGGCCCCTATCACGCCTTGTTTTCGGTTTTAGGGTTTCAGCCCAGCGCGCGGACCAAAGAGGCCGTCAGGAGCTTTCCGGTGGTCCTGGAAGGCATAGTGCCCAAGGAGGACGCCCAATTAAATTACATCGTGCAGGAAATGGCCCTGCTGGATTCTTAGGAGGCGCGCTTGGCTTACGTCATCGCCGAGATCGGGTTCAACCACGAAGGCAACCTGCCCGCGGCCGCGCAGATGATTCGAGCCGCGGCCCGGGCCGGGGCCGACGCGGTCAAGTTCCAGACCTTCCAGGCCAGGGACCTGGCCCTGCCGTCCGCGGCCCACTTCGAGGCGATCAAATCCGGCCAGATGACCCTGGCCCAGCACCAAACCCTGGCTGAAGAGGCCCGGAATCTCGGCATCGAATTTTTATCCACGCCTTACTCTCCAGAAGCGGTGGCCCTTTTGGAGAAAGTGGGGGTCCAGGCCTACAAGGTCGCCTCCATGGACTGCACCAACCGCCATCTTCTGGCCCCCATCGCCGCCACCAGAAAGCCGATCTACCTCTCGACCGGCATGGCCACCCTGGCCGAGATGGCCACCACCCTCGAATTCTTGCGCCAACGCGGCTCTGGTCCGGTGACCCTGCTCCACTGTCTGTCTCTCTATCCGGCCGCGGCTGAGGATCTTAATCTGGCCATCATCCCGCTCTTAAAAGAGATCTTTGGGCTACCGGTCGGCTATTCGGACCACTTTCCGGGCAGCCAGGCCTGTCTGGCCGCGGTCATGCTGGGCGCTGAGGTCATCGAAACCCACTTCACCCTTGACACCACCAGGGCCGGGGGCGACCATCATCACTCCCTGGATCCGGACATGTTGACCGAGCTGGTCAAAAACATCGGCCTGTTCCAAAAAATGAGAGGCCAGGCCGCAGCCATTCATCGTCGGCCGGACCGCGGCCTGGCCAAGGACTACCGACGCGGAGTCTACGCTGCCGAGGACCTGGCCGCTGGAAAGGCCATCGCCGAGGAAGATATTTTGTTCTGCCGCCCCACCTCCCAGCTCTCGCCCAGCGACTGGGACTGGTTAAAGGGCGCGAGGTTATCGCAAAACGTGGCCGCCTTTGAGGAGATAAAAAGAGCGTTCCTTGATTAGCCGCCCTTTCAAGGGGCAGGCTGGGGAAGGAAAAAATGGCCGAATATTTCGACCGGTTTCCAGAATACCGACAGTGGCCCCTGGAGGACAGGGAGCTGACCGTGCTCCCCAGGCCGCTGATTGACTTTGACACGCCGATCATGACCATCGGCAGCTGCTTCGCCGAATACATAATGGTCTGGTTCGGGGACATACTCAGATTCAACGTCTATGATCCACACTGGGGTTACAAGTACTCCACCGTGTCCATTCTGCGCGCCATCCGCCGCGCCCTGGAGAAGAGGCTCACCACCGCGGAAAGCCTTTACAAAGGGGAGATGGGCTACACTGATCTGCACCACCACCGCATCTATGACGACGACAAAAAGACGGCTTTGTGGAAAATAAACCAGATCGAGAGGCGCGCCGCGGAGATGCTGCCCCAGGCCAAGATACTGGTGGTCACCCTCGGACAAAACGAGGTCTGGAAAAACCTCAGGCGAAACGAGTTCATCAACCATCCTTATCCCGGCGTCCTCGAGGCCAAAAAGGACCTGGAGGTCCATTTCCTGACCGCTGACGAAAACGCCCACATGCTGGAGGAGATGCACCACCTCCTCATTGCTCACATCCCGGACATTCAGATAATCGTCACCGTGTCCCCCATACCGCTGCGGGTCACCTACCGGGACATGGACGCCGTGGTCGGGAACAACATGTCCAAGTTTACCTTGTACGTCGCGGCCACGGAGTTTTCGACCCGACACGACAACGTTCACTACTTCCCCTCTTTTGACATCTTCAATTACGAGTGCAAGTACCGGCGGCACTGGAAGGAGGACGGCCGGCATCTGGTCAAAGAGGCGGTCCCGCCGGTCATGACGCGGTTCGCGGACGCGTTTTGCAATGAAAGGACCAGAGCCATCGTCCGGCTCAGGGACGAGCTGGATCTGATTGAGGAGGCGGATATTAAAATGCCCTTGCTCGAGGAGCTGGGGCAGTGGGGATATCCTTCAACCCTCTTGACCTTTGAGAAGGCGCAGCTCTTCATCGCTCAGGGACGGCGACGAGAGGCCATCGAGAACCTGGGCCGGCTGGAGCTGGCGCAGCGCTCGCCAATGTGCCAGCTCCAATTGGGCTGGCTGTGGCTGGAATCAGGCCAGCCCGCCCAGGCCCTGACTTCTTTTGAAAACACCGTGGCCCTGCTCTCTGACATCGCTGGCATCGCCTTTAGTGGCGCCAAGAGGGACAACCACATCCTTTACGGCGGCAATCAAATGCAGGCTGGAGAGAACTTTTATGAGCGGCGGGCCGTGCGGATGATGAAGATCAAGCAGGCCGCCGCGGCCATGATCGCTGCGATCAATAATCAGAAAAAGACCGCTCCGGCCGGGCTGAGCCAAGAAGCGGCCGTATAAATCAATGCTTGAATAAATATAATAAAATATAGATTAATTCAATATTATTTTGATTAAATCCACATCTCCCCGCAACTCGATCAATTAATTATCAGTGCGATCGGGGTATCCGCAGGCCAAGATGTGCTCCTGGCGCTGGTCAGTAGGGAACGCCTTGGCCTGAGCCCGGGGGTTGATGCACGGGAAATAACGCAGAGAAGACCAGATCCTCTGGGCCTCGTTGAGTCGGCCGGCGCGCAGCAGCTTGACGGCCTCCTGGTAAGCGTTTATTTCGGACTCATCGAGACTCCAATAGTATTCTGACAGCTTCTTAATGAAGGCGAACTCCACTTGAGGCTCCAGGCGGAGAGTCATGGGGAAGAAGAGGGGAAACCCAGACCAGACCACGTTGACCCTGACCTCATCTTTAAAGACCTCGATAAAAAGAAAGTGCGAGAACGGCGGGTCGATGTTGTTGCCGCAGCTCCCGGAGGTGATGTACTCGAGGCCGTCACGCTGCTCGTGTTGGTAAGTGTGCAAACAAGCGCCGAAAACGTGAGACACCCCGGCTTTTTTGAGGAGAGGGTGGGCTGTTTCGAACCATTGGGCCTCTTGCTGGCAATCATTCCGCCAGGCCGAGAGGTGAATAAAGCAAAACACGTGACGGAAGTCCTTGGCCTGGGCGGCCGTCTCCTCCAGAAAGCGCAACTGCGGGCCGCTGATGCGGCCTCTGGCCTCGGAATCGGCCTCGGAGTCGAGGCAGATGAACAGGCAGCCCTTTTGTTCAAAGGCGTAGTACCGCCCTGGCGCTCGCCGCAGAAATGCCCTGTTCGCGGCATCGAATACGGGATCATTGTCCTTTATAAAGTGGGGGATCGAGTTTTCCGAAGGCACATAAAAAACCGATTCGCAGGCCGCCTTGGCCATTTGGTCAATAATCTGACGAGTGTTTTCCACGTATTGCTCGCTCATCACCGCCCGACGGAGAATGTAGGCTTTGTTGTCGAGAGGGATCGTGTCTGACTTCATGGGAGTCAGGTGCACCTCGCTGCCGTTGAAGATGAGCAGGTCCGGCCTCAGGGTGGCCACGTGACTCATCAGGGCGTAGGTGTCCTTGTAGCTGTTCCAGGCCCGCATCAGGCCGCCGAAGTGGAGACAACTGACCACGCTGAAAGAAAAATCAGGTTGCCCGTTCACGCCGGAGGCTCCTTTCACCTTGATCATCTCTTGAACGTCCCTTCATGACCAGGGATCTGTGGGACAGGGCCGGGCCAAAGTCTGGTTTGAGACTCAAGGCTTTGTCATAGCAGGCCATCGCCTCGGAGAGATGGCCCATCTCGGCCAGGCAGTCGCCGCGATGGGCCCAGGCCTCGTAGTCGGCCGCAAAGGCGTCGAGGTATTTGTCGTAAGCCTGCAAAGCCTTTTCGTGCTGTCGCAGCCGGCGGTAATAAAGGGCCATGCGGGGCAGGAAGGAGTCGAACTGATCTCCGCGCTCCATGGCCTGGGCGATCTCGCTCAGGCCTTCCTGGGCCTTTTGCAGTTCCAGAAGAACCAGGCCCATCTCGAACCGGTACCTGGTTTTGTCAGGATGATCCTCGACCAGTTGCTGATACTCCTGGAGGGCCTCGCGGGTTCGTCCCATCTGGCGGAGGGTCGTGGCCAACCCCCAGCGGGCCTCGACTCCCTGGGGAAACAACTCCAGGGCCTCCTTGATCGATTCCAGGGCTCCTTCAAAGTCCCGCTCACGGCCCTGGTCCTTGCTCTTGAGGACTAATTGCTCGTAGCGTCTTTTCCGGCCCAGGCCGCCTTGCATCGCTCTTTTGAGGGCCGCGGCGCTGAACTCAGCCAGAACGATCTTCTCGTCCCTCATCTCCTCGGCCCGGGCCAAAGCCTCCTTCACCCGGGGGTCATCAGCCCTGGCCTTGAGATATTTTCGAGCGTTGACGATCGGTCCGGCAAAGTAGCCTTGAGTGAGATCTTCTTCAACGTTTATCATCAAACTTTCCAGGGCCTCATCCAGATCAAGACGCAGCGATTCAGCAATCGGCTGGCCGTCAGCCAAACCTTTCAAGCGGGCGATGCATTCATCGACTTCGACAAAGCGCTCCCGCCTCAAGGCCAGCCGGCCCAGGGCGGCCCAATGACTCGGCGAGCTCGGCGCCGACTCGGCGGCCCGCCTCAACATTTGGCCCGCCTCGGCCACAAAACCCATTTCAGCCAGCACGGCGGCCACGTCTGACAAGGCTTTTGAATCCGTGGGCGCCTTTTTGAGCTCCTCGCGGCAAGAGACGTATTTTTCCAAAACGTCACTGGTCTGCTCGTAGGCCTCGATGAGATACTCCGCCGCCTCCAAGGCTGAGTCGAGCATGGTCTTGTTGCGGTCCAGGCCCATGGTCCACTGCTCAACGACCTTCATGTCCTCGGTGGGATTGAGACCCATGGCGTCACGGTAAGCCCCAAAAATGGCCTCCACCAGAACCGGCATCACCTCGGCGGACAAGCGCGCCTTTTCGGTGTAGGAGTTGTTCTGGCGCAGCAGCTTCAAAAACCGCTTGGTCTTGATCCCTGACTCGCCCCGTCGGCTCAAGAAGCGGCGCAACTGGCGATTGTAGTTGAGCCCCAGCCGGGCGTTGCTGATCACTTTTTCGAGGCTGGCGATTTCTGATTTCAGGTTCGGCAAGACGTAGTCGATCAAATCCTCAGCGTCAGGATCGGGCTCGTGAAGGCGGTTCAGAGGCGTGGTGTCCACGGGCTCGGTGCAGTATTGCTGAATCACTTCGGCCAGGCTCTTTTGCTCGGTGCCCTGGATTCTGGCCCCGCCTTCGGTGGCGTTTATGACCGCGGCCTGGCAATCGCTGATTATCTCCTCGAACTTGCTGAGCTGAATGAGCCAATTCTTCCTCGACTTCACCGACCGGCCATGATAGCCGGGCACGTGGACTATGGTGGCCGCGCTTTGATTGGGCTCCACGCCGGGCAGGCGATACTGATCAAAATGCTCCAGCTCGTCGCTCAAAGCCAGATCCAGGCCGACGAACACGATCGGGTCCGCCTTGACGAGCATGGCCAGCCGGAGAGCATAGTTGGCCGCGGCCGAGTCAAGGGTGACGATGCCCTTGTGAAGCCAGATCCGGGCCAGGTAGTGCCTGTTGCTCCGGTCCATGCTCTGGATGCCGGCGCCAAAGCAGGCGCCCTGCCACAAGGTGAAGGCCTCGGCGCAGGAGTTGGAGGAAGCGGCAAAGGGCACCTCTTCAAAGGACAAGAGGCCGTCCAGGTGCCTCAAAAAGAGCGGCTGCATGTCCACCGAGCAGATGAGGTCAGGGGCGACGTCGTAGGCGAGGAGGGAACGCAAGGACTGGGCCAGGGAGATGATCAAGGACTTGCCCTTGGCTTCCTTGAGCAAGTGTATGTTTTTGCTAAGGGAAGGGCCAGAGGCGACGATGATGGCCGGCCGGCCTTCAAAGGCGGCCTCAAGGGTGGCCGCGCCTGGGCTGCGCAGGATCCGCGGCAGGTTGGCGATCTGATTCCGGGTGAGCATGAAGCCGCGCTCGGACAAGGTCTTGATCTGGCTGGTCCGGGCCACGACCGTTTCAAAGACCGCCTGGAACAGGGACTTGTATTCCCCGCCGACAAATTGAGAATACGGCTCCCGACAGAAATAGGGCGCTTCGCTGAGCTGTTGAGCCCCGAGACTGAAGACGGCTTTGCGAACCTCTGCTTGCTCCGGGCGGGAGATGATGAGCGTTTTGTTGGCAATGTAGGCGGAGAAGTCATAAAAGGTCAGGGCCAGCCGCAGGATGTGAGGGTAGGGCTCTATGGCGATGACGGTGTGCTCTTTGTGGCAGGCTTTCAAGACTTCCATCAACAAGTGGCCCGCGCCCAGGCCGACCACCAGGGAGACCCGGTTCCTTTCCCGAGGCGTCTCTGTGGCGATCTTTCTGGCTTCCTCGAGGGGATTGTCGGGATCGTAGGCCGGTTTTTTTTCGGTTCTGACAATGACCAACAGGTTAGGGGTGCCGTCGGCGCAGGAAATCAGCTCCACCCACTCCAGCTCAGGCCCGGAAGCGATCCACTCAGCCAGGTCCGGGTTTTTCCCTTGAATGGCGGCCAGGTTCTTTTTCAAAAAATTCATGCTGAGACCTCCGCGGCTCCTTTATTTCCAAATGGTCATGCCCGGGAATGTTCTTTTCCATCAGATGCGCAAGCAATATCCATACCTTTGCCTCAAAGGCTTCTCCAGGTCGAGAGCGAATCGCCGCCCTCGGCAAGGATTGTGCAAGGGCTATGTCGAAAGTTATGCAAAAAGCTGCGCCCATGGTCAGACCCAGGATCAGATTAAGACCAGTCTGAGGGGTTGAAGGATGGAAGCCGCCACATCGGAGCTGATGATCCAGGACGTCACATCACCGGCCCTGGCCCTGGGGAGTTGCTATCTCTGCCAATCGTCAGGCCTGGAATCGCTGGGCCAAAAGGCGGGCCGGCTCATCGTGGCCTGTCCTGAGTGCGGCCTGGTCAAAGTGCATCCCTTGCCGAGCGAGCCAGAGCTGACCTCTTATTATGAAAATCAATTTTGGGACGACTATCACCTCGATCCTCAAAATCCAGACCCAGAGAAGAAATTCCTTCTCGATGCCTTCCTGGCCCAGGGCAGGCTCAGGGAGATCATCAGGTACCACGCCCGAGGACGGCTTTTGGACGTGGGCTGTTCTTACGGGGCCATGGTTCTGGAGGCCGGCCGGGTCGGATTTGAAGCCCAGGGCTGCGACCTGTCCCCCCAGGCCGTGAGTCTGGGTCAGGCGCGCTTTGGCCTGAACCTGTGGCTCGGCGCGGTCAAGGACCTGGGCCCTGGCCGAGAGCAATTTGAGGTCATCTGTCTCATGGACGTGATTGAGCATTTTGGCGATCCTCTTTTAGAGATGAAGCGTCTGGAGGCCTGTCTGGCCCCTGGCGGGGTGATCGCCGTCGAGACCATGAACATCGACACGCCAGGCTTCCGGGCCGACCCCTTGACCTGGTGGGGCACCGCCCCGGACGAACATTTGTTCATGTTCAACCCAGAGACCCTCAGCCAGATGATCAAAATGGCTGGATACGATGTGGACTGGGTGGGTTATCCCACTTTCCCGGACCGCGTTTTCTTGATCTGTCACCGGCCCGCCGAAAAGCCGCGGCCCCAGCCCCGGCCGGAGACGATTCTGGTCTCCCGGCCCCTGGCCCTGGGAGACGTCTTGTGGACGACGCCGATCATAAAAGCCCTCAAAAAAGCCCGGCCCGAGGCCGAGATACACGTCCAGACCAGGCATCCGGCCGTCCTGGCCGGCAATCCTTACCTGAACGGAGTGAACGATTTGCCGGCCAACTTCATTCACGACCGCCGCCTGGCCCTCCACTACGAGTTCACCCCCCAGCGACACATCCTGGCCGGCTACGCCGAATCAGCCGGACTGCCCTTTGTGGAGGAGAATCCCGAGATATTCCTCACCCCAGAAGAGCAGGCCAGAGGGGCCGAGATTCTGAGGCGTCTGCCGGCCAGCTCTGGTCCGCTGATCGGGCTTCATCCCGGCGTGAGCTGGCCGGAGCGGACCTGGGAATGGTTCAAGTGGGACCGGCTGGCCTTGGAGCTGATAATAAGGGCCGGCGCCCGGGTGATTGTTCTGGGCCGCAGCCCTGACTTCAAGCTCAGCCCCTGGCCGCGTCTGATCAATCTGACTGACCAGCTCGACCTCAGGGAGCTGATGGCCGTGATCCAGAAGCTGGATTTGTTGGTCGGCATCGACTCTGGACCGATGCACGTCGCCGCGGCCTGGGGCGTGCCCTCAGTCGGCCTCTTCGGCTGCGTTGATCCCGAGCACCGCAGGCCTTTTGGCCGGGTCTTTGTGCCGATCACCGCCGACGTGGAGTGCTCAGGCTGCCTGGCCCGCCACGAGGCGCCCTGTTTCAAGGCCGAGTGTAAAAACGGATCGTTCAAGTGCATGATTGAAATCAGCGTCGAGGCGGTCATGAGAGGGATCAGTGTTGCTCTGGGCCTGGCCAATGGAAAGATGAAGGTTCTTCCCTCGGCCCAAGGCTTCAACTGGCCCGGTCCGCACGAGCTGTCATCGTCAGGGGGGCGGTTTGAGCTGTTCGCCTCCCAGGCGGGCCCTTTTGCCCTGCGGGTCAGGTCTGAGGACGGGGCCATGGTGACCCTCCACAGCACTCGAGATCCCTTGGCCGAGGCTGATCAAATGGCCGCCCGGGTCGAGCCTGGTTCAGAGACGATCATTTTAGGTCTCGGACTGGGCTATCACGTCCAGAGCCTGCTCAGAAGCACGCCCCCCTTGGGCCGGGTGGTGGTCGTGGAG
>CAYXRH010000143.1:0-694 GCA_964466355.1 uncultured Thermodesulfobacteriota bacterium
TTCGGCCTGGGCGCTGGCCGCGCCCAGGAGCACGGCCAGAATGATAAAAAAGACTACCTTACCCTTCATTGTCTCCCTCCTTGAAATCCCCGATGTGATTGCCTTGACCGCCAATCCGGCCGCCGCCTCGGCGCCCGGGGCGGCCTCATTGCTTACGAATACCTTTCCCTGAGGACGTTCTTTAAAACCTTGCCGGCCGCGTTGCGGGGCAGGGCCTCGACGAAGACGACGCTCTGGGGGATCTTGTACCTGGCCAGACGATCTTCAAGGAACTCAATGATCTCCTCGGCCTTTAGCCTTTGGCCCTCCTTGAGGGCGATCACGGCCCGGCCGACCTCGCCCCACTTGGCGTCGGCCACCCCGATGACGGCCGCCTCGGCGACCTCGTCAAGCTCAAAGATGGCGTTCTCCACCTCGGCCGGATAGACGTTCTCGCCGCCGGAGATGAACATGTCCTTCTGGCGGTCAACGATGTAGATGTCGCCCTCCTCATCCATGCGGGCCAGGTCGCCGGAGTGGAACCAGCCGCCGGCGAAGGCCTCGGCCGTGGCCTGGGGCCGGTTCCAGTAGCCCTGCATGAGGTTCGGACCGCGCATGACCAGCTCGCCGACCTCTCCCCGGGGCGCCTCCCGGCCGGCCTGGTCCATCACGGCCACGTCGAGGTGCATCAGAGCCCGGCCGATGGAGCCGGCCG
>CAYXRH010000143.1:704-9769 GCA_964466355.1 uncultured Thermodesulfobacteriota bacterium
GGGTGGCGATGCTCGGCCCGGCCTCGCTCATGCCGAAGCCCTGCCGCAGAACGACGCCGGCGCGGTGATATTCCTCCACCAGGCTCACCGGCAGGGGCGCCCCGCCGCTCATGACCAGGCGGACGTTTTTGAAGGCCTGGGGATTAAAGTCGGGATGCTGGATCAGAAAGAGAAAGATGGCCGGCACGCCGAAGAAGAGGGTGATTTGTTCCTCCTGGAGGAGATCGAGTGTCTGGGCCGGGTCAAAGGCGCGCTGGATGATGACCGTCCCGCCGAAGTAGAGCATGGGCAGGGTGAAGAGCCCGATGCCGCCGATGTGGAACATGGGCAGGACCAGAAGGTCCCGGTCGTGGGAGGTGAAGTCCAGGGACAAGGTCAAATTGAGGGCGTTCCAAAAGCTGGCCCCCTGGGAAAGCACGGCCCCCTTGGGCGAGCCGGTGGTGCCGGCGGTGTACATGATGATGTGGGGGTCATCCAGGCCCACCGTCTCCTCGCTTTGGGGCTCCTTCTCGTCCTGGCGGCTCAAGAGGTCCTCGTAGGCTGGGGCGCCGAGCATCTCCTCTTGGCCCAGAACCAGACCGCGCCTCAGGGCGCCCGTTTTCAAAAGCGCCCCGGCCAGGACGGCCAGCTCGGGGTCGAAGACCAAGGTCTCGGCGCCGGAGTCGTTTATGATGAAGCCCAATTCGGCCGCCGTCAGCCGCCAGTTGAGCGGCACCAGGATGAGGCCCAGCTTGGCCGCGGCCATGATGACCTCCACGAATTCGAGGCCGTTTTTGGCCAGCACGTTCACCCGGTCGCCTTTTTTGAGGCCCAGGCCCTTCCAGGCGCCGGCGAGGCGGTTGACCCGGCGGTTGAGCCGCTCGTAGCTGAGCCGCCGCTGACCGTCGACCACGGCCTCCTTGTGCGGCGTGAGCAGCGCCCGTTTGGTCAGCCAGTCACCGATGCCCGGCACCTTGCCTCCTCAAGCGCTGATTTAAGCGTAAATCTTCTTCATCACCGCGGCCATGTTGCGGGCGAAGTTCTTGACCGTGTTCATGCCTTCCTCGTCCAGGTGGGCGTCCCTGGCCCCCCGGGGTCCGGCCAGGCCGACGTTCCAGTAGGTCGAGCCGGGCACGGTCAGACCGTTGATGAAGAACCAGAGCAGGAGTTGGGAGAAGGCCAGGTTGTGTCCGGCCCGCCGGGCCACGGTGATGGGGCCGCCGACCTTGCCCGCCAAGAAGCGGTCGTTCCACATGGCCACGAAGGTGGCCCGGCTCAAGAGGGCCATCATCTGGGGCACCACCGAGGAGAGATAGACCGGCGAGCCGAGGACGATGCCCTCGGCCTGGCGCATCTTGTCCAGGACGTCGGCGAAGTCGTCGTCCTCCTGGGCGCAGTGGCCCATCTCGACGCACTTGTAGCAGCCCAGGCAGGGCTTTATCTGCTTGCCTCTCAAGGAGATCAGCTCCGTGGCCAGCCCGGCCTCGGCGAGGGTCTTAAGGGTCGTCTTGACGTATTGCAGGGTGTTGCTCTCCGGCCGCAGGCTGGCGGCGATGCCGATGACCTTCATTTCTCGGCCCTCCGTATCAGGTCGTTGACGTCGGATGAGGTGGTCAGGGAGCCGTCCTTGAGCTGCTTGACCATCAATTCAGTAAAGAAGCGGTGCTCAAGACAGCGGCCGAAGAGATCGCTCTCGATTTTTAACCCCGCCTCCAGGGAGCCGAGCGCGGCCGCCTTGAGGGCTTGCTTGGCCAGGGAGACGGCGTGGGGGGGCCGTTGCAGGATCGGCCGGAGCAGCTCCTCCGCCTCGGCGGCGAGCCGTTCGGGCTCCACGACGCGGTGGACCAGGCCCAGCCTGAGGGCTTCTGGGCCGTCGTACAGCTTGCCGCTCAAGATCATCTCCGCGGCCAGGCCCGGGCCCACCAGCCGGGGCAGACGCTGGGTTCCGCCGCCGCCGGGGATGAGGCCCACCTTCACCTCGGGCAGGCCGAGGCGGGCCGATGAGCTGGCCAGGCGCAGATCGCAGGCCAGGGCGAACTCGAAGCCGCCGCCGAAGCAAAGACCGTTGATGGCCGCCGTCAGGATGAGGGGGCTTTTCTCCATCCGCCGGAGCAGGGCCTGAAAGCGGGCCGAGAAGGCCCGGGCTCCTGGGGGGTCGAGGAGCATCATCTCCGTCCCGTCGGCCCCGCCGATGAAGTGGGTCTCCCCGGCGCCAATGAAGACCGCCGCCCTCATGGACTCTCGCTCCAGATCGGTCAGGACGGCTTCGATTTGACCCATCAGGGTGGAGTTGATGGAGTTGCGGTCAGCGGGGCGGTCGATAGTCACCCAGCCGACCTGGCCGCGGCGCTCCAGAATGAGGTTTTCACGCTCGACCAAGACCGGTCTCCCTTTCAAATCACCAACCCGCCGTTGGGGCTCAGAATCTGGCCGGTGAAGAAGTCGGCCCCGGGCGAAGCCAGAAAGCTCACCAGGGCGGCCACCTCGTCCGCGTTGCCGAGACGCTTGAGGGGCGTCCTTTTGAGGACGTAGGCCTCGAACCCCTCGGGCAGGCTTTTGAGCATGGGCGTGTCGATGTATCCCGGGGCGACGGCGTTGACCCTGATGTTGTGCTTGGCCGCCTCGGCGGCGAGGGTCTTGACCATCATGTTGACCCCCCCCTTGGCGGCGCTGTAAGGGAGGGCCCCCGGGGTGGGCCTCAGCGAGGCCACCGAGGAGAAGAGGACGATCCGGCCGCCGCCGGTCTCCTTCATCCAGCGCACCGCCTCCCGGGCGCAGAAGAAGGCCCCGTCCAGGGTGACGGACATCATCCGCCGCCAATCGTCGTCGCTGACCTCCTCGATGAAGGCCGTGGGGCCCATGACGGCCGCGGTGTGGATTAGCAGATCCAAGGCCGCCGCGCGGCCCTTCAGCTCGTCGAACAGGGCGGCCACCGAACGGCTGTCGGCCACGTCCACGGCCAAGGCTTCGGCTTTTTGGCCTTCCAGCGAGGCCGCGTCGGCGCTGGCCAGGGCGGCGTCGAGGTCGAGGTCAGCCACGAACACGCGCACGCCCGAACGGGTCAAGGCCGCCGCCGCGGCCCGGCCCATGCCCGAGCCGCCGCCGGTGATGAGGGCCGTCTCCACCGCTCTGGTGCGCATCTAGATGTCCCGCATCTTTTCAAAGGCCAGGGCCGGCTTTGGGGTGGGGAAGAGGATCAACCCGGCCCCATCGAGCTGCTCGACAACCCCCCGGGCGACCTCCTGGGGGGTGTCCATGAAAGAGTGGTATTTCGCCACCACCGGGGCCATCTCCTCGGCGCCGGGCGAGACGGTGAAGAACTCGGTGTCGGTCAGATGGGGACAGACCACCACGAGGCGGACGCCGCTGCCGGCCAGGTCCTTTTCCAGGCCCCGCGAAAAGCCGACCAGGGCGTGCTTGCTGGCCACGTAGGGCGTCACCTTGTCCGAGTGGGCCACCAGCCCGCCGATGGAGGCGACGTTGATGATCATCCCCCCGCCCTGAGCGAGCATGAGGGGCAGCACCGCTTTGGTTAAGAAAACCGAAGCAAAGAAGTTGGCCTCGAACAGGCGCCGCCACTCTTCCTCGGTGGCGTCGAGGAAGTGGCCGTAGGCGCCGAGGCCGGCGTTGTTGACCAGAATGTCGATGCCCCCCCAGCGGGCCACGGTCTGGTTGACGATGTCGAGGCGGCCGCGGGGCTCGGTCACGTCGGCGGGCACGATGAGGGTTTCGCCGGCGCAGGCCGCGGCCGTCTGCTCGAGGCGCCGGCGGCGGCGGGCGGTGAGGGTCACCCGGGCCCCGGCGGCGGAGAAAGCCTCGGCCAGGGCGGCGCCGATGCCCGAGCTGGCTCCGGTGACGATGACCGCCTTGCCATTGAGTTCAGCCATGCCGCCCCCGGTCCAGGGTTCAAAACTGAAACATGACCCACCTGTCAGAAAGTTTGGAATAGACTGGTCGGTTTTGTCAAGAGAAAACTTGCCGAGAAGGTTGCGCCTGGCGTTGCGTCCCGGAAGTTAAGGATCATAAGCCAGTGGGGCCACCCCGCCCTCTTATAAACCACTTACGGGAGGCGACACTAGCCGGGCATGAGACCGTTTAATACCAGATCGACGGCATCTCTGAGCACTTGCCTGGGCAGCTCGGCGTTGGGGGAGGAGTTCCAGACCAGCCACTTGAGACCGATCATGTGGTTGAGGCCCATCAGCGAGTGGACCAGGAAATCCACCGGCAGATCCCTGATTTCGCCCTTGGCCACGCCCTCCTGGAGGGAGGCGGTGTAGCCGGCGGCCAGTTTCTTGTAGTACCACATGGCCACTTCCTGGCCGATGGTTTCGCATTCGGCCACGACGCGGTAGATCTGCCGGTGGAAGCGAAGGAAGCGGAAAAAGGCGAGCATGCCCTCTCGCTCCTTGTCGCGGCGGTCCTCGACCTGGTCCGTGGCCCGCCTCAGCTCCCGCCGCATCTCCCGGCTGAGGTATTCGACCACCCCTTTCATGAGGTCCTGCTTGGACTTGAAGTGGACGTAAAAGGTGCCCTGGGCCACGCCGGCGGCCCGGGTTATCTCCGAGATGTTGGCCCGGTTGTAACCGTACTGGCCGAAGACCAACTCCGCGGCCTGAAAGATGGACCGCCTGGTCTTGTTGCCCTGGGTGGAGGCCTCGGCCCACTGAATTTGAGCCTCTGTGGCCTGGGGAAAGGCCGAGGCGGCCAGGTCGGGAGGAGGGGACCAGGGCTTGGGTCCGCAGATGCCCTTGAGAATCAGCTCCAGGGTCAACTGGACCGCTTCGGGGGGGGAGTGTTTTGTAGTCTCCGGCCCCCAGTCCAGGGCGTGGAAATAGGCCACGCCAATGAGGGCGTAAGCGATGACGTTGGGGCCGAGGGGCCTGATGCGGCCCTCGTTGGCCGCCTGGCGGAAGAAGCGCCGGTAGTAGCGGGCGATGGAGCTGTAGTAGCCGATGGTCACCGGGTCGATGAGCTCGAATTCGCCCAGCATGCGGTTGAAGAAGAAGTTCTCCCGGGTGTGCTCAAAGAGAAGGCCGAGGACTTCGATGAGGCCCTCCTCAAAGCTGGCCCCAGGTTGAGGCAGAGCCTCGGCCCGCTTCCAGAAGCGGTCGATGATGAGGTCGTTTATTTCGAAAAAGGCCTGCTCCTTGTTTCGGAAATACTGGTAGAAGGTTCCCTGGGAAACCCCGCAGCGCCGGCCGATCTCGGCCACCGAGGAGCTGTAGTAGCCCATCTCCTCGAAGACCTCGTGGGCCGCTTCGAGCAGGGCGGCCCGCGTGCTGAGCCCCTTGGCCTTCAAGGACCGCGGGGCGCTGGCGCTCTTTTGATCAGCCGGCTTCATCCCTTCCCCGGATCTTATTAGTGAATCAGTACTCAGAAAATGAGACTACTTTTTCTCTTCCTTGTCAACCACCCCGTCGTTTTCCTCGAAACCACCCCTCGCCCAAGACGACGACCCGAAGCAACGAATATTGATTGGCCTTTTATACCATTTTTCTTTTGTGATCAAACGAATGGATGAACGGCTGAGGGGGCGATAGCTGGTGATGCGTTCCGTTTCCTCACCACCGTGAGCGGTGCCAGGGCTTAAGCCCTGACACCGAGTCGGAACGAAATTTTGTCGCTTGCCCTATGGGTTCTAAAGCCTTGGCTAGGCCAAGGCTTCGGCCACGGCGTCGACGACCTCATCCAAGAGCGACTCCGCGACGTTGAGCGGCGGGATGAACCGGACGGCCTGCCCCTTGGCCCCGCAAGTTAGGATCAGGATCTTTTTTGAAAACAGATGCTCGGTGATCTGGCTGGCCTTTTGGTGATCCGGCTGGCCGTCCTCGTTGACCAGCTCCACGGCCTGCATCAGACCGAGGCCCCGCACGTCGCCCACGGCGGCGAAGCGGTCCTTGAGCCCGTTGAGCCGGGTCCTGAGGTGCTCGCCCTTGGCCGCCACCGCGGCCAGGAAGCCGTCGGCGGTGACGATTTTGAGCTGGGCCAGTCCGGCGGCCGCGGCCACCGGATGGCCGCCGAAGGTGGTCCCGTGCGAGCCGGGAAGCCACTTGTCCATGATGTCGCGCCGGGAGGCGACCACGGCCATGGGGTAGCCGCCGCCCACGGCCTTGCCCAGGCAAAGGATGTCCGGGATGACGCCGAAATGCTCTCCGGCGAAGAGCTTGCCGGTGCGGCCCACGCCGGTCTGGACCTCGTCGAAGATCAAAAGAATGCCCAGTTCATCGCACAGTTGGCCAAGAGCCTTGACGTATTCAACAGGCGGCACGATGTAGCCGCCCTCGCCTTGAACCGGCTCGAACAGCACGGCGCTGACGTCCTCGGGCGGGATGACGTGATTGAAGTCCTGTTTGAGGTACTCCAGACATTCCAGGGAGCAGTCTTTGGGCCGCTGACCCATGGGGCAGCGGAAACAATAGGGATAAGGGGCGAAATAGACCTGGGGCACGAAGGGCGCGTAATGCTTCCGGAAGCCGATGTTGGACGAGGTCACCGAGGCCGCGCCCATGGTCCGGCCGTGGAAGGAGCCCCTGAAGGCGATGATGGCGCTTTTTTGGGTGACGAAACGAGCCAGCTTGAGGGCGCTTTCCACCGCCTCGGCCCCGCTGTTGGTGAAGAAAAAAACGTCCAGATCGCCCGGGGTGACCTTTCTCAGCTCCGCGGCCAGCTTTAGGGTGGGGGGATAGCTGACCAGGTTGAACGAGGCGTGTCCCAGACGTCTGATCTGCTCGCAGGCGGCCTCGACCAGGACCGGGTGGCAGTGGCCCAGGGCGTTGACGGCGATGCCCTGGACGAAGTCGAGATACTTCTCGCCGTCGATGGTGTAAAGATAAGCGCCCTCGCCCCTTTCCACGACGAGGTCGGTGGCCTTCTTCAGGCTGGGCGTGAAATGTTCGGTGTAAGCGCGGTGAAGCCAATCCTTGTCCATTTAATTTCGCTCCTTTTTTTGACCAATTCTCGTCGGGTTCATCCGGCCGCGGGTTCGTCGTTCAGACGTCCCCCGTCGGTCCAGCTCCTCAAAAATCAAACATCCGGGGCACCCACAGGGTCGTCGACGGCCTGGATCATCATCGGTATCTCCACCGAGCCCAAGGCGCTCACGTCGGCGATGGCCGAGCCGGAGAGGCCTAAGATGTTTACGCTCAATTGTCCCTCCTGATCGGATGCTGAAAGTCCATGGCCTCAGCTTTATTAAACAACTTGTTTAATATAACAGAATCGACTCATTTATATTTTACTGGCGTTTAATAAGGGAGACCGGGCGTCACTCCTTGGTGCCTTCAGCTAACAAGGTCAAATATGGATCGTAGGTGTAACGACGGTTGCGTCTGCGGCCGGTAATTTCCGCGAGCAAGCCCAGGTCCACAAAACGAGTCACCAACTTGTTGGCATTGGCAAATGAGGTACTCAACATCTTGCTAACCATTTTTATTGTGATTATGGGCCTGGAAAATAAGTGATCCAACAACCTCATCGCCAGAGGGCTGGAGATGCCCGCCGCGGATATCAAAAGACGATGGTCTTGTTGGAGAGCCAGGATAGCCCGGGCCGTCTCAGTGGCCTGGGCAGAAATCTCGATGATACCTTTCAGAAAAAAGTCCACCCATTCCTCAAATTCACCCTTGAAGCGAATGGCGTTGAGCCTTTCGTAATATTCGGCCCTGTGGCGCTTGAGAAAATAACTTAAATAAAGAAGCGGCTTTTCTAAAATGCCTTGCCAGGTGAGATAAAAGGTAATTAACAGTCTGCCCAACCTGCCGTTGCCATCCAGAAACGGGTGAATCGTTTCAAACTGGGCGTGAAGCAAGGCCCCTTTTATAAGAGGCGGTATGGGGTCTTCCCGGTGTAAAAATGATTCCAGTTGACCCATAAGTTCCATGATGTAGTTAGGCGGCGGCGGTACAAAATCGGCCTCCAGAGCGCTACAGCCTTTAGGGCCGATCCAGTTTTGCTCACGCCGGAACTCTCCCGGCGTGCGGTGTCGACCCCTTACCTCTTTTAGAAGTTCAGCGTGGAGTTCTTGAATGAGCCGGAGTGAAAGAGGGAGTTCCTTCAAACGGTCCAAGCCTTTGTTCATAGCCCGTATGTAATTGACAACCTCGGCTGTGTCATTGACTCGTTCGGGTGCTCCGGCTTCAAAATCTAGCACGTCCAAAAGCGATGACTGCGTCCCTTCGATTTGAGAAGACAAGACGGCTTCTTTGCGCATGTACATGGCCACAAAAAGGTCGGGGTTGGGTAGGATGTAGCAAATGCCATCCAAACGGGCAAGGGCGCGATCGGCATCGGAAAGCAATGCCTGACGCTCCTCCGTCATCTCCACTGGTGGATCAGGCGGTATGGGATGAGGCACAAAGGCCGAAAATCCACCGGATTGACTAATCCAATAGCCGGCGCGATTTCTTTCAATGAGATTGGGACTCATTTGCCGCTCCTAATTAAACAGGTTGTTTAATACAGCTTATATCAGGCGGCTGTATAAAAGAAAAGTTTAATAATGAACGGGCCGAACGCTACGGCTTGGTCAATAAAGGAAGGCCGAGTTTAACCCGACCATCTCCGACTGATTATCGGGTCCACGCATGAAAGTGACTCAATTACTTAAATAAAACATTCAACGTCTCCAATCGGGCTTGAGCCGGCGGTTCGTCCCCTCCCTGGGAGGGGCAAAGGCTACCTAAACCTCCCAGTTGGGCACTGGAGCCAAAAAAATCGGTCGCCTTGGACAATTTTAGCTCCTTTTTCAAAGCGGGTAGGGAAACCAGGTCTGAGAGAACCCCGGCCGGCTGGCTCGAAGCTTTTGGTTTTTGCCGCTTCAGGGTCGGTTTGCTATTTAGGAAAATCTATCTTTAACCCGAGGTTGCTGTGCCGGCCGTTGGTTCAATTTTGGAGAAGATCGGCAAGACGCCCCTTGTCCGCCTGAACAAAATCAACCCCAACCCAAGGTAGAGCTCTGGGGCAAGCTGGAATCGTTCAACCCAGGGGGCTCGGTCAAGGACCGGCCGGCCCTGTACATGATCGAGGCGGCCGAGGCCGGCGGTCAGCGACTGGCGAAGCACCGGAGCAGCCGGCCGAGACGCGCA
>CAYXRH010000144.1:0-3020 GCA_964466355.1 uncultured Thermodesulfobacteriota bacterium
ACCTGAAGTGAGAACAACCAACCAAAATTACACCTTTGAAAGCAACTTGGTATCAATCCCTGGCCAGAACCTCCAAGGCGGCCCGGGCCTGGGCGCGGTGCTTTTTTGATTCAGCCGCCCGCTCGAGGGCCTTTCGGGCTAAATCGAGCTGGCCCGCCTCCAGGGCGCTGAGGCCGAGCAAGAGATTGGCCAGATGGAGATCTGGTTTCAATCTGACGGCCGCCTCGAGCGGTTCAATGGCCTCGTCGTACCGCCCGCGCTCATAGAGGGCCTGTCCCTTGGCCAGATACAATCTGGCCGTCGGTTTTTCAGAGATGGCCCGCTCAAGATAGCTCAAGGCCTCGTCCACTCGGTCGGCCTCCAGAAGCCAGACGGCCAGCTCCTGGCACTGCGCGGGGGTGGGCTCAGGGCCGAAGGCTTTTTTCAAGGCCCAGACCCCCTTGAGGGGCGCTCGGAGATAGAAATAGACGTCCGCCAAGGCCCGCCACTCCTCCGGGCGGGGCGGTTTGAGGGCGTGGGCGATCTCCAGGGCCGCGGCCGCGGAGAGGTGTTCCTGGCGCTTAAGTCTGACCTGGGCCAGAAGCCGCCAGGAGTCCGCCTCTCCGGGAAAGCGGCGGACGAAGCGGCTCAAAAGATCTTCGGCCTGGTCCAATTTCTTCTGGTCCACGAGGACGTGGACCAGAAGCCTCAACCACTCCTTCTTGGGCTCCTTGAAGTCCCTGATGAGACGTTTCAAGACGGCCTCGCTGCGGCCGAATTCCCGGGCCTGATAATAGGCCGCCGCGGCCTGATAGAGAAGCTGGGAGTCCTGTGGGGCGGAGAGCTGGAAGGCCTTCTCCCACAGCCGGCCCGCGGCCTCGAAGCCGTTCATTTCGTATCTCGCCGCGGCCAGGTTGAGGCAGGAGGGGCGGTGGTCGGGGTTGAGCCTCAGGGCCTCTTCGTAGGCCGCGGCCGCGGCCTCAATCTTTTGCTCCTGGTGCCAGGCCAAACCGAGGGCGTAATGCAAGAGGTAATGGTCCTTTTGGGGATGGGCGGTCAGAAAATCCTGGAGGATTTTTCTGGCTCGGGCAAAGTCCTTTTTTTCGACCATGGCCTGATTGGCTTCATAAAGCGCCCGCTGCTGGTCCGGATCGAGCTTGGGCGCGGCGCCCCCTTCAGCCTGAGAAGGCCAGGGGCTTAAAAGAAGAAGGCTCAAGAGAAAAAGGATCGTCGCCGACCGGCCCACGGAATCTAGCCCCTGAGCTTGAATTCGATGGGCAGCACCACCCAGGTGGGCACGGCTCGGCCCTTGAGGAGGCCCGGCTTGAAAAGCCACTCAGCCACCGCTTGGCGCACGCTTTTTTCAAACACGCCCGGCGGGCTGGCCTCGACGATGGTCAGGTGGTTGACCCGGCCCTGGACGTCCACCAAGAACCGGACCGTCACCCGCCCGCTGAGGCCGCGGCGTCGGGCGGTGAATGGGTAGGCTGGCCGCACCCGGTGGATGACCCGAGGCGGCTGGTCCACCTCGCCCATCTCGAACCGAGCCGGCCTCAGGACGTCGTTTTGGTGGGGCCGCGGCGGCGAGGAGAAGGCCAGGTTGAGGCTGAGCCGGGGGTTGATCTCAAAGTTGAGCGGCGTCAATTTGAGGTCCGCGCGGGGCGCGGGGGTCTGTTGGGACGGCCTCAAGATTTTTTTTAAATTTTGGCGGGGCGGCTCATCAGGCTCGGGCGGTTTAGGTGGCTTTGAAACCTCGGGCTGGGGCGGCGGCGCGTAGTGGGTCAGGTAAACAGCTTCTCTGGGCTTCTCGTCCTCAGGAGCGGGGCGGTCCGGGCGGGAGAGGAGGGGCGCCCAGGCGAAGATGAAGGCGTTGATCAGCCCGGCCAAGCCGAGGGCTCCCAGCCAGCCGAGGATGTTTTTGCGGGTCATGGGCTCGGCTTCCTGGCGGCCAGGCTGACGTCCTTCACCCCGGCGAGGCGGCATTCGTCCAGGACTTGAATGACCACCCCGGTCTGGGAGGCCTTGTCGGCGACGATCATTGCCGCGCCCTCCGGCGTCTCGGCCAAGAAGCGCTCGATGTGGGTCTTCAAGGAGCGGATGTCCACGCTGCGGCCCTTGATGTAGATGACCCCCTCCTGGTCCACGCCGATCATGAGGTTGGTTTTTTCCTTTGTTTCGGCGGTTTTGGCCACCGGCCTCTCCACGGTGACGCCCGCCTCCCTGACGAAGCTGGTCGTCGCCAGGAAGAAGATGAGCAGGATGAAGACCATGTCGATCAAAGGGGTCATGTTGAGCTCCGGGGCTCGGGTGCGGCGGTGGCGGGAGTAGCGAATGCTCTGCACGGTTCAGGCCTCCTCGCTCGCCCGGGGTGGAATTTCGATGAGGCTGAAGCAGTATCTTTCCAGGCGGCCCTTGAGCCTGTCCACGCGGCGGCGGATGAAATTGCCCATGAACAGGCCGGGCAGGGCCACCACCAGGCCGCTCTGGGTGGTGATGAGGGCCTCGGAGACGCCCGCGGCCAGAGCCCTGGCGTTGCCGGTGCCGAAAAGGGCGATGACGTCAAAGGTGGTGAGCATGCCGCTGACGGTGCCCAGCAGGCCCATCAGCGGCGCCAGCGAAGCCAAGACGAGGATGGTGTCCACGTGGCGCTCCAGACTGGCGCTCTCGCGGAGGAGGAGCCTGTTTATGAAATTTCGATCCGCCTCAATGTCCAGCCGCGGTCTTTTTTGAAACTCAACCCAGAGCTCTCGCCGCCAGCCCTTGAGACCGCAGGTCATTTCCACGGCCGCCCCTTTCTGGGCCGTCGGGCCTCGGCCGGCCCGGTAGCCAAGGAGCATCCTCAGCTTCAAGATGATCAGGCTCCACAGCCACACCGAGACCACGGCCAGGGGCCACATCACCGGCCCCCCGGCCTCCATGTAGGCCAGGGCGTCGTAGAGGCGTTGGGCCAAGCCGCTCTCCGACCACAACATCAAAAGCCTCTAATCGGCCGCGGCCGCGGCGAGCACGGCCAGGCCCTTTTCCACCATGTCGCCCACGAC
>CAYXRH010000144.1:3030-9758 GCA_964466355.1 uncultured Thermodesulfobacteriota bacterium
GCCGACGACCTTGTCCACCCGCCGCTCCAGGAAGTGATGAATGGCCATGATCGGCACGGCCACGCTGAGGCCCAGTTGAGTCGTCACCAAGGCCTCGGAGATGCCGCCGGCCATGAGGCGGGGATCGCCGGAGCCGAAGCGGGTGATGACTTGAAAGGTGTCGATCATGCCGGTGACCGTGCCCAGAAGACCCAGAAGCGGCGCCATGGCGGCCAGGACGCTCAAGGTGGGCAAAAACCTCTCCAGGCGCGGCAGCTGTCTCAATATGGCCTCCTGGACCGCGTTCTCGATTGCTTCCCGGGGCTGGCCGCGGCAAGACAGGCCGGCCTGGATGACCTGACAGGCCGGGGCCCGTTGGTGGCGGGCGCAGATGTCCTGGCAGCCGCCCCACTCTCCTTCCCGGGCCAAAGTCTCTATCCGGCTCATCAGGGCGTCGGTGTTGGTCCGGGTCAGGCTCAGCCGGATGAGCCTTTCGACGATTAAGATTAAAGCCGCCGCGGCGACGAGGATGATGGGCCAGACCAGGAGCCCGCCTGATTCGAGCCATTCCATGGCCGAGCGCCGCGGCCTGAGCTGGTCCAGGACCGCGCCGCCGGAAGGGTCCAGGGGCAGGTCCTGGCCCTGATTCTGGAAGTAGCTCTTGATCCGCCTTCTCTGGGACCAGTCAGGGCCGGCGGCCAGGGCGATGAGGCCGGTCCCCTTCTGGTCGGGCTTGAGGAAGCCCACCTCAGGGCCGCGCCGGTAATAAGTCGTGAAGTTGCCCAGCCTAAGTATCCGGCCCTCGGCGCGTCGGCCGGCCGGATTGATAAAAAAGCCGGGGCGGATATCGATCCGACCCGAGGCCTCCGCCTCCTCGAACAGGACCTCCACCAGGGCCTTGAGCTCCTCCAGGCTGGGGAAGCGGTCATTTTTAGTCAGAGGCCCGATGACCTCGAGGCGCTCGGGCCGGGCCGGGGTGATGAGGCTGGTCCGCAGCAAGGCCTCGCTCTCCTTGGCCGTCAGGCGGATGGCCGCCTCCAGGTTGTGTATCTCCTCCTCGTGGTCGGTTAGGGAGGCTTTTTTTTGAGACTCCAGGGCCAAAAGCTCATTGAACCGTTTCTCCAAGGCGTCCAGGCTTTTCTCCGCCGCGGCCGTTTTTCTTTTTAATTATTAGACCTGGGCCTGGAGGCTTTTCCTCTCCTCCTCGACGCTCAAGGAGGTCTGGCGGGCCTGATTTTGGGGCGCCGCCGCCGCGTGGCTCACCCTCTCGGCCGCCTGGGCCCTGGTGGCCGCCCGGGCGGAGGTGGATGAAACCGCAGCGCCGGTCAAAAACGCGACGATCGAAGTCAAAGCCACGAAAAGCCTCAGGCATGAAAAGCTCATCGGGCCGGCCTCCCCACGGGCAGGGTGATCAGCTCCACGGCCCGCTGGCGCTGGGCCATCTCCAGGGCGGCCATGAGCTGGCGGCGGTATTGAGGGGCCAACTCCCGCCACTCAGCCGCCGCCCTGGGCCGCCAACCGAGCCTTTGGCGGTCCGGAGTGGCGTAATAAAGGGCCAGGCGGCCGAGGCGGAGAAGGTCGACCTGGGTTTTTTGGCCGTTTATGTCCACCTCGCCCTCGGTCTTTTCCACGCCGCGGCCATAGGAAGCCTCCACCCGCAAAGCCTCCATGACCCGCCTCAGCTTTTCGCTCAGGTCGAGGCGGTGGTCGTTCAGCGATCGGTTCAGAAAGGCGATCCGCCTGGCCCTCTCCGGGGCCAGGAATTCCAGATCGTGGCGGATGAAGGCGGTCAAGCGGTCGACGACCTCGTCCAGGTAGGGCTCCAGCTCGCGGTTGATGCGCTGAAGCTCTCTCTGGCGGCGCTCCAGCTCGGCGATGGCCTCTTTTTGGCGGCGGACGTAGTTTTCATATCTTTGCCGCTGGTGATCAACCCATCTGAGCCGTCTTTTGAGCTGGCTGATCTCCTGAAGCAGGTCGGCCCGCTGCCCGGCCCATTTTTGGGCTTCTTTGTGGGCGCTCTGTTCAGTCTTGACGGCCGAGGCGAGGGAGCGCTCCACCTCCTCTGGCTTCATCTGGCCCCAAACCAGGGCCGGCCAGCAAAGGCCCAAGGCGATCAGGATACACCAAATCCTCATGACCACTCCTCAAACGATAAGCCCATAAAAAACCCCGCCTCACGGTCCAAGGCAGGGTCTTAAATAAACCATGAAATCCCCACCGCCTCAGCCCCGAAGGCGATCAGTGGAGCTCGACCCGGCAGGTCTCCTGGCTTCAGGATCAGCCTACTCGCCGCGTCTTCCCGGGATTTAAGCCCAGTGACTGGCCGCGGTTTTCGTCCCCTGTCACAGTGGCGGGACCGCAGCGGATTCTCACCGCTTTCCCTTTTAAGCCCCTGGCGGGCACCAGGTTGAGAACCGATCGATTTTGGCTAAGAAATAGAACCAATCAGAGGCGCTGTCAAGACCGAGGCGCCGGGAGGGGTGAGAAGCAAGGCGGGGCCGGCCAGAAAAAGGCTTGAGCCTAGGGCGCACTAAGGCATGTTTGTTTCATTTCAATGGGGAAATGGTATTCAGTCTTTCTTTTTCGGCTCGTCCTTCTCCTTGCCCTCGCCTTTGAGGACTGAGGTCAGCCCGTCGATGTCGCCCCCACTGAGGCCCACCTCCCTCAAGAGGGCGTCGATCAGCGGCGCCTGGCCCCGGTAGCGCAGGGCGCTGTTGACCACCTGGTCGGTCAGGCTCAAGCCGGGGCCCGCGGCGGCCTCGTCCGCCGGGGCCGCCACGCCCCTCGCCTCGGGGGTGAGCCCGCTGACGTTGATGATCTTGATGCCCTCGATGGACTCCAGGGGCTTGACGCTCTCGCGGATGATCTCGCCCATGCGCTCGATGACGGCCATCTTGACCCGAAGGGCGATGACGTTCGGGTCGAGGATGTTCTCGGCTTCGTTGAGGGCCCGGGCGCCCTCGGCGTCGATCTGGTACCGCTTCTTGGCCGCTCCAGCCCGAATCACCGCCGCCTCGGCTTCGGCCTCGGCCGCCTTCTTGATCTTGTCCGCTTCGCCGTCGGAGAGGATGCGCATCGCCTCGGCCTGGTCCACGGCGGCCTTCTTTCTGGCCTCGGCGGCGAGAGTGAGGTTGATGGTCTCCTGTTCGGCCATCTTGTGCGCCTCGACCAGCTCAATGGCCTTCTGGCGCTCGGCGACCTCGATCTGGCGGGCGGTGGCCACCTGCTCCTCGGCCACGGCGGCCAAAGCCCGCGCCCTGGCCGCTTCGGCCTCGGAGGCGAAGCTGGCCTTGGATTTCTCGGCGATGGCGATGGCACGGTCTTGTTCGGTCAGGGAGAGGCTCTTCTCGCGTTCGATCCGGGCTTCCTCGAGGGCCTTCTCCCGGGCGATGTCCTTCTGCCTGAGAAAGAGGTCCTTGGCGATCTGCTCCTCTTCGATCGTCCGGTCGGCCAAAATCTGGGTCCGATCGACCCTCAGCTTGGCCTCGATCTGGGCCGCCTTGGCCTGCTGCTCCCTCTCGGACCTCTCCTTGATTATCTCGGCCTGCTGCTCGGCCCGACGAGTCTCGATCTCGCGCTGCTGCTGGAGTCTGGCGTACTCTTCCTCCCGGGCCAGCTCCAGCTTCTGCTGCTCGGTTTCGAGGTTCTTGCGGCGGACGGCCACTTCGGTGTCCTGCTCGATGGCGTTGCGCTGCTTGCGGCGGGCCTGGATGGCTTCGGTCAAGGCGGTCAGGCCCTGGGCGTCGAAGGCGTTCTGGGGATTGAAGTAGCTCTGATCTGTCTGGTCAAGGGCGGTCAGGGAAACGGACTCCAGCTCCAGGCCGTTTTTGAGCAGGTCGTCGGCCACCGCCGTCTTGACCCGCTGCACGAACTCGCCTCTCTTGACGTGGAGTTCGTCCATGGCCATCTCGGCGGCCACGGCCCGCAGCACGTCCACGAATTTGCCCTCCACCAGATCCTTGAGCGCCTTGGGGTCCGTGGTCCGGCGGCCGAGGGTCTGGGCCGCGTCAGCCACCGCCTCGCCGGTGGGCTTGACCCGGACGTAGAACTCGGCCTGGACGTCGACCCGCATCCGGTCGTGGGTTATGAGGGCTTGGTTGTTGGCCCGGGTCACCTCCAGGCGGAGGGTGTTCATGTTGACCGGGATGATCTCGTGCAGGGCCGGCAGGACCAGGGCCCCGCCGTTTATGACCACCTTCTGGCCGCCGAAGCCGGTCCGCACGAAGGAGGTCTCCTTGGAGGCTCTCTTGTAAAGCTTGCGCAGGATGAGCCAGGCGATGAATATGGCCAAGGCCAGGCACCCGGCGATGAAAAGAACCCATCCTAGTATCGGCATTTTGGTCCCCCGTCTAGGTCTCGAGCCGGCCTAAAGGGTTGGCCAGCCTCATCTCTAGTGTCGCGTCCCTTAACTGGTTGATATAAGAAGGCGGCCACACTGACTCGTCATCCTTGCTTCGGGGAGGCAAGACTAGCCCCCGAGATGCGGCCACGCTCCGTGGCGGCCGCAGAGTATCCGGCCAAAGTCCAAGGGCGCTCTGGCGATCCTCTCCGCCCAGGGCGAGACGTCCACTCTGTTGGCGATGCAGTGCCTGATGACCCCAGCGTCCCCGACCCGATTCAACAACAGCGCTCCGACCAGACGGCCCTCGTCCAGGAACAGCTTCCGGTACACGGCTTGCCCCCGGTCCAGGTGGCTGATCTCCTCGAACTCCCCTCGCCTGGGCCTCGACAGGCCCACGGAGGCGGCGACCACGCCCATGAGGGTCGTCACGTTCTCCCTGAATTGGCCGCGGCGTTCGGTTGTCCGTCCGGCCATGTTCAGACCGGCCACCTCGCCCTGGGCGCAGGCGTTGAACCAGGTGGCGATGACCTCCATCCGTCCGCTGAGCTGGTTCTCCCCTTCGGCCACGTCTCCGGCGGCGAAGACGTTCTCCTGGTTGGTCCTCATGCGCCGGTCCACCAGGACGCCGGAGCTGGTGTTGATCCCGCTGTCCTTGACCAGGCCGATGTTGGACTCAACCCCCTTGCCGACGATCACCACGTCGGCCGGCAGGGCCTCGGCCTGGTCGGTGACCACCTCCACCTTTTCACCGCGCCTTCGAACCCCCTTGATCCCCCGCCCAAAAAGGAACGACACCCCGGCGGCCTCCATCTTCCGCTGGATGATGGCCGCGCCGTCGGCGTCCACCTGCTGGGAGAGGACCTGTCTCGAGCCGACCACGGTCGTGATTTTCAGCCCCTGGCCGGCGATGGCCTTTATGGTCTGGAGGCTGACCAGGCCGGCCCCAGTGACGACCACCTCTCTGGCCCCTCGGGCGGCTTTCTTGATTCTGTCGGCGTCGTCGATGGTTCTCAGGGTGAAGACGCGGCCGGCCGCGTCAGGCTCGACCTCGTCCAGCCGTCGAGCCGAAGCCCCGGTGGCGATGAGGAGGGTGTCGTAATCGACCCCAGAGCCGTCGTCTAAGACGACCCTCTGCTTTAATGGATCCACGGCCACGGCCCGGCGGGAGAAGATGGTCTTGACCCCGTGTTGCTTGTAGAAATCGTGGTCCACCAAGAAGAGATCGTCCCGGTTGATCTGGCCGCCGATGTAATAGGTTGTCAGGACCGGGGAGTAGGCGCGGTGTTTTTCGGCCGAGATGAGGACGATGGGCGCGTCATCGCCCGTCCTTCTGATGGCCCTGACAGCCGACAAGCCGGCCGCGCTGTTGCCGATGATGGTGTGTCGCCTCTTTCTACTCACCACAAGACGTCCACTCAGCCTCTACTCCAGGCCGAGCTCCTTGAGCTTCCGGGGGCTGGGGACGCCCTCCGGGCTCCAGCCTCTGAGGCGGTAGTATTCCGGCAGCATTTTGTCCAGGCGGACGACCATCCCCTTGGCCGGGCCTTCGGGCATGGGCTCCTCGAGCATCCGCTTGGGCAGGGTGTCGTCGCGGTGGGTCAGCCCGGCCTGGAGGTTGAACAGCCTCTCCAGGTTGAAGATCCGCTCTCCGGCCCTCATCAAGCCCCTCAGTCCGCCCATGTCCACGCCGGTGGCCGCCTCGGTCAGGGCCCGGCAGTCGTCCTCGTTCATGGCTAAAAAGAACATGAAGTTGCACATGCCGCACGAATCTATGACGCAGAACCAGTCCTGGACGTCGGCGGCCAGGACCGGCTTGTCATCCCAGCGCAAGGGGTCCGTCGGCCCCAGATTGCGGTCCGTGGACAAGCGCCAGTGGGTCACGGCGTAGAGCGACAGGTCGTGGACCTCGCCCCGGATGTGGCAGGCCCCGCGGGAGTTGGTGGCGTAGCCCAGGCCCATGCCCTGGACCCCCCGGGGGTCGTAGCTGGGGAACTCCAGCTTTTTGGCGCCCATGTGATACTCGGGGTGGCCGTACCTTTCGGCCAGCCGATAGGAGCCCTCGGCCAGGAGGTCGCCGAAGCCCCTTCGCAAGCCCATGTCCTCGGTCAGACGGATGACCGCTTCGGCGTCGCCGAAGTTGAGGGGCGAGCCCACGTCCTTCTCGGGCAGAAGGCCCTTCTCAAAAAGCTCCATGGCGCAGGCGATGGTCCCGGCCGCGGAGATGGTGTCCATGCCCATCTCGTTGCAGATGAAGCCGGCCCTGGCGACCACTTCCAGGTCGTTCGTCTCGCAGCTTGAGCCGAAGATGCCGATGGTCTCGTACTCGGGCCCCACCCCTTCGGAGGCGTACTTGGGGTTGGTCACCTTGGAGACCCGGCCGCAGCCGACGGGGCAGGCCGGGCAGGCC
>CAYXRH010000145.1:0-9705 GCA_964466355.1 uncultured Thermodesulfobacteriota bacterium
CCCCAAATATCGCCGCGGGCCCGGGTGTGTGGCCGGGGGCCGGCTCCAGGGGGTGGAAAAGCCCCAGATTGGCCATGACGAAGGCCGCGTCGGTCTCAAAGAGCCTGAGCAAGCGTGGCCTGAGCCGGAAAAGGTACTGCCAGCGCGAAGTCAGCAGCAGCAGGGCCTTGCGGAGGGCGATGATCGTCACTCGGCTCATGGCTGGACGAAAAAGGGATGCACCCCGGCCAGATGGATCCGCCAGAGGCCCAGGCCGAACAAGAGCCCCAGGCCGCCCAGGAGAATGAGTCTCGTCCGCCCCCCGGCCTCGAGGGCCAGCATCACCGCCGCCGGCGTCAAGGTGATGCTCACCCGGCCCACGGAGGAGATGTATTCCCACATGCCCCGGCCCAAAAAGAGGACCGCCGCGGCCTGGATGAAGGTCAGCCAGGCCCACAGCCCCAGCCCCTTGGCCAGGTGCCAAGCGCCCAAGGTGAGGCAGGCCAGCACGAAAATGAGATATGGCAGCGACGAGGCCGAGCGGAGCAGCTCCCGCCAGCCGGAGTCAAGCTCGAGGTGGCCGGCCAGCCAGCGCAGACCCTCAAGGTCCAGGGTCACGGCCCTCACGTTTGTGGCCAAGAGGGGCAGCTCGCCGAACCGGCCCCACAAGATCGCCTCCCAGGCCAGATACGGAATCAGAGCCAGGGCCAAAACCGCCGCCCGGCGATACTCCCTCTCCTTGAGGGCCCAAAGAATCAGTGGCGCCCACAACAACACGGCCGTCTCCCGGGTCAGCAGGGCCAGGCTGAACAAAAAAGCCGTCCCGGCGCTTCGCTCGGCGCGGACGAAGAGGTAGGCTCCGCCGAGGGACAAGGCCGCGGCCACCGCGCCGCTGAGGGCGTACTGGATGATCAAGACGTGGCCCAAGGAGAGAGAGTAGAAAAGCCCGAACCAGGGGTTGAAGCCCTCCTCGGTCAGCCAGCGCGCCATGAGCCAGGTCGCCCCGCCGACGGCGAGGAGATTGATCAGGCTCATGGCCAGAGGCATCAGCTCCGCCCGCCCCAGGGCGAAGAGCCAGATCAGAACCGGATAGAAGATGCGCTGGCAGCGGTAGGCTCCGGCGCAGCCGACCTTCATCTTGAGATCCCGGGCGATGTAGTAGAAAAAATGGCCGTCATAGCCGGCCTCGGGAAAGACAACCACCCCTCTGGGCGCGCTCAAGGCCTCATAGCAGGCGCCCTTTTGGGGCAGCATCATCAAGGCGCTCAAGTTTCCCTGGTGGGCCTGGCTCAAGGCCAGAATCAGAAGGGCGAAGAAGGCCACTGAAAGCAAAGCCGGCCCGCGGATGGCGGGATTTGGGGGTCTGGGCCGGGTCTGATTCATGGGCCAAAGGCCTTTTCTGGATATCTCACTTGATCCTGGCCGCCATGATCAAGACCCGCCAGAAGGCCTCCACGGTGATGCGGAAGCTCATCTTGGACTGACCCATCCGGCGGTCGGTGAAGGTGATGGGCACGTCCACGAGCTTGAAGCCGGCCCGGGAGACGCGGTGCTTGGTCTCGATCTGAAAGCCGTAGCCGTTGCTTTTGATCGCTTTGAGGTCGATGGTCTCGAGGACCCGACGGGTGTAAAGGTTGAAACCGCCGGTGGGGTCGTGGGAGATGCCACTGCCTAAAAGCGCCCGGGCGTAAAGCCCCCCGCCCCGGCTGATGAACAACCGCAGAAGCCCCCAGTTTTCAACCCCGCCGCCGCGGCAGTAGCGCGAGCCCACGGCCATGTCGGCCCCCGCTTCGCCGGCGGCGAGGAGGCGGAGCAGATCGGCCGGGTTGTGAGAGAAGTCAGCGTCCATGGTGCAGAAGTATTGGGCCTTTGTCTTGGCCAGGGCGAAGCCGAAGCCGGCGATGTAGGCTGGACCGAGGCCTTGCTTTTGGGGCCGGTGAAAGACCATGATCCGCTTCTCGGCGGCGGCCATTTCGTCGGCGATGCGGCCAGTGCCGTCCGGCGAATTGTCATCAATGATCAAAACGCCGAACCGCGGCCCTTGAGCCAGCACCGCCCGGGCGATGGCCTCGACGTTGTCGGCCTCATTGTAAGTCGGAATGAGGACCAGGCAGTCCACGTCTACCTCCTCAACAGCGCCGCCGCCTCAAGGACGACGCGGTCCATGAGGCGACCCAGTTCGTGATTCTCGACCACGCCCCGGCGCAGCTCAAGGCCGATGCGGCGTCGCTCTTCGAGGCTGAACTCCCTCAGGCGCATCAGACCTTCGGCCAGCCGCGCCGGCTGGCGGGGGGGGTACAACAGAAGCCGGCTTTCATCGGCCAAGAGCGCCTCAAAGCTCTGGTTGGCCAACATGACCGGCAGGCCGCAGGCCATGGCCTCCAAGACGGCCTTGTCCAGGCCCCGCTGCTCTTGCGTGGACACAAAGACGTCGGCCTCCCGGAAAAGAGCGTCCACCTCGGCGTGGGACACTCCGCCCCTGAACTCGAAGGCGCGGTTGAGCCCCATCCGGCCCACTTCGGCCCGGATTCGCGCGGCGTAGGCCGCCTGAGCTTGATTGCCCTCCTTGCCGACGAGGATGAACCTGAAGTCGTCCAGTCGGCCTCGCTCATCAAGGCATCTGGCCGCTTCGAGGAGAACCTCCAGGCGCTTGACCGGCGAAAAGCGGCCCACGGACAAGACCCGCAACGCTCCGGGACGGGGCTCGAGAGGTCCCGGGGCGAAGCGGACGGCGTCGATCCCGTGGCCCAGGACCCGCTTTTTGGGCGTGGCCACCCCCATGGCCTCGGGGGCGGCGGTCAGAATCAGGTCGGCCGCCCGCGCGGCGGCCCTGAGCTTCAAGTCGAGATGCTGGTGGGTGTACCACAGCAGCAGGGGCTTGCTTTTGAAGCGGCACAGGGGCGCCGCGACCAAAGCGTAGACCGGCATCATGTGGCAGAGCAAGAAATCGGCCCTCTTGAGGGCTCGGGCCAGGGCCCGCTGGCTGTTCAAAAAAAGCCGGGGCCGCGACAGGCCCCGCTCCTTGCCCAGGGAGAGGAGGCGCACGTTGGCCGGCAGGTCCACCGGCCGGGCGCGGTTCTCCAGGGCGATGACGTCGAGGCTTTCCAGGCGTCCGGCCAGGGCCTTGATCCAATCGACGATGAAGCCGGCGATGTCGTCGTTCGGATCAATCAAAACGCAGAAGAAAGCGCCGCGCATGGTCAATCGGCCCTGGCGGCGCTTTTGCGGGCCACCTCTTGGAGGCCTTTGGCGTAAGCGGCGATGACGGCCTTGGACTCGAACCGGGCCACCGAGGCCGGCCCGGCGGCGCCCATTTTCTCGGCCAGGTCGGGTCGGGTCAGAATCCGGTCCATCAAACCGGCCAGCCGGGCCGGATCGTGGCTCGTCACCAGGCCGTTTCGACCATCGACCAAGACCTCCCTGAGCACCCCGATGGCCGGGCCGATGACCGGGGTGGCGCAGGCCATGGCCTCCAGGGCGACGTTGGGTCCGCCCTCGGCGAAGGAGCAGACGACGAGGGCCTTGGCCCGGCGATAATGCTCGGCCAGGGCCTGGCGGTCCTTGACCCAGGGGATGAACTCCACGCTTTGGGCCAGGCCGGCCTTTGAGGCTTGTCGCCGAGCCGCCTCGGCCAGAGGCCCCTGACCGATGACCTCGGCCCTCACCTCGGCGCGATGTCGGTGGACCAAATCCAGGGCCTCGAGGAAGAGAAGTATCCCCTTGTTGGCCACCAGCCGCCCGACGAAGAGAAAGTCGACGTCGCGGGCCGTGGGCCGAGGCCTGAAGGTCTCCAGATCGAGGTCAAAGGAATAGAGGACCTTGATCCTCTCCGGGCTGACCCCCCTCGCCTCGAGCCAGGCCGGCACCTCCGCGGCGTTGACCGTGCGGATGGCCTGGACTTTGTTTTTGATGAAGCGGACCCACCAGGCCGTGGCCAGGCGCCGCAGGCGCGAGGGCCAGTCCGGGGCGAAAGGGTGCCCCTCCACGTGGTGGATCTCGCTCACCACCGGCACTCCCCATTGTCTGGCCAGACAAAGAGCGGCCAGGGAGGTGTGAAAGGGCGGGATCTCGTGGATGACCATCAAGGCGTAGACCCTCTCCTTGAGCAGCCGAGTGGCTGTTTTGGCCAAGTAAAAAGGCTGGCTCAGCTTGGCTCTCAAATCAGGATAGGCGAAGCGGCCCACCGGATGGAGGTGGACCCGCCCGAAGATGGTCCGCGCCCGGGCCTCCTTGACCCTGGGGCAGACGACGTCGATGCGCCGCCAGTGGCCGTGGAACTCCCTGAGCATTTCATAGAACTCGCCCTCGACCCCGGCCGCGGCGCGGACGTCGCCTGAGATCATGAGCAGGTTCAAATCAACCCCGCCCGCTTAACCAGGCTTTCGAGGCGGGCCATGACCATCTCGGGCGTGAAAAGAGCCATGCAGTCCGGCTCCCGAAGGCACTCGCGGCCATAGCAAGGCGCGCAGTCCAGATCCGAGGCGAGCATCTTGCCCCGGCCGTAGAGCTCGATCTCCCGAGGCGTCGTCGAGCCGATGAGGACCAGGCATCGGGTCCCCACGGCCAAGGCCAGGTGCATGGCCAGGGAGTCGCCAGTGACGACGACGTGGCATTGCTTTATGAGGGCGGCGAAACGGGCCAGGGAGTTGTTTGAGCCGGTGTGAATGATGGGCGGCCCCTGGGCGGCGACCACTCTGGTCAGGGCCGCCTCTTCGGCCGGTCCGCCCAAGGCGGCCACCGCCGCCTGGGCGCCCCACTTGGCCTCGATGAGCCGTCTCAGCTTCAGGAAATGGGCTTCCTTCCAGGTCTTGTGGGCGAAGACGTTCCCGCCGCCCAGATTGAAGCCGATGACCAATTTTGCCGGCGGTTTTAGACGCTCGGCCATGAATGCTCTGGCCCAGGCCTCATCGGCCTTTGGCACCTCAAAGACGTAATCGTATTCGCGGCCAAAGGCCACCTCGGCCGTCTCGAACATGATCTCCTGGTAGGTCTTGGTGTTCCGGCGGAACTTCAGCTCATCCGAGACGCCCAGGCGCAGGTTCTCCTGGGCCGCCTCGTTGAAGACGATGAGCCGGCCCAGCTCGTTCATGCCAAAGCCGAATTTCCGGGGGGCCGCGGCCAGGGCGGCGCAGGCGATGGCCTCGGGCTCCTTGTCAAGGCAGATGACCCGCTCGAACCTCTCCACCTGTAATCGGACCAAGGCCTCGGCCCCGGTGAGCCACACCTGGCCGATGAAGGGGTTGTTTTTGAGCAGTTCGGCCGCCTCGGGGCTGGTCAGCCAGATCACCTCGGCGTCCGGCGCCTCATTCCTGAGGCCGCGCAAGAGGGGCGTGGTCCGCAGCACATCGCCCAAGGCCCCCAGCTTGATGATCAAAATCCGGGAGCCCAAGGGGGCGAAATCAGGGCAGCCCTGGCAATCTTCACCGAAGGAGCAGGGTTTCAGCCCCTTGTAGTGACGACAATCGGGACGGACGTGGGAGGGCATATCAATATCTCCGTCATTGTGGTTGGTTGGGTTTATCCTGGAGCCAGAGGTAGTATTCATAAGGTCGGATAAAAGTCACCCCTTCTTCGATGAGGTGGTCGATTATCCGGCTGAACTCGTCGAATCCGGCTTCAGCCCATCTGTGGGGATGGACCTGCAGGACGAGGTAGTCCTGGCCGGCCTCGTATTTTTGGATGAAGATCTGGAAGTTGGGGTGGTGAATCGGCTCCTCGACCACGCCCTGAGTCTTCAAAATTAGCTTGCCGGGCGTGGGGTCTGGACCGAAAAACCAGACCTTGATGTCCTCGGCCGCGGCCACCGCGCGGCGGGTGACCTCGTCGATGGCGTTGCCCGGAGCGCCGAAGGTGTGCAGGCTGAAGCCGAGCTTTTGGTGGGCCAATTGTTGAGTCCGTTGCAGATGCCGGGACTGGTACTCGAAGGGCGTGTTTTTAAACTCGGCGTACGCCTCGCCTCTCTGGTGCGTGATGAGGTTGTGGTCATAGCCGTGATTCCACAGCTCAATCAAGCCTTTGGCCTGAACTCGTCTCAGAAACGAACAATAATCCGGACCGCCCTCGAGGAGGGAGTAGCCGATGAGGCCGAGGCTGGCCTTGATGTTCTTCTTCTCGACGAAGCTGATGAATCTTCGCCATTTTGGGCTTATTACCTGGTCCGGGTCGTGTATCAGGTCGTCGGCCTTGATGATGATCAATTGTTTGTAGACCATGATCAAAAGCGAGGCGGCCTCAACCCTGCCTTGAGGATCGCTGATCAAGGCCGTGAGCACGCTGAGGCCCTTCTCCTTTGGGGCGACGTAGCTGACCCGGGGCCCTCGCCCGGAAATCTGGCCGCGGCTGGCCTGCCATTGGATTTTGAGCCGGGCTTCGGGGTCTTCTCTGAAACGAACGGATATCTCGGTCGCCTGCCCGATTTTGAGAAGGCGCCTCGGCGCCAAGAAGCTGTATCTCGGGCCGCCATCTGGTGAGGCCTTTAATTCCGCCTCACCTTGAGCCGGAGATTCGGCGAAGCTTGATTGAGCTTCGCCGTCGAGCCGGTCCAGGAGAAGGATTTCCTGATTCTCCCTCACCGCGGCCAGCTCGACCAGAATGATCCGCTGCGCGATCTTGAGGCGCCAGAAAAGGCCGGCCCCAAAGACGAGGAGAACGGCCAGGGCGATCAACCACGGCCAGTGATGGGGGCCAGGCTTTTGAGTCATCATCGGCTGATCCGATTTCGGACGATCAGAGATGGTATCACCCCGGCTTTCATCAGGCTCCGGGCCACGCACTGGGCCACGATGGCGTGCCCCGGCGATTGCAGGTGGACCCGGTCGTAAAAGTATTGCGGCGTCTTGGGCACCAACGGCGCTGAATCAGCCAGAATCACCCCTGTTTCTCTGGCCACTCTGCGGATGATTTCGTTGTAGCGCTCCAGGCCGAGACCGACAGCCTCGGGTCGAAGATGCGGGTAGACGTCCAATCGATCTAACTTCATCTTTTTCTCATCCAGGGTGAGATCATTGAACTTCGTCTCCGGCCGAATGGCCTGGGCCATGGTCACCAGCACCAGTTTGAACCCAAAGCGTCTTGATAGTTCAACGATGAGACGCAGGTTCTCCTCGAAGACCCGCCCGTCCGCCGGCGAGTAATCACCCTTGGCGCCGGCGTTTGAGTCGCGCCAATGATGAAAAAATCGCTGGATACGGTACTCCGCTTCGGCGGCGGCGTAAGAGTGGTCAATCAACCAGCGCGGCGCGATGGTCGAATCTGGATCATGGAGCGCTGGCTCGGCCAGCTCTTCCCTCAGCCGGCCCGAGCCGTTTCTGGCCAGGTCGTTGGTGTTATGCATGACCACGACCACACCCGGCTCCAGGCAGCGAATCCGGGTGATGATGTTCACGATGGTCGTCAGGGTCGAATAACCTGGAACCCCGCCGTTGACAACCTCGGCCTTGAAGTCCAAGGCATCCAAAAGCCTCTGCAGGTGGCCGGGATAAGCTTGCGAGCCGTCGACCAAGTGGTACATCCCAAAGGTCGTGCTACCGCCCAGGCAGACGATTCTGAGAGTGCCCGGTGTCTTTCGAATGCTGATCCCTGGTCCCCGAAAACCGAGCTTGTTGATCTTGCATTTTATAGGCCCCATTTTGACCGATGCGCCGGGCCGGGGGATGATCTCCAGGTAGGGCGAGGAGATGAATATCTTTTCATTCAGGAACCGATAACGGTAGTCGGTGAAATGCGGCAGTATCCGACCCACGGCCTCGGCCGTGCCAAAAACCACCGCCACGCCCAAGACCACAGCCATAGCCTTGAAAAGTCGAATCCGTCTTCTTGTCAGCGTCATGAACAATCCTTCATTTTCCATCCGTCTTCACCGTGGCCCGTCTCGCCTCGATCAGGCCTCAGGGGGTCACTCGGTCGTAGCGAATCCAGAAATTAACCGACGATGGTCGAGGCCGCCACGTCTCAGCCGCCCGGTACTTAGGGCCAAACCCTGTTCGAGCCGCCTTGAGCTCCACCTGGTTGGCGTTGGGCGAGACGATGGCCCAAACCCGCTCTGGCCCGACGTTGACGAGGGCCGAAACATCCCCGCCCCCCAGGATCGCCCAGGCTTTGACGCCGAACGCTTCAACCGCTCTCAACTTTGAGGAACCCTTGGCGCAGTCCTGTTCGGTGCACATGGCGATCAAATCCGGATCGTCGGCCCAGAGGAGATAGACCAAGGCGCAGCCAGCGTGACGATCGGCATAGATGGCGTCGCCTGACCGGAATCGCCGGCTCAACTCGGCGACGAATTCATTTGACCCCCAGCCGGGATAAATGAACGGCGATCTCAAAGCGGCCCGGGCGGGCAGGATGGCCAGCAGGGCCAGTCCCAAGATCAGGGATGGATAAAGGCGCTTGGCGGCGATCCATTCGCCGATGGCGGCCACCCCCCGCCCCAGGAAGATCAGATAGAACACGATTAGGTACAACGAGTGACGCCAGTGGATGGTCCATTGAGAGGTGAGGATAGCCAAGACTTCCGCGGCCACGGTCCCTCCGAGAAGCCAAAGGAGATCCCGCCCCTTTGGCTCCTGGGCCAGATGGCCGAGGCCGACCAGAGCCACAAAAAAAGTCAAGGCGATGAACAGGCTGTTGACGTCGCTTTGGCCGACAAAGGGAACGAATTTGTCTAAAAGCGTGATGAATTGAGACACCAGATTGGCGGCGGTCTCGGTCAGGCTCATGCTTTTAATGAAAAACGGTTCGTAGAACTCCACCTCCGAGAAGCCGAGCACGTCCTGTCGCCTGATGTTAAACCTTAAAAAAAACACTCCCACAGCCGCCAGAATCAGCAGATAAGCGCCGATCCGCCCCCACAGGCGCTTCCATTGATCGGTCATGAATACAAAGCTCGCCAAAAGTAAAACACCCACGCCGCCGGCCACGAACAGGACGCCGTAGGCTGACTGCTGGGTCAGGGGGAGCAGGAGGCACAACAGGGCCATGCGCCCGAGCGAGGGCCTCTCCCGAGCCCTGAGGCCGACCCAGATCAGCAGGGCCGTGGAGAATATCCAGATTCCATACGGCCGGAAAAGTTGAGAGTAGCCGGCCAAAGTGAAATTGAAGGCCATCAAGAAGGCCGTCCACAGTCCGACGGCGGGCGTGCTGACTCGTCTGGCGATGAGGAAGCCCAGGAGCACGGTGCCCGTCCCAGCTAAAGCATCAGGCAATCGGGCCGCCAGGAGGGTGGGGCCGAGAAGGCCGAGGCTGATGGTGTGGACAAGGTAGAAGATGTAGGGGTGAGAGCAGACGCAGGAAGTGCACCGGTCGCTCCAGTAGTCCAATGCAAATCCAGGGCGGAGGGCTAAAAGAGCATGCCAGGGCTCATCCACGGCCAGAGAATTGGTGGTCAAACCCTTCAAGCGCAAGGCCAGGGCGGCCAGCATAATCAGGCCCAGCAGCCCGTAGATTATTTTACGGTTGGCCAGGAAAGGTGACTCGTTCACGACGTCAGCTCATAAAAAGGCGGCATTTTATCCCTATCTTGACCGAGATATCTTGATGGCCGCGGCCCCGAGGCGCCCCGTCAACCTTTGGGGACCGAAAGCTCCGTTGAGAGCAAGCGGTAAAGCTGAATGTACTTCGCGGCGATGGCCTGGTTGTCGTGAATCCTGAAAACCGTTTCCCGGGCCAGGTTTTTCTTGGCCTCAAGCGCGGCCGGATGGGTGAGGTAGTGCTCCAGGGTCGCTTCCAGGC
>CAYXRH010000146.1:0-9690 GCA_964466355.1 uncultured Thermodesulfobacteriota bacterium
TGGATCTTGCAAACGCCGACGAGCAACCTCATTTTTTCCTCGGCTCCTCCCCCACGGGCCTGGGCGATGGGTGATCCCAGGCCCAAGGGGCAAGAGGCGAGGTGGCATGGCCATCCTGGCCATGATTCACGGGCTGGAAGCCCGTGCCACCTCCGCGCCTACCCGGCTCGCGCCGGGCCTAAAGCCGTAGCCAATCAACCGCATCCCCTCGGGGGCTTTGGCCAGCCTGGGCCGCAGCCAGCGATAGATGGGATAGCTGGCCCTGCTCCCACAAACAGGGCATTGACCATGCCGCGTCGCCTCGTAGACCTCCTCACAGTCGAGGCACAAACTCAGACTCCCCAGCTTCATCTCAGTCCCCCTTTTTCCTCGCGCCGGCGGTGCCAGTGCGGCGCCTCCAGCGGCGCGTTCTGGACCAGGGCATAGCGCCCCGATCCGCGTTTCGCTAAAAGCCCTTGGCGGGCCAGCCAGACCAGGTATTTCTTTGCGTAGTCCTGGGAGGCCTCGGCCAGGATGGCCGCTTCGTCCGATGAAAAAACCGCCTTCCGCTGGGCCAGCCCCCTGATCACGGCCCATATCCGCCGCTGGGCATTGGCCGATCTGAGCGGCTGGGCGCTATATTGATAGGCTGTCCCCACAACCTGCAGCTCCCCCGTGGTCTCCAGGTTCTCCAGGGCGATGCAGATCTGTTTGAGGCTCAGTTCGTCCAGGAAGGCGGCATAGATATCAGCGATCTTCCCAGCCGGTCGTCGCCTCAGCCACGGCCGCAGCCGGCTGACGTTATTGGCCGCCATCAAGCCGCCTCGCGCCGCCGTCTGACGGCCTGCTCGGCCGCCCTGACCGGTATCTCGCTCAGGTCATTGGCCGCGGCCATGCTTAAGCTAAGTCGGAGCAGGCTGACGTAATCCCGGAACAGCCCCCGGCTGGCCGCGTGCAAAACCTTGATCGCCTCGGGCTGGATGCTCGCGCCCTCAGGCAAAAGCTGCCCGGCCACCAGGGCCGCCTCGTCATCGCTCAGGGCCACGAAGGGCACTCGAGCCACGATCCGGGAGCTGAGCCGCTGCCGCTTTTTGAGCTCGTCGGTGATCCGTCTTTCGCCGACCAAAACCAGGCTCACCCCGGCCACGTCGTGCAGATCGCGGAGAATGGCCAGGGTGTGCTGGCGGAGGTAATTGGCCTCGTCGAGTATCCAGGTCGTCCGGCCGGTGGCCTCGATCAGCTCCCGGATGGCCTTGAAGCACCGGTCGGTCGTCGAGGGCATGGACGGCTGGCCCAGGGCCTCGCCCAGGGCCCGGAGCATGGTCAAGGAGGCTGACCAAATCTGCATACCCCGGATGTAGAGCCGCCGATCGGGTTCGGCCGCGGCCAGCCAGATGGAGGCGGCCGTCTTGCCCCGGCCGGCCTCACCGTCGGCCACGACCACCCTCTCCTCGGCCTCGGCGTCGGCCTCCACTGCCGCCACCGCCGCGGCCAGCCGCTGCGGATTGCCGGTCGGGACGAAAATTTTGTTCAGGCTTGCCTTTCGTCTCGTCATCTCGCTCCCCCGTTGTCTTTAATGAACTGCTCCATCATCAAAAGCCCTTCCGCCACCTCGGGATGAGAAGGCAGATAACCCTCGATGAATCCCTGGTCAGCCTCGCTCAGCGGCCGGCCCAGCCCCCGCTGTTTACAAATCCACTGCGCCCGCTCAAAGGCTGAGTCGAAGAATTCCGGCCGCTCCTCGGAGATCCCAGCCGGGTGTTGCCAAGCGTCGGCCGCCGGCGCCGCTTCCTCGGGCTCGGGCAAAGCCGGCGGCTCCGGGGCAGGCGGAAGCTCCGCGGCGCGGACAAGTTCCAGCCGGCTCTGGGCTAGGCCGGGCAGGGGCTTCTCCGGCTCGGCCCCCAGGGCGGCCAGGGCGTCTTGGATTTGTCGGCGTTGGAGGGCCTGGAGCCGGGCGTGCTCGGCCATGCCCTCGTCGGTGACGTAGCTTCCCCGCTTGGTCGTCCGCGCCCAGCAGGCGAAGCGACCGCGGTGGTAAACCCTCACCGCCTCGGGGTGACCGGGATCGTAAAGCACATTCACCCGCTGGCCGTGAAGCTCATTGAGCAGGGCGGCCAGCTCGCTTTGCTCTGGATGCCAAAGCTCGTACTCGCCCACTTTGGGCAGCCGGAAGCCCCAGGCCTGAATTTTTACCTGGTTGTGTTCTAAAAGGGCGAAATCCAAAAAGGCTGGATCAATTGTCTGGCGTTGCGCCAAGGAATCCCAAACTTGGCGGGGCGAGAGGCCGTCCATACCGTGGCCTGACTGCGGCCGCTCATGGTAGACCTCGGCCAGCCAGGCCTCCCAAGCCAGGTTTAGCTGCTCTATGGTCAGCAGGTTCCCGGCCGGGTTTTTCAGCTCAAAGGCCAGCCGCTCCGGCTTCTCGCCCGGATGAGAGCCGCACCAGCCGGGCAGCCGGCGGCTGAAGGAGCGGACCACCTCGCCGAAGACCCGTTCGATGGGCTTGGCCCAGGGATGATAGGCCGTGGCGAAGCGGCTGCGGATGGCCAGGCGGCTGAAGACCCCGCCCACCCGCACGCCCTTGACCACCAGCTCCCGGCCGCCGCGCTTGAGCTTCCAGGTTTCGTCGTGAGGGTCGTATTGCATGTCCAAATAAAAGGGGTCGATCCCCACCGCCCGGAATTGATCGAACCACTCCGGGTAGTCGATCCGGCCGATGTCGATCTCCTCGCCTCTCAGGCTCAATGCCCTGTAGTCTTTGCCGTTGTCGATGTATGTGGAGATCGGCAGGCCGTGCATGGGCAGGTCAGGGCGGTTCTTGGGCAGGATGGCGTGGCGCAGGGCCAGGGCGATGATCCTGGCGTTTGGCTGAAAGCTCCAGGTCCAGCCGACGAAGGCCCGGCTGCGCAGGTCCAGCCAGGCCGTCAGCCACGGCCGCTTGGGCGTGGCACCGGGCACGTGGACAAAGGCGTCCAAGATGTGGTGATCGCCCACCAGGCAGAATAAAGGCGGCAGATCGTCGTAGCGGCGCAGCTTCTTGACTACGCAGCGAGCCTCGAAACGCCGCTTGCCCTCGCGAGCGTAAATCAGGGCCGCCTCGGGCACCCGTTCCCGGAGGATCCGATGAAGCGTGTCGCACGAGCCGGTGCGCCAATCCTGGATCCGAGCCTCGATGAGCAGATCTTCATGGATATCCCGGATGGTCAGGTGGGATTGATTGAGCACGCGCTTGAGCGCCCAGCCGATCGCCTCCTCATCAAAAGCTCGCCTCACCCCCCGCCGCCGGCCGTAGCGCGGCGCCAGGGCGGCGAGCTGGGCCTCCAGGGGATCGCCGCCACCGTTCCCCTTGACCGCCTCCAGGGCCGCGTCGGCCGCCCGCAGCCAGCGTTGGAGCGAACCGTAGGATACGCCCGCCTCGGCGGCCAGGGCCTTCTTCGCCTCCAGGTCGCCCTTGCGGGTCCTGGCCCGCTCGATCAGGGCGAAGCGGCGCTGGGCCTTCTCTCGTTTCTTCTGATCCCAGGCTGAGATTTGAGGCGGCGGGGCCGGAGGGGCGGGCACAGGAACGGTGGCACGGGCTTCCAGCCCGTGATCATGGCCAGGATGGCCATGCCCCTGCGGGAGCGCATCATTTATAAAGGACTTCTCCTCGGCCCACTTGGTCAGACGGATGTGATAATCTCGAATTAAAGCGTCCTGGATGTCAGGGGGGAGATGGGCGTACAAGTAGTCTTTTCGGTATCCTCCTTGCACCCTCTTCAGCTCAAAGGGCCAGCCCTCTTTGGTTGCCCGCCGCAAGACGTTTGTCTGGTGTCTATGACAAGCCGTTGCTATTTCTGCGGCCGTGTAGTCGGTTTTCATGGCCGTTCCGCTCTGGTCAGTTGGTAATCAAGCCCAGCGCTTCCGCCGGAACGCCGATTTTCAGCAGATGAGCCAATATCCTGCGATCGTTCCGTCGGCCATGAACGGTGTCGCACACCTTAGCGCTCGTGGTTCCCATCGCCCGCGCCACGTCAGACTGCCTCAGGTCGTGTTTGATCAACCAAATCCTGATCGCCTTGTGATCCCTCTTCATTCCTCCATCTCCTCCTCAAGCCGCCTCATTTCACGGCCGGCCCGACGCCGCGCCCAATAAACCTCGGCCCATCGCAAAAGATTGATCGCCCGGCCGCTGATAACCCGACAACCCAGCGGCCGGACCAAAACCTCAAGAGGCTCGGACCGGCCGAGCACGACGCAGAAGATGACCAGGGCGGTGAGCGTGGGCGCGTGCGTATGGTTATTGACGTTGAGCCACTTTTCCAGCGTGGCCAGCCCCAGGCGGAGGCTGACTCCAAACCTCCTGGCTTGCCTATTCATCTCGTCGGCGATAAGATCGCGGCTCAGCCCGGATTCCTTCGCCGCCTGACTCATGGCCTGCTTTAAGTCTGGTAGGATGTTCAGAGTGGTGGGCTGGTCAAAAAGGTCTGGCTGTTGACTCATCCCCTCATCCCCTTGCTATCCACGCGCCTCGATTCCAGCATCCGATCTTTGTTAAGAACCGGACATTGACCCTGTGACTGACCTTGAGTATCATCTGCCTGGAGGTGAGTTTGATTACCCATGCCATGTTGCACCATAACAAGGGCAATTAATGCTTGTCAACCATTTTTTAGTGCATCAGTTTTAATTTTGCCCATTTAATTGGGCATGCTCAATTTATAGAATTAATTTATCTGGTTGTGCGAACGTCCTATACTAATAATAACGGTATCGGCAAATGCTGTACTTCTGATGATGAAAGTTATGCACCATAAACAGGTCGACGTTGCTGTTGGCGCTCGTATTAAAGAAGTCCGCGGGGCACTTTCACAAGAGGAGTTCGGAACCCGTATTGGTGTTCACCGAAATACCGTGGCCCGATGGGAGCAGGGCGGTTCTCTGCCTCAAGGCGCCGAACTCAGAGCACTGTCCATTGCTTTTAATGTCTCCTCTCATTGGCTTCTCTTTGGTGATGGCCCTATGAATGCAACTGACCTCATCAGTGTTGACGAGCGATCTTTTCAAACCGAGGCAGATATAGACTCTAGGCTGCTAACCGACGTACTTTTAGGTCTGGAGCTGGCCCTAGAAGAACAAGAGATAGATCTACCTCATGACAAGAAGGCCGAGTTAATCTGCCTACTATATGAGTATTTTGGTAATCAAAAGCCCGTTGAACAGCACATTGTGAGACGCTTTCTTCGACTAGTGGGATGAGGGGGAGGCATGTCTAATAATCACAAAAAAAGGGGTGAAATTATTAAATTAATTCAAGAAGCTGGACCATCAAAGAAAAAAGCCTCAAGCATTACCGTGACAAACGGTGAAATTGTGACGATAGGAGATCACTAAACATTACGCCGCCAGCTCCAACAGCGATCCCGACAAGATCATTACCCTTTTCGTGTGGCTCATTGAGTTGTTCCAGACGGGAATCGATCCACGCCCACCCAAAAAAGGCTGACCGCCGCCCGAATTTCTGGCCAGTCCCAGCCCAGGATGGCAAGCCAACAAACCATGTCAAAGCATTCGCCCGACCGGTCTGACCCGGCGGGCAGCTCCTGGGTGAGCGCCCTTACATCTTCCAGGCTCACCCGTTGCGTCGGTCTACTCATCGCTCAACCTCCTCCCCTCTCAACTCCTCATTGTCCGAAGGGCCGCGGTCAGACCCCATGAACTTTGATCGCGCGCGGACATTGACCAGACCGGGCGGGTGAGATAGGATCGAATTATTGGCTGAGGTAAGTTTGCCCTGGTCATAAGATGAAACTAAATGAACGATGACCTTTTTGTCAAGGAAAATTGTGTCTAAAGTAAAGAAAAATGGCTTATTGGGTAACCGAATATGATCATTGACAAAACTAAGCTATCAGCCATTGAGGCGACTGGTTGGTTTCAAGAAGCCCTTGAATTAAACCGCGATGAGATCATAGATCGCCTGAAAGCGGCCCTTGGTGTGGATTCTGATGCGGATTTGGCGAAAGAGTTAGGAGTGGTTCATCAATCCATTAGTCAGGCCAGATCAAACAGGGTGCCCATTCGCTGGATAATGGCCGTGGCAATAAAAACTGGCGAGAATGTTCATTTTTTATTAGGTCCGCCCCCCTCGAATACCCTGTCTCTCGCCGAACAACGGGCTGAATATAAAATAGATTCCTCTCTGCCATCACGGCTTCAACAAATAAGAATTGAGATAGAGTCCGCCGGTCCGCTCACGCCGGAGCAAATGGACACGCGATTGCGAATAAAAAAAGGCACCTGGGCCAAGATGGAGTCGGGCAAGGCCTCGCCTTCGCCCAGCTTTGCCGGCGCCTTATCGCAACTTCTCGGGATCAGCTTGGAATGGCTTTACGATGGTGTTGGCGAGATGTTCGCCGGCGCGCCCATTGTCGATCAAGCCTCAGCTCAGGGCGTCTTAATCCCTCCCTGGACGCCTCTTGATCCTGGCTATTTTGATCAAGTGCCCCTGGCCGAGCAGGAGCTCTCCGCCGGCGGAGGCTCGTTCGTGATCTCAGAAGAGGAGGGCGCCCGTCATGCCTTCCGTAAGGATTGGCTCAAACGTCACGTCACCAGCACCAAAAACGCGATCCTGATGACCGTGCGCGGCGACAGCATGGCCCCGACGATCATCGACGGTGACGTGGTTTTGATAGACAAGGGCCGGAATTCAATTCACGATGGCTATATATACGCCCTTGGGGTGGGGCAGACCATCATGATCAAACGCCTGTTTTGGCTCACGAATAGCCGCCTCCAGGTCAGAAGCGACAACCCCGATTTCGAATCATCAGAAGTCGATCCCGCAGAGCTTCGGGTCCTGGGTCAAGTCATCTGGCGGGCCGGCCTCCCCAGGCCCACCCCGCCAAGGAGGTGAGGAGGCCATGTCTTTTAAGTCATTGTCATTATTGATCTTTGTTGGGATTATCTATCTTGTTTGTGCTTCTGTTGTTCATTCTGGCGATTATAAAGGTCTTAAGCACAATCAATACCTTTTTAATCCTCCAATTGATGATTCAATGTTAAAAGGTAAACTATTGAAATGGAATGGTGTTTTTATAAAAAAAACAGATGATCATTATTTGATGAAATGGGATTCTTCGCTTCATCCCAATGTAATCTGGGCTTTCGTCAATCCCAATAATGTTGATCTGTCTCGGGCTTCTGATCTTATTATGGTTATAGGCAAATACTTGGGCCGCCATCCTTTTATTACCGGAAGTGGTTCTATTTATCAAATTCCTGTTCTTGAGGCTATCGCCGTAGAGCCCTCTGATTGGGGTCTCTATTAACTTCCTTGTTTGGTTGATTCCATTTTCAAACTATTTGCGTCTAACCCCTATTTTCAGCCCTCATTTGCAAACTAAATCGATCCTCTGTTTTTTCATCTCCGCGTCCTTTTTTCCCAATCATCTCCCGCTGTTTCCCGTCTTCTCCCACTCTTTTCAAGTGATTTTCATATTTTCATTCTCCCTGCCCCCCTTCACTCAGCAATACAAATGATGGACAGATGATGGGACAGGATTTGGAGAGCAATACGAAAGGGCTTAGGCCGATTGACCTAAACCCTTGATTTTCTTGGTGGAGCTGAGGGGGCTCGAACCCCTGACCTCATGACTGCCAGTCATGCGCTCTCCCAACTGAGCTACAGCCCCAGGAGGGCAAAATAGTAGCTCAGGCCGGCCGAAGTGTCAACCGCCCTATTGGGATTCCATCTCCCTTTTGAGGAAGTCTTGGGTGGTGGCGGGGGTGTCCTGGGCCGGCCTCGTCGGGGCGGTGCCGGGCTTGAAAGACTCCATGAGAGCCTTCTTGGAGCCCGGTCCGGCCAAAAGACCGCTCTGGGGGTCCACCCGGGCGAAGACGACCTCTTCCGGCGGCGAGAAGGACCTGACCGGCTTTCCGTCCACGGCCTCCTTCATGAAGTAAAGCCAGATCGGCGCCGCGGCGCGGCTGCCCGTCTCGCCCCGGCCCATGGGCGCGTGATCGTCGTAGCCAACCCACACCGTGGTGATCAAATCGGGCGTGAATCCACAAAACCAGGCGTCCCTCAAGTCGTTGGTCGTGCCGGTCTTGCCCGCGGCCGGGCGCTCGAGGGCTTTAATTCGCCAGCCGGTGCCGTTGCGGATGACCCCTTCCATGAGATGGGTCATGATGTAGGCCGTGGCCGGATCGATGACCCGCTCCTGAGTGAGGGTGTTCTCTTCCAAAAGGAGGCCGTTGCGGTCCTCGACCCGGGTGATGAAGATCGGCTCCGTGCGAAGCCCCATATTACAAAATGTGCTGTATGCTCTGGCCATCTCCAAGACGCTCGTCTCGTTGGAGCCCAGGGCCAAGGACAGGTTGGGGGTCAGGGTTGAGTCGATGCCGAGTTTCTGGGCGTAATCAATGGCGTACTGGACCCCGATTTGATCCAGGATCTTGACCGTGACCACGTTTCGCGATTTCTCCAAGGCGGTTCGAAACGTGGTCGGCCCGTAAAATTTGTTCTGGTAATTGCGCGGCTTCCAAAGCTGGTTCGTGCCCGGCAGGGCATAGACCACCGGAGCGTCCAGGATGACGCTCGACGGGGTGAAGCCCTTGTCCAGGGCGGCGGCGTAGATGATCGGCTTGAAGGCCGAACCGGGCTGCCGGCGGGCCTGGGTGGCCCGGTTGAACTGGGACTGGCTGAAATCGCGCCCGCCGACCAGGGTCTTGACGTGACCCGTGGCCGCCTCCAAGGAGATCAAGGCCCCCTGGACCAGGGGCTCCTGCTCCAGGGCAACCTGCCAGCGGCCGTCGGTCTCCTGGGATTTTAAACGGACTAAAATGACGTCCCCGGGGAACAACACCTGACCGACATCGACCACTTTGGCCCGATAATAAGGCACTTCGGGGTCAGGGGGCCGGGCCCAGCGCATGTCCTCCAAATCCAAAACCGCCTCGACGCCCCCCAGGTTGAGGAGAGCTTTTTGGGGGGCGATGCTGATCACCACTCCGGCCGCGACGACGCCCGGGCCGAGGTCGGTCTCATTCAAGTTGGCGGTCAGCTTGTCCAGGAAGGCGGGCACTTCCGCGGCGTCGAGGTGGTCCAGCACGCCGCGGTAGCCCTCGCGTTTGTCCAGCTCGGCCAAGCCCTTGGCCACGGCCTCTTCGGCGAAGCTTTGCATCTTGAGGTTCAAAGTGGTGTAGACCCTCAATCCGGCCGTCAGAAGAGCCTCGGGTCCGTATTTCTTCTCGATGAGCTGGCGGACGTGCTCGGTGAAATAGGGCGCTTCCAGAAGATGCTTCGGCCGGCTGGCCATGATGACCACCGTTTCCCGGACCGCGGCCTTGGCCTCCTCGAGGGTGATGTATCCCTCCTCGACCATGCGGTTCAAAACGTAGAGCTGCCGCTCGCGGGCCTTTTGGGGGTTGGTCCGGGGGGAGTAACGGCTGGGGGCCTGGGGCAGGCCGGCCAGCATGGCGCATTCGGCCAGGGAGAGGTCCTCCACGGATCGGCCGAAGTAGATCTGGGAGGCGGCCTCGACGCCGTAGGTGCCCTCGCCGAGGTAAATCTGGTTGAGATAGAGGTATAATATCTCGTTTTTGGTGAATTTGCGGTCGATGCGGTAGGCCAGGATGGCCTCCCGGATTTTGCGGGTGAAGCTCTTTTCAGGGCTCAAGAGAAAGGACTTGCAGACCTGCTGGGTGATGGTCGAGCCGCCCTGGACGATGCGG
>CAYXRH010000147.1:0-8754 GCA_964466355.1 uncultured Thermodesulfobacteriota bacterium
CCCCTACATCCCCAACGCCGTGCCCGAGGTGAAGCGGCGGATGATGGCCGAGATGGGCCTTGAAAGCCTCGACCAGCTCTTCGAGGACCTGCCGGTCAAATCAAAGCCTCTCGACCTGCCCGGACCGATGAGTGAATGCGAGCTGAGGCGTCACCTCGAAGCCATCCTGGCCAAGAACGAGGACCAGCTCCTGATCTTCTGCGGGGCCGGCTGCTGGCCCCACTACGTCCCGGCGGTGGTGGACGAGATCATCAACCGGACCGAGTTCAAGACAGCCTACCTCGGCGCGGCCGAGCCGGAGAAGGGCAAGATGCAGGCCCTGTTCGAGTACCAGAGCCTCATGGCCGAGCTGATCGGCTTGGACGTGGTCAACAACTCGGTCTACGACTGGTCCACCGCGGCCGGCGAGGCGGCCAACATGGCCCGGCGGCTCACCGGCCGCCGCAGGATACTGACCCCGGCCAACATCAGCCCGGACAGGCTGGAGGTGATCAAGACCTACACCGTCTCCAGCGGGGCCGAGGTCGCGGCCATCGCTTTCGAGCCCCGCCGGGGAACCCTGAGCCTGACTGATTTAAAAGACAAGCTCGGCCAGGACGTGGCCGCGGTCTACGTCGAAAACCCGAGCTATCTGGGGGTCATCGAAGACCAGGTCGAGGAGATCGCCGACCTGACCCACGACCTCGGGGCCGTCTTCGTCGTGGGGGTGGACGCCTCCTCCCTGGGGGTCTTGCGGCCGCCAGGGGAGTACGGCGCCGACATCGTCGTCGGCGAGGCCCAGCCCCTGGGCCTGCACATGAACTTCGGCGGCAACTTCCTGGGCCTCTTCGGCTGCAAGGACGACCCGGAGTACCTCGACCAGCTGCCCGGCTACGTCGGCGCCGCGGCCCCGACCGTGGACGGCCAGGGCCGGGGCTATCTGGACACGCTGTGGGAGCGGCGGCACTTCTTCTACCAGCGCGAGAACGCCACCTCCTTGATCGGCTCCTCCTCGAACCTCTGCGCCGTGGCCGCGGCGGTCTATCTCTCCCTCCTGGGGCCCCAGGGCATGGCCGACCTGGGCGAGGCCATCGTTGCCAAGGCCAATTACGCCCAGAGACGCCTGGCCGGGATAAAAGGCCTCCAGGCACCGGTCTTCGAGGGGGCCCACTTCAAGGAGTTCGTGGTCAACTTCGACGGGCTGGGGCTTGAAGTGGCGGCGGTGAATGAAATCCTGTGGCGCGAGCACGGCATCCTCGGCGGCCGGGATCTGTCCGGGGATTTCCCGGCCCTGGGCCAGAGCGCCCTCTTCTGCGTCACCGAGGTCCACGCCCTGAGCGACATCGAGAAGCTGGTCTCGGCCCTGGCGGGGCTGGCCAGTCAGAGGAGGCGGTGATGTATCGACAGGCCAGATGGGATGAGCCCTGCATCTTTGAGCTGGGCCGGCCGGGCACGAGGGGGCATCTGCTGCCCCGGGTGGAGAAGGAGATAAGGGACCTCGTCGGCCAGGGGACGGCTCACATTCCGGAGAGCATGCGCCGCCGGGTGAGGCCGGAGATCTCGGAGCTGAGCGAGGTGGAGGTGATGCGGCATTTCCTGCGCCTCTCCCAGGAGTCCACCTGCGTCGATTCCGGGTTCAACGCCGAGGGGACCTGCACCATGAAGTACAACCCCAAGGTGAACGAAGCCCTGGCCGGCTCCTCCAGGGTGGCCAATCTCCACCCCTTTCAAAGCGAGGCCAGCGTGCAGGGCATTTTGGAGGTGATGCACCGCCTCGGCGAGTGCCTCAAGACCATCAGCGGCCTCGACGCGGTCAGCCTCCAGCCGCCCTCGGGGACCCTGTCCGAATTCACCGAGTGCCTCATCATCGCCGCCTATCACCGCCACCGCGGCCGGAGAGACAAGACCGAGATGATCGTGCCCTACACCTCCCACGGCACCAACGCCGTGGCGGCCAAGATGGCCGGCTTCACCGTCGTCACCATCGATCAGACCGAGGAGGGCCACCTGGACATGGCCGCTTTGGAAGCGGCTGTGTCCGAAAAGACGGCCGGCATGATCCAGACCAACCCGACCTCCTTGAGCGTCTTTGATCCACACATGCTCCACATGGCCGACATGATCCACCAGGTCGGCGGCCTCTTCGCCTACGACGCGGCCAACACCAACTCCATCATGGGCCGGGCCAGGCCTAAGGATCTCAAGTGCGACCTGGTCCACTACAACCTTCACAAGGCCTTCTCCAGCCCCCACGGCGGCTACGGGCCGGGCATGGGCGTGGTCGTCGTCTCCGAGGAGCTGGCCCCCTTTCTGCCCGCGCCGACGGTGGAGTTCGACGGGCGGCAATACTTCCTCGACTTTGACCGGCCCTTGAGCGTCGGCCGGGTGAAGCAGTTCTTCGGCAACGCGCCCAACGTCGTGAGGGCCTACGCCTGGCTGCTGGCCTTGGGCGGCGAGGGCCTCAAGACGGCCACGGACATCGCCGTGCTCAACAACAACTACCTTCTAAGCAAGATGAAGCACATCCAAGGCATCTCCGTGCCCCTGGCCCAGGGCCGCCCCCGGCTGGAGGAGACGGTCTTCAGCCTCAAGGAGATGTTTGACCACACCGGCGTCTCGGCCCACCAGTTCTCCCTGCGGGTGGCCGACTTCGGCCCCAACTCCACCTTTGCCTTCGGCTACCCCCTCTACGTCGAGGAGCCCTGGGTGGTGGAGCCGACCGAGAGCCTGGACAAGGACGAGCTGGACCGCTTCGTGGACATCGTCGCCCAGGTCTCAAAAGAGGCCTACGCCGACCCCGAGACGGTTTTGAGCGCCCCCCACCACTGCGCCGTGGGGGCGGTTGACATGGCCGCCTCCGAGGACCCCAAGACCATGGCCCTCACCTGGCGGATGTACCGCCGCAAGGGCTTGAAGTTTTAATCACCGAGCTCGAAGTTGGCTGAAGAGAAAAAAATCCTCGGGCTGGTCGTCAACCCCATCGCCGGCATGGGCGGCCGGGTGGGCCTCAAGGGCAGCGACGGGTCAAAGACGCTGGCCCGGGCCAGGGAGCTGGGCGCGGTCCCGACCTCGCCCGCCCGGGCCATAGAGGCCCTCGAGGCCCTGAGGCCCCTCAGGGACGGCCTCGACCTGGTCACCTATCCGGCCCACATGGGCGAGAGCGAAGCCCGCCAGGCCGGGTTTGAGCCAAAGGTCCTGGGCCGCATCGACCCGGAAGAGACCACGGCCGCGGACACCCGGCAGGCCGTCAAGGACATGGCCGCCTTGAAGCCGGCGCTGATCCTCTTCGCCGGCGGCGACGGCACCGCCCGGGACGTCTGCCAGGTCATCGAAAACGACGGCGTGGTCGTGGGCGTCCCGGCCGGGGTGAAGATCCACTCCGGCGTCTTCGCCATCACCCCGACCCGGGCCGGGCGGCTGGCGGCCGAGTATCTGGGCGGCCGGATCAGGACGGTTCAAGAGCAGGAGGTCATGGACATCGACGAGGAGGCCTTCCGCCAGGGCCGGGTCTCGGCCCGGCTTTACGGCTACCTAAAGACCCCCTCTGACCGGCGCTACACCCAGGGGGCCAAGGCCGCCTCGGCCGGGGGCCGGGCTGAGGCGCTGGCCATGAGGGCCATCGCCGAGGAGATCGTGGCCGCGATGAGCCCGGATCAATTGTACGTCATCGGCTCCGGGACGACCCCCCGGGCGATCATGGAGCAACTGGGCCTGCCCAACACCCTCCTCGGCGTGGACGTGGTCGAAAACGGCCGGCTGGTGGCGGCCGACGTGAACGAGAGCCAGCTTTTAAACCTCCTCGCCGGCCGCCGGGCCTCGATCGTCGTCACGCCCATCGGCGGGCAGGGCTACATCTTCGGCCGGGGCAACCAGCAGCTCAGCCCGGCGGTCATCGAGGCCGTGGGCCTGAAAAACATCATCGTCGTCAGCACCAAGAGCAAGCTCATCTCCCTAAAGCGCCGGCCCCTCCTGGTGGACACCGGCGACGAGGCGCTCAACCAAGCCCTGCGGGGCTACGTCCGCGTCGTCACCGGCCGGCGGGAGGAGATGATCTACCGGGTGGCCTAGTGTCGCTTCCCCGAAGCAAGGATCACAAGTCAATCTGGTCATTCGGGCGGGCCGGCGGTCAGCGACTTGCGAAGCATTGGAGCAGCCGGCCGAGACGCGCAGCCGAAAAAGGCCTTCAGGCCCGAGCGAAAAAGGCTTGAGCCTGGGGTGCACTAAGTCATCTTTGTTTCATTTCAATGGGAAAAATAGTATAAGACACATCCGTCCCCCAGCGGGGAATAAGCTTCAGAGGAACGGAGAAGGAATATGGATAGACAGCTCCTCAGAGTGGACTTGACCCACCGCCGCGTCGAACGCCAGATACTCGACCAGGGCATGGTCCTTCTGGGCGGCCGGGCCCTCATCGACGCCCTGCTCTCAAGCGAGGTCGATCCCACGGCCCACCCCCTGGGGCCCTCGAACGAGCTCATCTTCGCCCCAGGGCTCCTGGCCGGCACCGCCGCGCCCACGGCCGGACGCCTCTCCGTGGGGGCCAAGAGCCCCTTGACCGGCGGCGTCAAGGAGGCCAACGTCGGCGGGCAGCCTGGCCTGACCCTGGCCCGCATGGGCCTCGCGGCGCTGATCATCGAGGGTCAAGCGGCCCCTGAAGAATCGACGGTCCTGGTCATCGAAGATGATTCGGTTGAGCTTACCGCCGCCCCGGAGTTGAGGGGCCGGGGCAACTACGCCGTCGCGGCGGCGCTGCGGCAAAAGTACGGCCAGGAGGCGGTGGTCATCTCCGTCGGCCCGGCCGGGGAGTTTAAAATGGCCGCCGCCTCGGTGGCCGTCACGGACGTCGAGGGCCGCCCCTGCCGCCACGCCGGCCGGGGCGGCCTCGGCGCGGTCATGGGCGCCAAGGGGCTCAAGGCCGTGGTCTTGATCGGCCGGGACCTGAAGCCCATCAAGGGGCGCGACCCCGAGGCCCTCAAGGCCGCGGTCAAGGAGTACGCCCACGTCTTGACCGCCTCTGACCGGGCCTCTTTTTGGCGTGAGTCGGGCACGGCGATCATGATCGAGATCTCCAAGGCCCGGGGCAGCCTGCCGACCCGGAACTACACCGCCGGGGCCTACGAAAAGACGGCCGGCATAAACGCCGACAAGCTCAAGGAGCTCATCCAGCAGCGCCGAGGCCGCCTGGGGCACGCCTGCATGAGCGGCTGCGTCATCCGCTGCTCCAACGTCTTCCCCGGCCCCGAGGGCGATTACCTCACCTCGGGCCTGGAGTACGAGACCATCGTCATGCTGGGCTCCAACCTGGACATCGACGACCTGGACGCCGTGGCCGAGATGGACCGCCGCTGCGACGACTACGGCCTCGACACCATCGAGGCCGGCGCCGCCCTGGCCGTTTTGTCCGAGACGGATCTCTTTGACCTGGGCGACAAAAAAAGGGCGGTGGCCCTGCTCGACGAGATCGGACGGGGCACGGTTTTGGGCCGGGTGCTCGGCCAGGGGGCCGCCGTCACCGGCCGGGTCTTCGGTCTGAGTCGGGTGGCCGCGGTCAAGGGCCAGGCCCTGCCCGGTCACGCCGCCCGGGCCATCAAGGGCCTCGGCGTGACCTACGCCACCAGCCCCCAGGGGGCGGATCACACGGCCGGGTTCGTCTCCGCCGCGCCGCTGTCCAACCAGGGCCACGCCGAGCGCTCCCGGGAGATGCAGATCAGCGTCGTCGTCACCGACAGCCTGGGGCTGTGCCAATTCACGGGTCTGAGGGGCGAGTACGGCCTCTTCGCCCGGCTGCTGACCCCCCTCCTGGGCCGCGAGGTGAGCGAGGCCGAGATCAAAAAAATGGGCCAGAGGGGCCTGTGGCAGGAGAAGCAGTTCAACCTCGCCGCCGGGCTGGGGCCGGGCCTGGACCGGCTGCCCGAGTTCATGTCCACCGAACCCCTGCCGCCCTTGGGCACCGTCTTTGACGTCAGCGTCGCAGACCTGGACCGGGTCTTCGGCCAATACCCGGTCTGAGGAGTTAGAGGAGGCTCAGGTGTCACGGCAGATCATCCGCAGCTCCTGCCGGAGCTGCCACGGCGGGTGCGGCGTCCTGGTCACGGTGGAGGACAACGTGGTCAAGGAGATCAGGGGCGATCCCGAAAGCCCCATCAACCGCGGCTGGCTGTGCATCAAGGGCAAGCGCTACCACACCATCGTCCACCATCCCCGGCGGCTCCGACACCCCTTGCGCCGGGATGGCGATGAGTGGCGGCGCATCTCCTGGAGCGAGGCCTTTGACGAGATCAGCCAACGCTTCCTGGCCATAAAAAAGGAGTTCGGGGCCGAGGCGGTGGTCTTGGGCTACGGCACCGGCCGGGACAACGAAGCCTTCATCTACCGCTTCGCCAACACCTTCGGCACGCCCAACGTGCTCACCGCCGGGCACATGTGCTACGGCCCGCGCATCGTCACCGGCATCACCCGCTGCGGCAACCTGCCCGTGGTGGACTACGAGGGCCAGCCCCAGTGCGTTCTGGTCTGGGGGGCCAACCCCATAATCTCCAACCCGGACGAGTACAAGGGCCTCTACCTGGCCCAGACGCTCAAGAAAGGGGCCCGGCTCATCGTCGTCGACCCCCGGCGGACCATCCTGGCCCAGAGGGCCGACCTCTGGCTCAGGATAAGGCCGGGCACCGACGGCGCCCTGGCCTGGGGCATGATCAACGTCATCATCGACCAGGGCTTGTTTGACCAGGATTTCATCAAGGATTACGTCCACGGCTGGGAGGAGTTCCGCCGTCGGGCCACGGATTACCCCCTCGCCTGGGCGGCCGTGAAGACGGGCCTCCGGGCGGCCGACATCGAGGCCGCGGCCGAGCTTTACGCCCAAAGCAAGCCGGCCGGCCTCCACTGGGGCGTGGCCCTGGAGCAGGCCAGGAACTGCGTCAACACCATCAGCCTCCTCATCTGCCTCATGGCCATGACCGACAACCTGGATCGGCCCGGAGGCAACGTCTTTTACCCCAACCCGCCGGTGGTCAACGCCTCCCAGCTCGGCGTCCACCGCCGCCTGCCTCCTGAGGCGCGGCGCAAGCGCCTCGGCGGGGAGAGGTTCCGCCTGGCTGAGATGATCGGCGTCATCAACCCCAGGGCCGTCTGGGAGGCCATCCTCATCGCCGAGCCCTACCCGGTCAAGGCCCTGTTTCTGATCAGCACCAACCCGGCCGTCTCCCGGGCCAACGCCAGACAGGTCAAGGAGGCTCTGAAAAAGGTCGATTTTTTGGTGGTGGCCGACTTTTTCATGACCCCCACCGCCCAGGAGGCGGACATCGTCCTGCCCGCGGCCACCTGGCTAGAGCACGACTACGTGGCCGACCTCTGGAAGCGGCACGGCACGGTCCAGGCCCGCCAAAAGGCGGTCCAGATCGGCGAGTGCAAGTCTGACTACGAAATCTTGAACGAGCTGGGCCGAAGATGCACCGACCCGTCCCTGTGGTGGCCGAGGGTCAAGGACGCCTTCAACGAAATCTTGAGCCCGGCCGGGCTCAGCTGGGAGGAGTTCTGCCAGCGGGGTCACCTCAGGGGCGAGAGGCGGTTTCGCAAATACCTCAAGGAGGGCTTTTCGACGCCCACGGGCAAGGTGGAGTTCTTTTCCACGGCTATGGAGCGTCTCGGCTACGACCCCCTGCCCGGCTATTTTGATCCGCCGGAGTCGCCCTGGTCCAGCCCCGCGCTTTTGAAAAGCTTCCCCTATCAGCTCATCACCGGGGCGCGCATTCCGGCCTTCTTCCACACCGAAAACCGCCAGCCCGGCCCCCTGCGCGACACCAGGCCCGACCCCGTGGTGGAGATCCACCCTGACCTGGCCGCCCAAAAGGGCCTTAGAGACGGCGACTGGGTCAAAATCTCCTCCCCCAGGGGGGCGGTGGTCCAGCGGGCCGCGGTGACCGAGCGGGTCCCCTCTGGCGTCGTGGCCGCGGACCACGGCTGGTGGTTCCCGGAGATGGAGGGGGATTTGGGTTGGGACCGCTCCAACATCGACATCTTGACCGACAACGCCTTCGAGGCCTGCGACCCGGCCATAGGGGCGACGAATCTGAGGGTCCTGCTGTGCGACATTGAAAAGGTCTGAGCTTTTAAGCTCCCTGGGAGAAAAGAGGGCCGGCCGGCTCTTGGCCCGGCCGGGGAGCGCTTGACAGAATAGCGCTCCCTGGCCAACACTTGGAGCCGGCGCCGCCCTGCGCATGCCGGGCCGCTGAAGGGAGCCAAAGGGCTTTTTTAAAAGGGCGGGGAGAGCGATGGATTTCGACCTCAGCCAGGAGCACCGCATGATCCGGGACATGGCCCGGGACTTCGCCCGCGAGGTCATCGCCCCCCGGGCCGAGGAGATGGAGCGAACGGGCGAGTATCCCTATGACATCATGGCCCACATGGCTGAGCTGGGCATGATGGGTCTGCCCTTTCCCGAGGAGTGCGGCGGCGGCGGCGGCGACTGGGTGGGCATGATGATCTGCATCGAGGAGGTATCCCGCGGCGATTTGACCCTCGGCGCCCTCCTGGACGTGACCACCACCGTGGCCGCTCAGGAGATTTACGCCTTCGGCACCGCACAGCAGAAGGAGAAGTGGCTCAAGCCCTTGGCCCAGGGCCGGGAGATCGGCGCCTTCGGCCTGACCGAGCCCGACTCCGGCTCGGACGCGGCCGCGCTCAGGACCACGGCCGAGCTGAAGGGCCGGGAGTGGGTTTTGAACGGCGCCAAGCAGTTCGTGACCAACATCGGCCTGGAAAACGCCACCATCC
>CAYXRH010000147.1:8764-9652 GCA_964466355.1 uncultured Thermodesulfobacteriota bacterium
GGTCAGACCACCGCATCCTTCTCACCGCGGCCAAGGTCCGAGCCGCGGCCGGCGAGGTCATCTCCACCTTCATCGTCCCCAAGGACGCCCCTGGCTTCATTCTGGGCCGGCGATACCCCAAATCGGCCTGGCACGCCTCGGCGACCCACGAGGTCATCCTGGAGGACTGCCGCATCCCCAAGGAAAACATCCTCGGCGACCCCAGCCGCGGCTTCGCCCAGCACCTGGCCGTGCTCGAGACCGGCCGCATCAGCATCGCCGCCATGAGCGTCGGCCTGGCCCAGGCCTGCCTCGACCACTCGCTCCGCTACGCCTGGGAGCGGACCCAGTTCGGCCAGTCCATCTTCAACTTCCAGGCCGTCCAGTTCAAGCTGGCCGACATGACCGTGAACATCGAGCTGGCCCGAAATCAGTACCTCAAGGCGGCCTGGCTCAAGGACCGGGGCCGGCCCCACACCTTTGAGGCCACCGCGGCCAAGCTCTTCGCCTCGGAGATGGCCGAGAAGGTGGCCAGCGACGCCGTCCAGATCCACGGCGGCTACGGCTACATGACCGAGTATCCGGTCTCGCGCCTCTACCAGGGGGCCAAGCTGCTGCAGATCGTCGAGGGCACCTCGGAGATCCAGCGCCTCATTCTGGGCCGCCTCCTGGCGCCGCAGCCTTGCGTCTCGTAAGTATCTTGAAACTATGGCGAAAACGTCATTTTGTCCTGATTGCGGCGTTTATTAGTTTTCTCGAATGCTCACATATGACCATCATATGCTGCGCTTCTCTAAAACCTCGCGCCTGGTCCTCGAACCAAAATGTTGTTTCGCAGAGCTCTCTAATTGGTATTATACCAAGTTGCGATCTAAAGAGTAATATGGTATGGTGCCTTCAGGAGATAGA
>CAYXRH010000148.1:0-9634 GCA_964466355.1 uncultured Thermodesulfobacteriota bacterium
CTGCCCTGATTGGTGAAGTCGGCCCAGGGCGAGGCGGTGGCCTTGATGGCCGGCCCCATCTGCGCGTAAAGGCGCGCCTGGCGCGCGGTGTAACGCTCGGGCAAGGGCGCCTCGGCCGCGGCGGCGCAGCCGATCCGGCGCTCTTTGAAGCTCCTCAAAAGAACCCTGGAGAGGCGTCTCAGCTCCTCGCCCAGGACCACGGTCAAGAGCCAGGGCTGGAGGTTCAAGGCCGAAGGGGCCAGACAGGCCAGGGCGCAGACCTCTTCCAGGAGGGTTTGCTCCACCGGCTCGGGTGAAAAAAGGCGACAGGAGCGACGGGTCCGGATGGCCTCTTCCACGTCCATGAAGGCACCTCTTTTTCTTGTGACGAATTGAGCCGAGCCTATCCAAAGATGATCCCGCGTGTCAAACGCTCGCGCTAGTGCGCCGTCCCATAAAAAAAGAGCGGGTGGCTCCAGCGCTCCCTTTCTCTTCAGCCGCGGCCGCTTTTCTTGAAAAAACCGAGGCTGGATGAAACGGCCTTCACCCGGCCGCTTCATTGGTTGACACGGCCGAGGCCAATTTGTTATTCCTCAGCCTGTGAGGAGGGATGGCCGAGTGGTCTAAGGCGGCGGTCTTGAAAACCGCTGGTCCGCGAGGGCCCGTGGGTTCGAATCCTACTCCCTCCGCCAAGGTGGTCGCGGAGAGATGGCCGAGCTGGCTGAAGGCGCTCGCCTGCTAAGCGAGTGTGGGGGTAAAAGCCTCCACCGAGGGTTCGAATCCCTCTCTCTCCGCCACAAACAACCTGTCCCCTCAAACGCCGTCCCCAATTCTGGCCAGGGCAAGGTCATCCATGGCCTGAAGGCCTCCCCGCCCTGGCTTGGCGGATCGACCTTGCCGAGTTATACCATTTTCCCATGGAAATGAAACAAACAAGCCTTAGTCTGCCCTAGGCTCAAGCCTAGGGCAAAAGGGGCGTCTTCGATCAACCATTTTGCCATTCGTTAAATCACAAAGGAAAGATGGTATTAAGCCTTGAAAGGCCGGAGCGCCCCAGGGGCGATCCGGCCTTTGCGGCCGCTTTTTTAAAAAGCGGCCTTTTCTCCTGGCTGATGAAGCTTAGTACATGTCTTCGTCAGGCATCCCCGGAGGCATGCCGACCTTTTCTTTCTTCTCCGGCTTCTCGGCCACGAGGCAGCAGGTCGTCAGGAGCAGGCCCGAGACCGAGGCCGCGTTCTGCAAAGCGATGCGCACGACCTTGGTCGGATCGATGACCCCGGCCTTGACCAGATCCTCGTAAACCCCCTTCTCGGCGTTGAAGCCTTTGGCCCCAGAGAAGCCTCTTACCTCCTCGACGGTCACGGCGCCCTCGAAGCCGGCGTTGTTGGCGATCTGCCGCACCGGCTCCTCCACGGCCCGCCTGACGATGTCCAGACCCATCTTCTCCTCGCTGCCGAGGGTCAATTTGTCCAAGGCTTTTAATGATCTGAGGTAAGCCACCCCCCCGCCTGGGACGATGCCCTCCTCCACCGCCGCCCGGGTGGCGTTGAGAGCGTCCTCGACCCGGGCCTTCTTCTCCTTCATCTCCGTCTCGCTGGCCGCGCCGACCTTGATCACCGCCACCCCGCCGACCAGTTTGGCCAACCGCTCCTGGAGCTTTTCGCGGTCATAGTCAGAGGTGGTCTCGTCGATCTGGGCCCGGATCTGTTTGACCCGGCCCTCGATGGCCTCCCGGGAGCCGGCGCCGTCGATGATGGTCGTGTCGTCCTTGTTGATGACCACCGTCCGGCAGGCGCCCAGGTCTTTGAGAGCGACGTTTTCGAGCTTGACGCCCAAATCCTCGGAGATGACCTGACCGCCGGTCAGGACGGCGATGTCGCCCAGCATGGCCTTGCGGCGGTCGCCAAAGCCAGGGGCCTTGACCGCGGCGCACCTCATGGTGCCTCTGAGCTTGTTGACCACCAGGGTGGCCAGGGCCTCGCCCTCGACGTCCTCGGCGATGATGAGAAGCGGCCTTCCGGCCCGAGCGACCTGCTCTAAAAGCGGGATCATGTCGCGCATGGTGCTCAGCTTCTTCTCGTGAATCAGGACGTAAGGCTCGTCGAGATGAGCTTCCATTTTTTCGGGGTCAGTGACAAAGTAAGGCGAGAGGTAGCCCCGGTCGAACTGCATCCCCTCCACGATCTCCAGGGTCGTCTCCATGCCCTTGGCCTCTTCGACGGTGATGACCCCCTCCTTGCCGACCTTGTCCATGGCCTCGGCGATGATCTCGCCGATGGCGGCCTCGCCGTTGGCCGACACGGTGCCCACCTGGGCGATCTCCTTGCGGTCCTTGGTCGGCTTGGAGAGTTTGGTCAGCTCGTCAACCAAAGCCTCGACGGCCTTGTCGATGCCGTGCTTGATGGCCATGGGGTTGGCCCCGGCGGCGACCATCTTGGAGCCCTCGCGAAAGATGGCCTGGGCCAGAACGGTGGCCGTGGTGGTGCCGTCGCCGGCCACGTCCGAGGTCTTGGAGGCGACCTCCTTGACCATCTTGGCGCCCATGTTCTCGAACTTGTCCTCCAGCTCGATCTCCTTGGCCACGGTGACGCCGTCCTTGGTCACCGTGGGTGAGCCCCAGCTCTTCTCCAGAAGAACGTTGCGCCCTTTGGGGCCCAGAGTGACCTTGACCGCGTTGGCCAGGGTGTCGATGCCGCGCAGAATGGCCTCGCGCGCCTTGACGTCGTAGATCAACTTTTTGGCAGGCATGTCGCTCGCCCTCCTGATTAGTTGATTATCCCCAGAATGTCATCTTCCTTGAGAATGAGACTCTCCACGCCGTTGATCTTGATTTCAGTGCCGGCGTATTTCCCGAAAAGAACCTTGTCTCCGGGCTTGACGTTCATCGGTGCGATGTCGCCATTATCAAGCGTCTTTCCCGGCCCCACGGCCACGACCTCGCCCTTTTGGGGCTTCTCCTTGGCCGTGTCCGGGATGATGATCCCCCCCGGAGTCGTCTCGTCCTCTTCGAGGCGTTTGACCAGAACACGATCATGCAATGGTCTTACCTTCATCTCAAGATCCTCCATTTGACATTAATCCCTTCCGCCAAAAGAAAAATTTTGGCCTTATTCAACCGCTTTTTAAACGCCTGATCGACCAGAGGCCGAGCCGCGAACTCTGGCCAGTTCAGCCATTCGGGTAATCACTCCCGCCCGTCCTGTCAAGATCGAGGAGGCTTTCAGACGGTCAGGCCAGTGTTTACCTGATCACTGCCCCAAGATCAATTCGAGCCCTCTGGCCTGGCGTGGGCCTGGGCCTTTTTTAAAAGCATCGCCCCCGTGGATAATTGGTCGAGCTTGACCGGATGTGATCAAGCATCGTAAGCTCATCCACGAAGTGCCGGACAACCAGTCGAGCAATAAAGGCTTTTCGTGGACCAGATCAACCTCAAAAGTGAAGTCAATTTCCAGGGCTTAGAGCTGGCGTTTAAAAAATATCTTTTCCGGCTCGTCCTCCTTTTCATGGCCCCGGTCTTGAGCTTTTACATCGTCAACGCCATCGCGGCGGACAGACTCGCCCTCGGGGCCATTCTGGCCCTGATGCTGGCCGTCTTGATCGCGGCCTTCATCTTTGCCGCCAGGACCAGAAACAAAGACCGCGAGCGACAGATCTATTTGTTGTCCCTAATGCTTTTCGCCGTTCTGGCCGGGCTTGTCAGCCTGTACGTGATTGGATTTGAGGGCAAAACCGATCTACTCTCCTGGACCTATCTGTTTCCGGTGTTGTTCATCTTCGCCTTTGGCTTGAGAAAGGGTCTTTTAGGGGCCTCGGTCTTTGCCGGCACCGTGCTGTTGGTCATTTACGTCTTCAGCCCGCCTGAAATGTCCATGCTCAAGGACTTCATACCCTGCTACCTCATTCCCTTCGCCTTGTTAACCAGCGTTCTGGTCCTTTTGGAGCATGTCAGACGAAGAACGCAGCAAAGTTTGTTCATCAAACAAGCGGCCCTGGCCGACTCCGAGAACCATCTCCGCCAAGCCAACGAACAGTTGACCAGAGAGATCCAAGACCACCGGCATTCCCAACAGACCCTCGAAACCCGCCTGGCCATGGAGCACATCATCGCCACCATATCCAGCAATTTCGTCAATCTCGCCCCTGACCAGATCGACCGCGCCGTGGAGGAGTCCTTGAGGATGATCGGCCGCTTCGCCCGGGTCGACCGCTGCTACGTCTTTCGGCGCACCCAAGACGGGGCCCATCTGGACAACACCCACGAGTGGTGCGCCCCTGGGGTAGCGCCTCAAAAGCACAACCTGCAGCGCATGCCCTTGAGTCGGAAGCCATGGGCCACAAAAAAGCTTCAGCGCCTCGAGGTGGTCCACGTCCCTCGCGTGGCCGACATGCCTCCTGAAGCCGGGCCGGAAAAAGAGCTGTTCGAGGGGCAAGGCATTCAATCCCTGCTCAACGTGCCCATGGGCTGTCCGGGCTCGCTCCGCGCCTTCATCGGATTCGACTCGGTGAATCAGGAAAAAACTTGGGCCGAAGAGGACATCGCCCTTTTGAGGACGGTGGGCGAAATTTTTGACAACGCCTGGGCGCGCCAGAAAGCCGAGGAGGCCCTCAGGGAGAGCGAGAGGCGCTTTCGAGAGATGGCTGATCTGTTGCCCATCGCCATCGCCGAGATCAAACCTGACCTGCGGGTTTATTACGCCAATGAGTTGGGCCTGACCTCCTTTGGATTGTCGCAGATTGATATTAATAACGGGCTCAGCATCAAGGAGGTCATCCGGCCTGATTACCATGAACAAATGGCCGCGCGGGCGCAAAGGGTTCTGGGAGGGGAGATTCTCGGCCCCACCGAATACGTCATGCTCCGCAAAGACGGCTCCGAATTCGTGGCTCTGGTGAACGCGGCGCCCATATGGCGCCACGGCGAGATCATTGGACTGAGGGCCACGGTTCAAGACATCACTCAACGCAAGAAGGCGGAGCAGGAGATCCAATACCTGGCCTACCACGACGTTCTCACCGGTCTGCCCAACCGCCAATCCTTTTACGAGCGCCTCGAAGACTCCATGATTCAATCCCAGCGCCGCGCCCGCCACAATCTGCTGTGGGCTTTGTTGTTCTTGGATTTGGACCGCTTCAAGGGGATAAACGACGCCTTGGGCCACGAGGCCGGCGATCACGTCTTGAGCGAGGTCGCCTCCCGGATACAGGGCATAATCAGAGAAAGCGACCGCTTCTTCCGACTCGGGGGCGACGAGTTCACCATAATGTTGACCAACCTCGCGGAAGACATCGACGCCGCCAAAGTGGCCGAGAAGATACTCACGGCCGTGTCCCGGCCGGTGAGGTTTAGGGACCACGAACTCCACTTGACCGCCTCCATCGGCATCAGCGTTTACCCTCACGACGGTCAGGAGGTGGAATCAATCATCAGACACGCCGACATGGCCATGTACGCGGCCAAGGAGGACGGCAACCGCTACCGCTTCTTCACCGAGGCCATAAATAAAAAGGCCCTCGAACGCATAAAAATGGAATCGAGCCTCCGTGGGGCCGTGGAGCAAGGGCAGATGGAGGTCTATTACCAGCCCCTGGTCAACGCCGAACGTCGCATCGTCGGCGTGGAGGCCCTGCTGCGCTGGCGACACCCCGAGCTGGGCCTCGTCATGCCCGGCAAGTTCATCGACCTGGCCGAGGAGACGGGCCTCATTGTGCCCCTGGGCGAATGGGTGCTGCGGTGTGCCTGCCAGCAGGCTAAGACCTGGCAGGATTTGGGATACGAGGAGCTTTACGTCGCCGTGAACCTCTCGGCCCGTCAGTTTAGGCAGCGCAACCTGGTGGAAGCAGTCCAACGCAGCCTCAAAGACGCCGGCCTCAAACCGGAATGCTTGCACCTGGAGGTCACGGAGAGCGGGGTCATGGACGATCCAGAAGAGGCCATCCTCAAAATGAAAAAGCTGCGGGATTTGGGAGTCCACTTCTCCATCGACGACTTCGGCGTCGGGCACTCCTCCCTGAGCTATCTCAAGCGCTTCCCCACGGACACGTCTTTGAAGATAGACCGCTTTTTCGTGCGTGAGGCCGCGACCAGCCACGACGACCAGGAGATCATCAAGGCCATCGTCTCGATGGCCCGGAGGCTGGGCATGGAGCCAGTGGCCGAGGGCGTGGAGACCAAGGAGCAGGAAGATTTCCTGTCCGCACAGGGCTGCGACATGATGCAAGGCTTCTACTTTAGTCCGCCGATGCCGGCCGCGGAGTTTGAGGCATTGATGATTAAAAACCCGGCCCCCTCCCCACATCGAAACGCTCCCACCTGAGAGATCCCTGGCCTTTCTTGGTCAACCGGGCCGCCCGGCGCGAGGCGCTATTTCACCAGCCGACAGATTAAATCCGCCGCATCCTCGAAGCTGACCAGAGAGGTGTTGATGACCAGATGATAGAGGCTGAAATCATTCGGATCGCCGGCCTCGAAGGCCCGGTGGAAGTTGAGACGGTTTTGCTCGTAGACCCGGGCGATGGTGAGGGCCTCTTTCCGGCTCAGCCCGTAGCGCTTGCGCAAGGATTTGATGCGATCCTCCTCCTCGGCTACGAGAAGAACCTTCACCGCGGCCGGGTTGTCTTGGAGAATGAACTGGGAGCCTCGTCCGAGGATGACCGCGTCTCCGGCCGCTCCGAGCTTGGCGATGACTACCCTCAGGAACTCCCGGTATTTCTTCTCGTCGAACTTGGTCTTGGTTCCGGGAATGTAGCGCACGAACTCCTTGTGGGTCAGGATCTTGGAAACCAGACGCTGGAGCTTGTCGCCGGCCTGTCGCTCGGCTTCCTCGACCCATTGCGTCGAGACCTCGGCCTCCTTGGCCACCTCTTCCAAGATTCCTTGATCAATGAACTGATAGCCGAGGCGCTGGGCGACCAACTCGCCGACCGACGTGCCCCCGGCCCCATATTGACGGGAGATGCTCACCACGGACATCGCTCACCTCTCACGGTTCAGCCCGCTCAGGGTGCCTTTGAACCGGCTCATGAGGCGCCGCAAATTTTGATGACGACCCAAATCGCTCGAGGAATAACCCCACGGACCCTTCATTTAGATTGAACCCATGAATCTCACCTCTAAAACAGACATGATCCAAAACTTTAAAAGTTTACCGTCTAATATCGCTTAATATCCAGCCAAGCCACCTCTTTTTCCCCTGGCCTCATCATTCGAGTCTAATCGGCCAAGACCCTTTCCATCTCAAAAAACAGATCCTGCTCCCGGATCACCCCCACCACCTGGCCGGCTCTGACCACGGCCAGGCGTCTGGCCTTGTTCTTGACCATAAAATAGGCCGCCTCCATGAGGCTGGCCTCTTCATTTATCACCAGCGGCGCTGGAGACATGATTTGCCCAATTTTTTTATTGGCCAGCTCCTTGACCTCCCGGCCGAACATGCCCCGCCAGAACAGGGGCGAATACTGGATGCTGTCAGCCTCGAAAGGCTTGGGAGCGCTCAAGTAAGCCGGCATGATCGCTCCCAGAAGATCGACGATGGCCAAGATGCCCTCGACCTCGCCCTGATCATCAACGACCAGGATCGAACGGTGGCCCGTCTCCATTATTGAGCTGGTCGACATCCGGGCCGCAAAAGACTTCTTCAACTTGTCGATGGCCTCCTTGATGGTCGCCTCGGCGGGCAGGGTGGTGTAGTCGGCCAGGGAAATCATCACCTCCCCCACCCTGCCCTCCTCCATCGGTCCGCCAGCCTTGGCGTGGCGGTGAGCCTCCATGATCTTGGCGGTCAAGACAAAGACCTCGCAGGGCTTGGCCAAATAATCAAAGGCCCCCTGGTCGAGGGCTTTTCTGGCCGAGGGCTTTGAGCCGTGCCCGGTGAGCATGATCACCGGCAGATCAGGAGAACGCCGCTTGATCTCTTGGAGGACCTCCAGACCATCCATGCCCGGCATCTTGATGTCCAGGACGACCACGTCGGGCTTCTCCGTGATCCGCTCCACGGCCTCCTCGCCGCTGCCGGCCAAGATGGTTTCGAAACCTCGCCGGTCCAGTATCTTCTTGATCGTGGCCCGGAACTGCTCCTCGTCATCAACCATCAAAACCTTTATCTTCTCGCCCATGTCAAGCGCCTCCTTGATCTCCTGACCATCAAGACTCTCAATAGGCTGGCAGTCCGCTCCAGCCCATCCAGGTCCAGTAAGTGGCCGCCATCAACATTAACACAGCCATGTTGGTGACCCACAGAATGACCCCCACCCTGAGGTAGTCCTTGGGCTCGAGGTATCCGCTGGCGTAGACGATGGCGTTCGGCGGGGTGCCGATGACCAGGCAATAGGCCAGGGACGAGGCCATGGAAGTGCTCATGGCCGTGAAGGGGATGAGGCTGGTGCCAGGATGGACGATTCCGGCCATGGCCAAGGTCACCGGACCGACCGCGGCGCAGGTGGGGCCGTCGGCCATGAGCTGAGTCAACAAACCGGTGATGACGTTGCCGCTTAAGAGCAGGCCCAGCCCCTGACCGAGGCCCAGGGGCACGGTCAACTCAATGATGGAGCGGGCGATCCAGTAGGCGCCTCCGGTCTGCATCAAAATGCGGCCGAAGATTATGGCGCCAGCATACAGCCAGACCACGCCCCAGTCCACCTTGGTCTGATAGTCGCGCCAGTTGACGACGCCGGAGAGGATGTAGGCCAGGGCGCCCATGACGGCGAAAACGCCGATGCCAAATCTTATGCCGGTGAGCTGCTGGATGAGGTTTTTTTCGGTGATCCAGCAAAAGAGCATCACCACAAAGATGGCCGTTGAGACCTTCTGCGGCCAGGTCCACCGGCCGCCGGCCCTGGCGACCTCCTCCTTGACCACGGCGATGGAAGCCTCCAGGTTGGTCACGGCGGGCTTGAATCGCCAGTTGATGACCAGCCAGGTGATCGGCACCACGAAGATGAGATAGGGCATGCAGTAGACGCACCACTGACCGAAGCCGATGGAGATGCCGAACATGTCCTCAGCGTAGCTCATCATGATGATGTTTCGGGCCGCCCCGGAAGGGGCCAAGGACCCGCCCAGGTTGCAGGCCATGGCGATGGTGATCATGAGCATCTTGGCCAGCTCAAGATCCTCCCGGCCCGAGGCGGCCCTGGAGGTGGTGTAGAGGAGGATGCCGATGGGCAGGAACATGGCCGCCAGGGCGTGGTCTGACATGAACATGGTCAGCGGCGAGATGACGAGGATTATGATGAAGGTGATCACTTTGATGTTCGGGTTCTTGAGGCGGCCGAACATCATGAGGCTGATCCGTCTGTCCACGCCGGTTTTGACGAAGGCGACGGCGAACATGAGACTGCCCATGATGAACCAGGTGGCGTCAGACCAGTACAACGCGGCCACTTGCTCCCGGTTCACCATCCCGGTGCACATGGCGATGACGCCGATGGAGAAAGCGACCATGGGCAGGGGAATGGCCTCGGTTAAAAAGCAAAGCACCACGAACAAGACCGTGCCCACGGCCACCTTGACGTGGAAGCCGGCCCTGGCGGCCTTCTTCTTCTCGTTTGGCTTTAACTGGTCATAACTCAGCTTTTCCGTGCGCAGCTTCAAACCCTCCCTCAAGAGGAGGTTGAATTTTTGGGGAGGGATTTTCTTGGCCTGATCCTTGATCTGGGC
>CAYXRH010000149.1:0-9625 GCA_964466355.1 uncultured Thermodesulfobacteriota bacterium
TATAAGGGACTATGGCTGCTTCGCCAACCTCCTTCGTGAAATATCCGGGCTAGAGCTTCAGTAGCTCACTTAAAAAGGCGGTCAGGATGACAAATCCTGACCGCCTCGTTTTGAAAATGAATACGGCTACTCCTGGGCCGTGTATCTCCTCTCGTAAGCCGGAGCGGTCCGCTTGGCCGGATACTGAGCCGCCCGGTGATCGCGCACCGGGGCCATCTCTTCCATGAGGTCCAGGCGTCCTTGGCCCTTGAGCCGTTCGTAGATCAGCACCCAGGCGCAGGGCTGACCGACCTTGACCTCGCACGAGCCGTCGGCCCGGGTGCCGCCGCAGGGGCCATTCAAGACCTTTTTGGCGCAGCGGGTCATGGGGCAGATGCCCCCGGTCCGCCCCAGGACGCAGGCGCCGCAGAGCCGGCACTTCTCCTCCCAGACGCCCATGTCCAGGTTGGCCCCGACAAAGGTCGTATCCACGGCCGGCAGGACGATCTTGTGGGGGTAGCGGTCGGAGAGGAACTGAACGCCCGCCCCGCAGGCCATGGACAGCAGGGCGTCGTATTCCTCGACCTTGTCGTCGAGGTGCTCCATGTACTCCATGTCGCACTGCCGCTGGCAGGCTTCGACGTCGAAGCGGCGCTGGTCGTTTTCGAGCTTGTAGGCCATGTCCAGCTCAGTGGTCAGTATGCCGGCCTCTTTTTCGCCGCCGGTCAAGCACACGGCCACGCAGGTGTTGCAGCCGACGACCAGGACCTTTTTGTAATCAGCCAGCAGTTGCTTGATCTCCTCGAATGGTTTGCGCTCGGCGACGATCATGGCTCACTCCTCAAGCTGCTTTGCGCTGGGTCAGGGGGTTGGGCCCCAGCTCTTTGATCCGCTCAACCATCATATCCACCGCCTCGGCCCATTTGGGGGCGTCGGAAGCGCCGATGTGGAACATCTCCAACCGCTCCGGCTCAAGCCCGATCTCCTCAAGCAGCGTCTTGGCGTGGGCCACCCGCTCCTTGGCCCTCAGATTGCCCTCCAGGAAGTGACAGTCCCCGATCTCGCAGCCCGAGACCATGACCGCGTCCCAGCCGGCCTGGAAGGCCTTGAGGAGGTGGATGATGTCCACCCGCCCGGTGCACAAAAGCTTGATGATGCGCACGTGGGGTTGATACTGCAGCCGCATGGAGCCGGCCATGTCGGCGGCGGTGTAGGTGCAGTAGGTGCAAATCAGGGCCAGAATCCGCGGGATGAATTCTTCTTTGCTCACGGCTCACCTAGAGGGCCATCTCTTTGGCCAGTATCTGGTCGTCGGTGTGATGTCCGACCTTGATCGCCTTGACCGGGCAGGCCGCGGCGCAGGAGCCGCAGCCCTGGCAGGCGGCCGGATCGATGTAGATCTTGTTGTCCACGAACTTGGGCACGCCGTAGGGGCAGACCCGGACGCAGGTCAGGCACAGGGCGCACTCTTCGCGGTCCACCCGGGAGATCTCGCCGCCGACGGTGCGCTGTTCGGCCGAGAGGACCGCGGCCGCCCGGGCGGCCGCGGCCTTGGCCTGGCCGATGCTCTCCTCGATGAACTTGGGGCCGTGGGCCAGCCCGGCCAAAAAGAAGCCCTGGGAGGCGAAGTCCACCGGACGCAGCTTCAAGTGGGCCTCCATGAAGAATCCGTCGGCGTCGTGGGGCAGCTTCAGCCGGGAGCCCAGTTCCTTGGCGTCTGGTTGGGGCCTGATGGCCGCCGAGAGGACGAGGGCCTCGGGCTTTAGAATGAGGGTCTCCTTGAGGGCCTGGTCAAAGACGCTGACCCTGAGCCTCTGGCCGTCGTCGCTCACCTCGGGCTTGGCCTCGGGCTCGTAGCGGATGAAGCGCACTCCGGCCTCCCGGGCGGCGCGGTAGATCGTCTCCTTGGTCGAGTAGGTCCTGATGTCGCGGTAAAGGATCGACACCCGGGCCCGGGGGTTTTTCTCCTTGAGCATCAGGGCGTTGAGGCAGGCCAGGGAGCAGCAGGTCCGGGAGCAGTAAGGGTGCTCCTCCTCCCGGGAGCCGACGCACTGGATCATGACCACTTCCTCGGGCAGGTCCCCGCCCGCGGCCAGACGCTCGTGAAAGGCCAGTTGGGTCATCACCCTGGCGTCCTCGCCGTGGCGATACTCTTGGGGCTCGAACTCGCTGGCGCCCACGGCGATGATGACCGCGCCGCAGCCCAGCGTCTCCTTGCCCTCCTTGGTTTTCAGCGTGAGGTTGAAGCGGCCGATCGTGCCCGAGCTTTGAATGACCTCGGCGCCCAACATGATCTTCAGTCTAGGATGCCCCTGGGCCTTTTTTATGAGGGCCTCGAGATGGGGCTTGACCGCAAAGCCCTCCACGGTCTTGAACAGCCGTCTGGCCGTGCCGCCGAGCTGGTCGCTACGCTCGATGAGGGTGGTCTCAAAGCCCTGGTCCGCCAGGGACAAGCCAGCCGTCAGGCCGGCCACGCCGCCGCCCACGACCACGGCCCGCTGGTCCACCGAGACGATCAGCTCCTCGAGCGGCTCCAGGACCACGCTCCGGGCCAAAGACATCCTGATCAGGTCCTTGGCCTTGGCCGTGGCCGCCTCGGGGCTGTTCTGGTGGACCCAGGAGCACTGGTCGCGGATGTTGGCCATCTCAAAGAGGTAGGGGTTCAACCCGGCCTGACGCAGTGTCTCCCGGAAGAGCGGCTCGTGGGTCCGGGGGGAGCAGGAGGCGACGATGACCCGGTTGAGGCCGCGCTCCTTGATGGTCTCGCTGATCTTGTCCAGGGAGTCGGTGGAGCAGCTGAAGAGCAGGTTCTCGGCGTGGACGACGTGGGGCAGACTCTTGGCGTACTCGACCACGCCGGGCACGTCCACCACCCCGGCGATGTTGATGCCGCAGTGGCAGACGAACACGCCCACCTTGGGCTCCTCGGCCGAGACGTCCCGCTCCTCGGGGAAAGCGGGCACTTTTATCTGGGTCCCCCGGGCCGGGGCCAGAAGCTCGGCCGCCTGGCCGGCGGCGCCCGAGGCTTGGGTGACCGTCTCGGGGATGTCCTTGGGGCCGGCGAAGACGCCGCAGACGTACACGCCGGGCCGGCTGGTCTTGAGGGGGTTGAGGCCCTGGGCCTGGGCGAAGCCGAAGGCGTCCTGGGCCAGGCCCAATTTTTGGGCCAGCTCGACCGAGGCGGCGTTGGGTCTCAGGCCGCAGGAGAGAATGACCAGGTCAAAGGTCTCGTCCTGGGCCTGGCCGGCCTCGTCGTAATAGTGAACCTTCAGCTCCCCGGTCTCAGGATGCCCGGTGACGCGGGAGATCATGGACCTGACGTAGCGCACGCCGTGCTCGGCCTTGGCCCGCTCGTAGTAGCGGTCAAAGCCCTTGCCCTGGGCCCGGACGTCCATGAAGAAGATGGTCGGCGCCGCGCCCTCGATGTGCTCCTTGGCCAGGATGGCCTGCTTGGTGGCGTACATGCAGCAGACGTAGGAGCAGTAATCCAGGCCCGCGGACGGGTCGCGCGAACCGACGCACTGCAGCCAGGCGATCTTTTTGGGTTCCTGGTGGTTCGAGGGCCTGACCACGTGGCCGCCGGTCGGTCCCGAGGCGGCCAGGTAGCGTTCGAACTCGAGGCTGGTGATGACGTTGGGGTAGCGGGCGTGGCCCAGCTCGGGCTTGAGGTCAGCGTCAAAGAGGTCGAAGCCGGGGGCGACGATGACCGCGCCGACCTTGAGTTCGTGCTCCTTGGGCTCGTCGTCGAACTTGATCGCCCCGGCCGGACAGAACTTTTGGCAGGCTTTGCACTTCCCGTTTTTGAAAAAGATGCAGCTCTCGGCGTCAATGGCGTACTTCAAGGGCACGGCCTGGGGGAAGCGCAGATAGATGGCCTTGCGCTGGTCAGTGCCCTCGTTGTACTCGTTGTCCACCTTTTTGGGGCACTTCTCGGCGCACACCCCGCAGGCGATGCACTTGTCCATGTCCACGTAACGCGGCCGCTGGAGCACCTTGGCCGTGAAGCTCCCCGCCTCGCCCTCCAGGCTGACCAGCTCGGAGAGGGTCAGAAGCTCGATGTTGATGTGGCGGCCGACCTCGACCAGCTTGGGGGAGATCATGCACGTCGAGCAGTCGTTGGTGGGGAAGGTTTTGTCCAGCTGGGCCATGACGCCGCCGATGGCCGCGTCCTTTTCGATCAGATGGACGTAATAGCCTGAATCGGCCAGATCCAAGGCGGCCTGCATGCCGGCGATGCCGCCGCCGACGACCAGGACCGCGCCCGATTTTTTGTCCGCCCCGCTCACGGCTGCACCCCGAGGACCGGCCTGGGATCAACGAAGTGGCGTCCCAGCCAGGTTCCGACCTTCTCAAGCCCCATGGCCAGGCCCATCACCTCGGTGAAGTAGAGGGCCGGCAAATTGTAGGTCCGCCCCCTGACCTGGCCGATCTCCGTCTGGTAGGCGTCCACGTTCATCTGGCACATCTGGCAGGAGACGACCATGGCCTGGGCCCCGACCTCCTCGGCGTGATCGTAGAGGTCGCCGACGAGCTTGTGGAGGATGTCGGGCCGGGGAATGGCGTGCGAGGCGCCGCAGCAGTCTGTTTTGTGGGCCCAGTCCAGGGCCTCGGCGCCGCAGGCGGTCACGATCTTCTCCATCTCCATCGGATTCTCCGGGTGGGGGTGGTCCGTCACCACCGGCGGCCGAGTGGCCTGACAGCCGTAGTAGCAGACCACCTTGAGCCCCTTCAAGGGCTTGACCACCTTTTCCTTGAGCTTGTCAGTCCACTCCTCTTGAGCCAGAAATCTGAGAAGCTCCCAGATCTTGACCCGCCCCTCAAAGGGAAACTGGGGCGGGCCGGCCAAGCCGTCTTTCAAGATGGCCTTCTCCGCGGCCTTGAGCTCATGAAAGCACAAGGGGCAGGGCACGACCACGTCCCGCCCCTGTTTTTCGAACAGGTGAAGATTGCGGGCGCAGAGGCCAATGGCCAGTTCGTGGTTCAGGGCGTGGGCCGCCGTGGCGCCGCAGCAGTTCCAGTCCGGGATCTCCTTGAGCTCGAGGCCCAGGGCCTCGACCACGCCGCTGATGGACTCCTGGTAGTCCCGGGCCGAGGCGTGGAGCGAGCAGCCGGGATAGTACGACACGGCGCTCATTTGCCCACCCCCGCCGCCTCGAAGATGGCCTTTATCTCCTTCTTGCCCTTGATCCCCTGGGGCACGAAGCCCAAGCGGCCGCGCTTGAACATGTTTAGGCCCAGGCGGGCGTTTTTGATCATGTCGCTCAAGCTCAGCTTGCCGGCCTTGAAAAAGTAGTCCTGCATCATCCGGCCCTCAAAGACGCGGCCCCGCCGGGCCAGGTCCTTGAGAAAGGCCTGGTGAAAGGCCTGCACGTCCGGCTCCGGCGCCTTGGCTCCCCGCCTCTCGGCCTGCTCCTTGAGCCAGTCCATGAGCCGGGGGATGTCCACGTCGTTGGGACAGCGGGTCAGACAGGTCTGGCAGGAGGCGCAGATCCAGATGGTCCTGCTTTTTTCGACGCGCTCCCTGGCCCCCAAGCTGACCAGTTTGACGATCTGTTCCGGTCGCACGTCCATGGCAAAGGCCACTGGGCAGCCGTTGGAACAACGCCGGCACTGATAACAAGCGGCCAGATTCACCCCTGAGCCTGCCTGGACCTCGTCCAGGTAAGCGTAGTCGACCGACCATGCGGATGTGGCTTCGGCCATGAATCACTCCTTGGACTGGCGGGCGCGCCTCTGGATGTTCACTCCCAGAGGTCTAACGCCTCAGCAAGGGATGAACTCCCAACTCAGGATAATAAAAGGAGATGTCAGGTCCCACTCTCACGGCGGGAGGTATCATCCACTGATCAAGAGACATCATCGGCGAACTGCTTTCAGCTCCGCGGCGGCGCAACGCAGAGTAATCTATCCGCCCCCAAGATCATTGTCAAGTACATCTCTTCACAAGTGCCCTTCGCGCGAGCATTCTTGACATTCGGCCTCAAATTGGGCACTAGCTAACCCAGATGATGAGCTTGGGGAGAGCATGACCAGCCTAAGACAAAGACGCGTGACGGCCGTGGGGCTGCTGAGCCTCATTTTGGCCGCCTGGCTTATCGGCGGCTGCTCAGAGAGAACTGATACCGAATCCCTCAAGATTCTTGGCCTTTTAAACAAATCAATGAAGACCTACGATTGCCAGGGCCTGACCATCAGGTATCAGGAGGCCGGGGAGGGTAAGCCGATCATCTTTCTCCACGGCTTTGGGGCAGCGGCCTATTCCTGGCGCTACTTGACGCCGATCCTGGCCGAGAATTTCCGGACGATGGCTTTTGACTTGAAGGGCTTTGGCCTCTCGGCCAAACCGCGGGACGATAAATATTCGATCCTCGACCAGGCGGCCATCGTCACCCGGTTCATCGAGGACGAGGAGCTCGAGGAAGTGAGCTTGGTCGGCAACTCCCTGGGCGGCGCCGTGGCTCTGATCACCTATCTCAACCTGGCCCCCTCAAAGCGCCATCTCATCAAAGCTCTCGTCCTCATCGACACACCGGCCTTTGCTGATCAAAGGACCCCCTTTTTTCGCATCTTGGGTTCGCAGTTCATCGGCGGCCTCATGATGAGGCTCATCCCGACGGGGCTTCGAACCAAACTCGTCTTGAGGCGCGTCTATTTTGACGACGCCAAGATAACCGAGGATCAGCTGGCCACCTACGCCAGCCTGGCCCAGCTCCCCAACGCCACCTACGCCGCCTTAAAATCGGCTCAACAAATTCTGCCGCCCAATGTTGAGGACTTCACTCGCAAGCTTCGCGGGGTCAAGGCGCCGGTTTTAATTTTGTGGGGTGAAGGGGACGTGATCTTGCCTTTGCGGGAAGGCCTGAGGCTGGCCCAGGAGATACCCACCGCCAGGCTGGCGACCATTCCGGAGTGCGGGCACGCCCCTCAGGAGGAGTGCCCGGCCGAAAGCTTGCGCATCATCAGGGAATTCCTGCTCAGTCACGCTGAATGACCAAAGCTGATCCGAGCATTTAAGGATTGACGGCGGGATCATTCAGGCTCGGTCGTCTGATCCAGCCGGGACCAAGTGTAGAGCACGCGGCGGATGGTGGTCAGCCAGGCGAAGACGAGAACAAAGACCACGCCTGCTTCAGGGTAGCCGATCAACCCGCCCGCCACCAGGGCGATCATTCTATCTGGGCGTTCGCCCATGAAGCCGACTTCGCACTTGTCCAGATGCCTCTCCGCCTTGGCCCGGGTGTAGGAGACCAGAAAAGCGCCCACCAGGGCGAACAAGCTCAACGAGGCCCACAGGGGCTGGCGCCGGCCGATGAAATAGAGGTTGAGACCGACCAAAATGGCCGCGTCACTGATCCTGTCCAGGACAGAGTCCAGGAAGCCGCCCCGTTGACTGACCTGGCCGCCGGCCCGGGCCAGGTGGCCGTCCAGGACGTCCATCAGGGCCCCGGCGAGGATGATCAGACAGCCCGTCTCTAAAAACCCCCAAGTCAGGAAGGGCAGGGCGGCCAGGGAGACGATCACCCCGATGATGGTCACCTGATTGGGCGTTATCCGCCACTTGATGAGCCACTGGAGCATCTGAGGCGCGGCCAAGGACAAGGCCAGGAAGACGAGGAGGGCCACGGCGGCCGGGTCGGAGAGATCGGTCCCGTACCACAGCCCCAAGACCAATCCCGCCCCGGCCAGGCCCAGCAGCGGCCGGGGCAGCTTTAAAATGCTTTCGTATTTAGTGTACATCGCTTTGGCCGTCGAAAAAGGGTTTCAACCGCCCGCCGCCGGCGCGTTGGCTGGAAGCACCATACCATGATGACAAGGCCGCTCAAAGCCGCGCGCGACTCACAAAGCCAGCCACTGGCTGGTGATTTTGTCCACCGCTTCCCAAGAAAATTCCCGCCGCACCAGCTCTCGGCCACGCCAGCCCATGGCTTGGGCCAAAACAGGATCACTCAGTTTGGACAAGCCGATCTTGAACGAGTCCAGATCGCGGTAGGCCAGACCAGCGCCGGATTGCGCGACGTATTCAGCCAAAACCGGGCAGCGTCCGTTGACCAAAACCGGCCGGCCCACGGCGCCGGCCTCCAGAACCGTCAGGTTGAGTGATTCCACCGGCGAAGGCGCGATCAGCGCCGCCGCGCCGGCCAGGGCTGACCATTTTTCGTCTTCAGTAATGAAGCCGGGTCGGACGACGCCCTCGATCAGGGGCAGGTTCATCTTTTCTTCGCCGGCTAAAACCAGCTTCAGGCCGGGGAGATCTTGGGCCGCCTCCGCCCAGAAGTCCAACAGCTCGGGCAGGCCCTTGTGATAGTCCAGGCGGCCGAGGTAGAGGAGATATTTGTCCAGGCCATATTTCTGGGCGAACGCCCGGCTATCCAGGCGGTCCGGCGGCGCCACGCCGGATTTGATGATGGCCTGGGGCGTTGAAGCGACGTTGAAGCGGCGGTTGACCAGATCAGACTCGGCCGGAGACAAAAACCCGAGCCCCCTGGCCTGCTCAAAGACGGGTCTCATTATCTTGAGGCCGAGGGCCGGCTCGTCGTGGGCCGTGGGGATGAGCCAGGCGCGGTCGCGGACCAGGGGCAGGCCCTTGATTGTCGGCTCATAAAGATAGGTGTAAAAGATGAGGCGGTCGTAGCCCGGACCCTCGACCTTGAGAAAGTTCAGCAGGTCCGGGGCGTAAGGCCCCTGGGTCCTCAGCCACAGCTTTTCTAAAAAAATGGGCGATCGCCCTTTCAATTTCATGATCGTCCGGTTGATCACATCAAAGAGCCTCAAGTGGCGCTCTCCGGCCACCTTGAAGCGCCTGACCAGCACCTCTTGGTCAAAGAATTCCCCGCCGGGGTAAAAGTTCTGCCAGGTGGTGTAGTCCTGGGCGGTGGTGGTGATGATCTCCACCTCGGCTCTGTGGGTCAGACGGCCGGCCAGGGCGCGGCAGTGGGCCTCGGCGCCGCCGGAGAAGTCTTGGCCGTAGCGGTGGATGACAAAGCCTAAGCGCACGATCCCGCCTCGGCCAACACTTCGCGGTAGGCGGCCGTGGTCAGCCGCGCCGTCTTGGCCCAGGAGAAGCGTTTGGCCTGGGCCAAACCCTTTTCCCTGAGAAGGGTCCTCAGCTCAGGCTGGCTGAGGGCCTGGTTCATGGCCTGGGCCATGTCCTCCTCGCTGAGAGGGTCAAAGTAGGCCCCGGCCTGGCCGATCACCTCGGGCAGGGAGCTGGTCCGGGCCGCCAAGACAGGGCAGCCGCAAGCCATGGCCTCCAAGGCCGGGAGGCCAAACCCCTCGTAGAGGGAGGGGAAGACCAGGGCCAGGGCGAGGCTGTAGACGGCCGGCAGGTCAATATCTGGTACAAGGCCCAATAATTTAACGCGTTCCGTCAGCCCTTGGTCCTGGATGGCCCTCAAGGTCGGCGCCACCTGGGCCGCGTTTTCGGTGGCCCCGGCCAGAATCAGATCAACGCCCTCGGCCCGGCCGTCCCTGACCAGGCGGCCGAAGGCCCGCACCAGCCGGGGCAGGTTTTTGCGGGCGTCGAAGCCACCGACGCTCAAAATAAATGTGGGCTTTAACCCATAACGCTCGCGGACGGTCGCCGAAGCTCGGGGGTCGGTCACGGGCTTGAATTCCTCGCCCGCGGCCAGGGGGACGACCCGAACGC
>CAYXRH010000150.1:0-9619 GCA_964466355.1 uncultured Thermodesulfobacteriota bacterium
TGTTCCCAACCCCCCCGGGGGGCGCGGGGGTGCGTGGTGCCCCCCCCCCCCCCGGCCGGGGGCGGGGGCCGCGGCCGCTTCGAGGCCGGCCAGGCCGCCGCCGATGACCAGAACGTCAGGATGGAGATGGACCTCATCAAAGCGCAGGCTCTCCTGGAGCGGCTCCAGACGACCGAGGCCCGCCACCCGCCGCATGACCCCGGCCGCCAGGGGCCAGACAAGGGCCGGCTTGTGGAAAAACTTGTGATAGAAGCCCACCGGCATGGCCCAGGAGATTTTGTCCAAGGCGCCGGCCAAATCTCTCTCGGGGCTAAAAAGCACGTTCTGGGGCTCGACGCGCATCCCCTCCCTGACTCTGGTCCGGCAGGCCCGCACGTTGGGCTGGCCGTCGACCTGGACGAGACAGTGGGCGCAGTGGCCGCTCAAGCAGAACAACCCCCTGGGGCGGTGGTACCTGAGAGAGCGGGAGAAAATCTTGACTCCGGCGGCGTGGAGGGCCGAGGCGATGGTGTCGCCGGCGAAGGCCTGGACTGGTCGGCGGCGGTAAAAAAAGGTCAGCCGCGTGGCGCGGTCAAAAACCTGGGTCGATGTCTGGGGCAGGCGGTCTATCATGAAGTCAGTCGGTCATGATCCGGTTGGTTGAGGTGTCGCGTCGGATTTTAAACCAGGTCTGACAGCCCCAGGCGTGGAACCACCACTCCTCCTGGAGGCCGGCCCGGTTGCCGGGGTGATAGTTGTAGCGGCGCCAGGCCTCGAGATCGGCCTCGGGGCCCGGCGGGGCCTTGACTTCGCCGCCGAACTTGAACTCGCCGACCTCTCTCGGGCCGCAGTGGGGACAGGGGATCATGAAGGCCATGTTTCGTCCTTTGATCCGGCGTCGTCGCTTTAAGCCGCACCCTCTCAAGTGCGGGCCATGACCACCTCGGGGACCAGCCGTCCGGTCTCGAACCGCTCCAGGCCAAGGGAGGCGATCATCTCGGGACAGCGGCCGGTGGCCATGTACTCAGCCATGAGTTTGCCGCACATGGGCGCTGATTTGAAGCCAAAATAACCCCAGCCCACGTCCAAGTAGAACCCCTCCACCGGGCTGGGGCCCATGATGGGGGCGTGGTCCGGGGTCATGTCCGTCAGGCCGGTCCACTGGCGCATCAGCCTCAGACGGGCCAAATCCGGGAAGAGCTCGAGCATGTACAAGGCTTCGTGGGCCACGAACTCGTAAGTCGAACTCAAAGTGTAGTAGCTCGGAAAGGGGTCCATGTGGGAGCCCATGACCAGCTCGCCCTTCAGGGCCTGCTGGAGATAGACGAAATAATACTCCGAGACCAGGACCACGTCCAAAAACGGCTTGATCGATTCGGTGACCAAGGCCTGGAGAGGGAGGGTGACCACCGGCAGGTTCACCCCGGCCAGACGGGCCACTTCGGCTGACCAGCCCCCGGCGGCGTTGAGGACGAGGGGCGCGGAGATGAACCCCTGGTCGGTCTCGACGCCCTGGACGCGGCCGCCGGCCACTTTGAGGCCGACCACCTCCACCCCGGGGCACAGATCCACCCCGCGGCGGTCGCACCCCCGGGCCAGGGCCCACACCGCGGCGTCGTGGCGGACGGTGCCGGAGGGGGGGTGGTAGTAGCCGCCGATGACGGGCAGGGCGGCCCGGTCGGAGATGTCCAGGGCCGGGACGCGCTTTTTGATCTGCTCCGGGGTGAGGAGCTCGGTCTCGACGCCCAGGAAGCGGCCCGTCTCGGCCTTCATGCGTATGGCGTTCAAGGTGAAATCGTGATGGGCCAGGCCGATGAGCCCCGGCGTCCAGACCATGAGGTTGTAGTTGAGCTCTTTGGAGAGCCGGGGCCACAAGTCAAAGGCGGCCTTGTAAAAGGGGATTATCTCCACGGCGCGCTGGTTGACCCGGATGACCTCGGTGTTGCGGCCCGAGCCGCCGAAGCCGAAGTAGCGCCTCTCCAAAACGGCCAGGCGCTTGAATTTGTGGTCCCGGGCCAGAAAGTAGGCGCAGGCCAGCCCGTGCAGCCCGCCGCCGATGATGACGGCGTCGTAGGCCTCCTGCGGCTCCTTGGGCCGCCACATGGAACGGGGCCGGCCCACTAGCTCTCCTCGGCCGAGAACAGGGTCTCGTCCTTGAGGCTGCGGCCGAACTTGCTGATCACCTCGCTGACGCTCAAGCCGCTCTTCTCCTCCCCCTTGACGTCGAGCTGGATGCGGCCCTGGTGGAGCATGATCATGCGGTTGCCGTAGCGCAGGGCCTGATTCATGTTGTGGGTGACCATGAGGGTCGTCAGGCGGTTCTCCCGGATCATCACCTCGGTCAGATCCATGACCTTCTCGGCCGTCTTGGGGTCCAAGGCGGCGGTGTGCTCGTCGAGGAGAAGGAGCTGAGGCAGGCGGAGGGTGGTCATCAAGAGGGCCAAGGACTGGCGCTGGCCGCCCGAAAGGAGTCCGACCTTGTCGCCGAGCCTGGTCTCTAGGCCCAGCTCCAGGACCTCCAGAAGCTTGGCGTACCACCGCCGCCGCGCCCTGGTCACGCCCCACTTGAGGCCCCGCTTGCGGCCTCTCAGCTCGGCCAGGCACAGATTCTCCTCGATGGTCAGCGAGGCGGACGTGCCCTTGGTCGGGTCTTGAAACACCCGGGCCAGGTAGCCGGCCATGGCGTGCTCCGGGGTCTTGGTCACCTCCTCCTCGCCGATGAAGACGCGGCCTTGGTCGGCGGGCATGGTGCCGGCGACGACGTTTAAAAGGGTCGTCTTGCCGGCGCCGTTGGAGCCGATGATGGTCACGAACTCCCCTGGCCTCACCTCCAAGGAGATCTCGTCCAGGGCGACCTTCTCGTCCTGGGTGCCCCGGTTGAAGATCTTGGTCACGTTGTCCACGATCAGCTTGCCGCCGTTCAAGGCCTCAGACCCCCCGCAAGTGGACCTTGCCTTGGCGCACGCCCTTGATCGCCGGGACGCCCAGGGCGAGGATGACCATCAGGCCGGTGGCCATCTTCAGGTCGGTCGGGGCGAGGCCCAGACGCATGCCCAGGGCGATGATGAAGCGGTAGAGAAGCGAGCCCAGGACCGCGGCCGCGGTGAGCCAGAAAACGCTCTTGGGCCGGAGCATGGCCTCGCCGATGATGATCGAGGCCAGGCCGGCGACGATCATGCCGATGCCCATGCCCACGTCGGAGAAGCCTTGATCCTGGGCGATGAGGGCCCCGGAAAGGGCCACCAGGGCGTTGGAGAAGCCGAGGCCCAAGACCGTGGCCGTGTCGGTGTTGACGCCCAGGGAGCGGATCATCTGCTCGTTGTCGCCGGTGGCCCGGAGAGCGAGGCCGTATTCAGTGTGCAGGAAAAGGTCAGTGACGATCTTGAAGAACATGGCGATGACGAGGAAGAAAATGATGACCGGGATGTCGCGGTCGATGGCCATGTTCTCCATGGGCGTGAAGATGGTCTTCACGGTCAGGAGGGGGATGTTGGCCCGGCCCATGATGCGCAGGTTGACCGAGTAGAGGATGGTCATCATCAGGATGCCGGCCAGCAAGGAATTGATCTTGAATCTGGTGTTGAGGACGCCGGTGACGCATCCGGCCACAAAGCCGGCCGCCAGGGCCGCCGTCGCGGCCAGGGCGGGATCGACGTTCTCGATGATGAGGCGGGCGGCCACGGCGCCGCCCAGGGGAAAGGAGCCGTCAACGGTCAGGTCCGGAAAGGCCAGCACCCGGAAAGTGAAGGCGATGCCCAGGGCGACGAGGGCGTAAGCTAGACCTTGCTCCAGGGTGATGGGCAGGATGCTCAGGATCATGAAAGCCTTGAATCAAGCGGGCCGCGCCTGCCAACCCGAGATCAGCGGCCCAAGGAGCGCGACCCGCTCGATTGTCGGATCCTTACTCGATGACCTTCTTGGCCATCTTGATGAACTTCTCCCCCACGCTGACGCCTTGGGTCTTGGCCGCCTTGAGGTTGATCCACAGGCTCAGGTCCTCGGCCCAGCCGGAGGGAATCTGGCCGGGCTTCTTCTCGCCCTTGAGAATCATGGCCGCCTTCTTTCCGGCGGCGTGCCCCACGGCGTAGTAGTCAAAGCCCAGGGCGGCGATGGCCCCCCGGGGCACTGAGTCCACGTCTCCGGCAAAGAGGGGCAGCTCCTCCTTGTTGCAGACCTTGACCACGGATTCAAAGGCGGAGACGACGGTGTTGTCCGAGGTGATGTAGACGGCGTCACCGCGGCCCACCAGGGACTGGGCCGCGGTGAAGACCTCGCTGGAGTTGGAGATGGTCACCTCCACCAGCTCCAGCCCGAACTTCTGCATGGCCTCCTTGGTCCAGCTTATGCTCTTGACCGAGTTGGCGTCGCCGGCGTTGTAGACAGTGCCCCACTTCTTGGCCTCGGGCAGCATCTCGTGATAGAGCTTGATCTGCCTCTCGATGGGCCAGGCGTCGGACACGCCGGTGACGTTGCCTCCGGCCGCCTCCATGGTCTTGACCAGGCCGGCGTCCACCGGGTCGGTGACCGAGGAGTAGACCACCGGCTTGTTCTTGATGACCTTGCAGGCCGCCTGGGAGGTCGGCGTGGCGATGGCGTGGACCAGATCGACGGAGTTGTCATTGTTGAATTTTTGGGCGATGGCCTGGGCGTTGGGCATCTCGCCCTGGGCGTTCTGGTAGTCGTAGGTCACATCCAGCCCCGCCTCCTTCAACGCCGCCTCAAAGCCTTTTTGATCGGCCTCCAGGGCTGGGTGGGCGACGATGACCGTCACCCCGACCTTGAATTTCTTCCCCGCCGCCAAGGCGCCCGCGCTCAGCAGGGCCACTGACAGCCCCACCACCAAAAGGACGAGAAGCCCCTTTTTCATGAATACCTCCTTATAATTTCAAGGCGCTAAGATGTGACTTCCCCTAGAATTTCTACCAGAGTCTTGAGCGAGTTGTCAACTGCGCCGGCCGGCCTTTGTCGTTGACCGCGAAGAGGCGGGCTGTTATAAAACCCCCCTGGCCCCCAAAGGCCAAAACAAACCTTCGGCGGCGGTTTTTAGCAAGAAGACTGAATAAAATGTCATAAGTGAGGCCTCAATTATGAACGAACACTCGGCCCTCCTGGGTCTTGACGACGACTTCACCTTTCAATGCCGGCCGGGGCTGGATTGCTTCACCACCTGCTGCGCCGGAGTGAACATCTTCCTGACTCCCTTTGACGTCCTGCGCCTGACCAGGCGCCTCGACATGGACACGACCCTCTTTCTGGCCAACCACACCCTGGCCTTGAGAGGCCCCAACCCGGTCATCCCCCTCGTCGTCTTGAAGATGGACCCCCAAAACGATCATCGATGCTGCTTCGTGACCAGGGAGGGCTGCCGGGTCTACGATGACCGCCCCTGGTCGTGTCGGATGTTCCCCCTGGATCTGATCGGGCGGCAGGACTTCAAGATCATGGCCGACAAAAGTTTCTGCCGCGGGCTCGATCAGCCCGCCACCCGCAGCGTCAAGGCGTATCTAATCGAGCAGGGGGTCGTTCTCTCCGCCGAGCTCGACGCCGCCTATCAGGAGATCGTCGACCATCCCCGGATGGCCGAGCTGGACGTGGACAACCCCAAAATTAGCCGCATGGTCTACATGGCCTGCTACGACCTGGACCGCTTCCGGGAGTTCGTCCTCGAATCGAGCTTCCTTGAGCGCTTCGAGATCAAGGAGGCGCGTCTGCGGTTGATCGAGACCGACCGGGTCGAGCTTTTAAAGCTCGGCTTTGACTGGGTCAAGTTCGGCCTCTTCGCCGAGAAGACCATCGCCCTCAAGCCGGGCCAGGGTCAAGAGAGTGGACCAGCCTAGGTCCGACCCCCTGGCCCTCTTCGCTCCGGTCGGCCAGCGCTTTCGGTTTGATTGCCACCCCCAGGTGAGCTGCTTCACCGTCTGCTGCCGCCGGATCAGCATCGTCCTGACGCCCTACGACATTCTGAGGCTCAAGAAGCGCCTGGGCCTGGAGGCCGGCTCCTTTCTGGAGAAGTACGCCGCGCCGGCCAAAGAGACCGGCCGCTGGCCCATGCTGCGGCTCAAGATGGACCAGGGGGAGGGCTGTCCTTTCTTGAGCGACGCGGGCTGCCGGGTCTACGAGGACCGGCCCAGCGCCTGCCGCGTCTATCCCCTGGCCAGGGCCGCCACCAGGGGCGTTGGAGCCGGCGAGGTCTGGGAGAAGTATTACCTGGTCGAGGAGAAGCACTGCCTCGGCTGGGGCGAGGACAGATCCTGGACGATTGAAGAATGGCTCGTCAACCAGGGGCTGGGGCCCTACTTCAGGTTCAACGACCGCTGGCTGGCCGTCGTCACCCATCCCCGGGGGCCCGGCGGCGGGGAGCGGGGGCAGAAGAACCGGCGGATGTTTTATCTGGCCTCCTACAACCTGGACAGGTTCAAGGAGTTCGTCTTTGAGACCCGGTTTTTGAACCTCTTTGACCTGGGCCAGGCCCGCCTGGCCAAGCTCGAAAAAGACCAGGAGGCGCTCTTGGACCTGGCCTTTGACTGGCTGGCCTTCTCGCTCTTGGGGGAGAAGAGGCTGCGGCTTAAGGAGACTGGATCAGGATAGAGCCGTCCAATCAGTTGGGGCGATGGCCAGAAACAAGCTCCGCTTCCTCTAAAAAAGCGTCAGGGGTGTGACCTTGAGGCCACTTTTGGGCCAAGATGGTCCTGGGGATCGGGGAGGTAGCCCCGAGATTGCCCCCAGGTTTTGGCCCCGCTTGGCGTGCGGTCAGGGTCACACCCCTGACCGCGAAGAAGGCTTCCTTCGTTCAGTTCTCCCCCTCTGGGTCGGCGGGTCCACGCCCGAGAACGCTTTCAATCCGCCAACGAAGATCCTTTTTCAGTTGTTCGCGGCCGTCTTCGTCGTCGCACCATTTAATGCAATTGAACTGCCGCGTGTCGAAGTGAATTCTATTAAAATCATCTTCCCGACAGGTCCAGAATACGGGCAAGCCCAAGCCCTGCGCAAACCCGGCCTCGTAGTAGACGCCGCCCCTGTGGCCGGTGAGGTCAGCGATCAAGAACCGGCTTCGCTTAATCTCGGCTATGATTTCGTCGTCGATGCGGTTCACGTGCGGCTTGAGGTCTATTCTGAACGCATTATACCCTGCCTCCTTTACGGCCAGTTCAATTGCTTCACGCCACAAAGGGATCGTTTCCTTATCGAACCACATGGCCACAAACCCTTGCCGGCTTTCGGGCCTGATCTGCCTGAGGGTCTCTAAATACGCCCAGCCGTTTGGTTCAATCTTTATACCGTCGGCTATTTCATCCGGCCGTGTATCTAAATAATCAAACCCATTTGGTGGAGCAACCCGTCTTTCATTGGATAAGTAAGAGATGATTTCCAATAACTCTTTTCTGTTGAGCGCCCACGACAAAGCAACCCATTCGTCCACCCATTCGCCGAGGGGCAGTCTTTGGCCCGCGTGGGTGGTCTTTCTGGCCATGGCCCGGAGAAGTTTGTCCGCTCGGTCGTGGAAGGTCCTGACTTGCGCTCGGGCTGAATCAAAGGCCAGACGGTGGGAGTCAGCGGAATCGTATTCAAGAAAGGACAGGTGGAGCATTACATTTCTATCTTCGTTTTCCCGGAGCCAGGACGATAAATCAGAACGCGTTCTGCTGTCTCTATCTCCTAGGTACATATACTTGTCAGCATGTACATCCGGCGCGGAGCCAGTTATTTTAGCTAAAAAACTGAATTTTTCGCCAATGTAGAATTTCCCGCAACGGGGACAATTTATATACTCCCCGCTGGTGTTATCGAATAATCGCCTTGTGGCAGACTCCAGGCAAACTGGGCATTGGGTTGATTCTTGGCTTCCTACCTCCCCCATAATTAACCTCCGCCAAAAAGTAGTCGTATTTTCTTAAGGATGCCGCGCCCCTCAATGTCCCAATTTAGTCCTGACTCCAACTTGAGCCTTCATCAGCGCTTTCCGCCCTTGACGCTGCTTGAATCTTAGCAAGTCTTCATGTTCCGGCGGATATTCCTCCCCCCTCCCTCTCCCACTCCCGATACCACCTTATGGTCCGCCTGATCCCCTCCCTGGTGGAGACTTGGGGCTCGTAGCCCAGCTCTCGCCGCGCTTTTTGGATGCTGTAGTGGCTGTCCCTCATGACGGCCCTGACCCGGTACCTGGTGATGGGCGGCGGGTCTTTGAGCCCCACCAGCCTGGCCCCGAACTCGACGGCCCCGGCCGCCGGCCAGGCCAGCCACCCTGGCGCGGACAGCCGGGACAAGGGGCAGCCCAGCTCCTGGCACATCCAGGCGATGTACTCTTGCCAGGTGACCTCGCCCTGGTCAACGATGTTGTAGACCTGGCCCGGAGCGGCCGGGCTCCAGGCGGCCAGGTTCAAGGCCTGGATGAGGTTGTCGATGTAAAGCGGGGCCATGACCCGCCGGCCGTGGTCCACGTGGCAGAAGCGGCCCTTCAGCAAAAAGGGGATCATCTTCAAGGAGGTGGTCTGGTCGTGGGGGCCGTAGATGCCGCCGGCCCTGAGAGCCGTGACCTCCACGCCTTGGCCGTTGAAGCTCAAGGCCAGCCTTTCGCCCTGGGCCTTGGTGGCGGCGTAGGGGTCGCTCGGCCGGGGCCGGAGCGGAAAGGTCTCGTCCACGTTTTTCTGGCCCGGAAAGCCGTAGACGCTCACCGTGCTCAAAACGACCACCCGCCTGACGCCCCGCTCCCGGGCCGCCTCGACGACGTTTCGGACGCCCTCGACGTTGGCCGCCTGGAACTCGGCCCGAGGCCCCCAGTCGGAGACCTTGGCCGCGGCGTGAAAGACTGCCTCCACTCCCTCGAGGGCCTGGGGCCAATGCTCCGGGACGGTGATGTCGCCGCTTATGAGCGCCAGCCCTTTGAGGCCGCTCAAGAACCGCCGCTCGCTGCCGGGCCGGACCAGGCCCTTGACCGCGTGTCCGGCTTCAACCAGGGCCTGGCAGAGGTTGCGGCCCACGAAGCCGTTGGCTCCGGTGACGAGAACGGTCCTTGTCTGGCTCAAGGACATCACTCTAGAGGCGATGAATCAGCCTGATTGACGGGCCGTGGTCAGCGTTGGCCAAGGGTTCAAACGGCCTGCTTGACCCTCGTCTCGGCCGGCTCCTCCCCGGCCTGGGTCTGACGCGGGAAGGCGGTGATGAAGCCGCCGAGCCGCTCCACCTCGCTGAAGCGGCAGCTCCAGTAGAGCTGGCCCTGGTGAAAGATGGCGTCCGGGCAGCCGTCGCACATGCCTTGCCGGCCGTCCTCGAAGAAATCGACCGGCTGGATGATCATCACGGCCTGCATGCGCAGCGGCCTGAACCAGTTGATCGGATTCTTGAGCCAGTTCCACAAGACCTGGCGCGCGCCCTTGTTGATCAGAGCCAGGGGAAACGTGCTGTGGGCGCAGCGCATGTTCTTGGGCCGGGAGTAGGCGATGTAGGTCCCGAAGGCGAAATGATGGAAGTTCTGCATCAACTCCGCGAACTTGGCGTCAACGTGGCCCAGGATCTTGTGCCTGTTGCCGACCCTTAAGCTCAGAAGCCACTTGATCGCCCCGGGCTCGGCGGTGCTGTTCAGGTAGGCGCAGGGCTCGTAATCGGGGCAGATCTTCCGGATCTGGTCCACGACCTCCTGGGC
>CAYXRH010000151.1:0-1507 GCA_964466355.1 uncultured Thermodesulfobacteriota bacterium
CGGCTATTTGATCATCAGAACCTTGGATCTTATAAAGTGGTGGATCTCCTACGAGGCCCTGAAGCGGGCCTTGAGCAACAAAGAGATACGCACCGAAGACCCGGCCGAGATGTTCGGCTTCATCACCACCAAGGGCATGAAGCCCGAGCCGATCCCCATGGACGTCAAGGTCGTCCTCATCGGCGACCCCATCTTCTACCACCTTCTCTACGCCTACGACGACACCTTTGCCAAGCTGTTCAAGGTCAAGGCCCACCTCACCGACGAGGTCGATCGCCAGGCCAAAAACATCAAGGATTTTGTTTACTTCGTCAAGCGGGTCGTCGAGGAGAACGAGCTGCTTCACTTTGACCGCACCGGCGTGGCCCGGCTTTTGGATCACGCCACCAAGCTGGCCGGCCACCAGGACAAGATCACTCTCCAACTGGCCGAGGTGGCCGACCTGATCCGGGAGTCAGTCTACTGGGCCCACCAGGCCGGCTCAGAGCTCGTCGGGGCCGAGCACGTCCACACGGCCATCCGCCAGAAGATCTACCGCTGCAATCTCTACGAGGACCGGCTCCAAGAAGTCATCCTCAAGGACGTCATCCACATCCAGACCAAGGGCGCCGTGGTGGGGCAGGTCAACGGCCTGTCGGTGTACATGCTCGGCGACTACGCCTTTGGCCGGCCCTCGCGCATCACGGCCAACATCTCCCTGGGCAAGGGCGGCGCCGTGTCCATCGACCGCGAGTCCAAGCTCAGCGGCAGCATTCACACCAAGGGCGTGCTCATCCTGGAGGGCTACCTCAGAGGCACTTACGCCCGGGGCTTCCCCTTGAGCCTCACCGCCAGCCTCACCTTTGAGCAGAGCTACGGCATGGTCGACGGCGACTCGGCCTCCGGAGCCGAGCTCTACGCCATCATCTCCGCCCTGGCCGACCTGCCCCTCAAGCAGGGCGTCGCTTGCACCGGCGCCATCAGCCAGCGGGGCGAGCTCCAGGCCATCGGCGGCGTGAACCAGAAGATCGAGGGCCACTTCGCCGTGTGTCAGCCCCGGGGGTTGACCGGCCAGGAGGGGGTCATCATCCCCAAGTCCAACGTCCGGGATCTCATGCTCAAGCCCGAAGTGCTGGAAGCGGTCAAAGAGGGCAAGTTCCACGTCTGGGCCTTGGACCACGTGGACAAGGCCTTGGAGATCCTGACCGACGTCCCGGCCGGACGGCGCCGCAAGGACGGCACCTATCCGCCCCACTCCATCCACGGCCGGGTCGAGGCCGTTTTGAAGGACATGGCCGAAAAGGCCAAGGCCTTGACCGAGAAGGAGGGCAAGAAGGAAGAGGAAGGCCCGCTGTGCGCCACCTGCGGCCCCTGATTTGAGGCTCGGGCCAGCGCCTCCTCAATTCTCGGTTGAGGTGGCGCTTTTCTCTTGCTTCGAGAATTCTTTGCTTTAAAAGAAGTCAAAGCCAACACGGCCAAAGGAGGAGTTTTAATGTGCGTATCCACGGGCGCCAGAGATGGTTGTAGT
>CAYXRH010000151.1:1517-5001 GCA_964466355.1 uncultured Thermodesulfobacteriota bacterium
GTTTTAATGTCGCTTCCGACCCATTGCCCTTACGTCATCATCGGCGCGGGCATTCACGGCCTGAGCACAGCCTTTCATCTGGCCGGAGAGTTGAAGAGAAAGAAATCCGGCTCCGGGGCGGACATCCTCGTCCTGGACAAGGCGGCCATCGGGGCCGGGGCCTCTGGAATCGCCTGTGGGGTGGTGCGCAACAACTATTTTCAGCCGGCCATGCAGGCGCTGATGGCCCACAGCGTGGCCACCTGGGAGGAGGACGCCGAAGAATACGGCTATCGCCCGGTGGGATACATGCAGATATCGCCCGAGGCGATGCACGCCGACGTGGCCCAGATCCACCAACGCCAGAAGGACATCGGCTACGAATCGGTCTTCATCGAGGGGGTCAAGGACTCTCTGGAGTACATGAAAAAGAACATCTTCCACGACTGGCAGGCCCAGAACATCACCTCCGTCCTCCACGAAAAGAAGGGCGGGTACGCCCACAACACCCGCTCCCTCTACCGCCTGGCCGACAAGGCCGAGGCCTTGGGAGTGCGCCTCATGACCGGCGTCCAGGTCACCGGCTTTGAGATGAAGGGCTCGGTCGTGGCCGCGGTGAAGACAAACAAGGGCGAGATTAAATGCGATTACGTGGTCGTGGCCCCCGGACCCTGGGCCAGGACCTTCTGGGATCTGCTCGAGCTGCCCAACCGGATCGACATCAAGAGTCGGGACGGTCAGATGCACACCGGCGTGCGGATGTGGACCTACTGGTGCCTCGTGGAAGGCACCCTGGGCGTGGATCCCAACTTCGGCATGAACAACCAGGGCCAGTTCCCGCCGGTGATCCACGTCGACAGCGACGCCCCGCTTTACTCCAGCGAGGACGGCTCCCTCATCACCGACAAAATGTGGGGCATCTACTACAAGCCGGACTTCCACTTCGGCGGCATCCAGGGCGGGGCGGCGCCGTACATCATCGACCGGGAGGACGTGGCCGTGGATCCCTACGGCATCGACTCGCCTGAGTTCGTCGTCGGGCCCGAGTTCGTCCACATGTGGACCTCGGCCCTGGCCCACTGTCAGAAGCGCTACGAGGGCCAGCACACCAAATACAAGAACGAGCCCTCTGGCGGCATCGGGGCCTTCACGGCCGACAACTTCCCGGTCTTCGACGCCATGAAGGACAACTGCTACTTCATCGCCGACTCCAACCACGGCTACAAGATGATCGGCGTCGGGCGACTGGTGGCCCAGGAGATCTGCGGGCAGGCGCAGGCTCTTTTGAAGCCTTTCCACTTCGATCGCTTCATCAAGGGCCAGCTCCACCCCGTCTCCCACAGCCCCTTCCCCTGGAGCTAACCAGCGGGGCCGGTTTTTCTAGGACCCTCACCCCGGGGCCGAGGCGAGGTTTTTGTTCTCGCCCCGGCCCCTTCACTCTCCGGGCTGGTCCGCCTGCCTGAGGCGCTGGATCAGATTGAGATCCTTAATCAGCCGCGCCGCGGCCGCAGGAACGAGATCCTCCCAGGGCCCACCGCGGCGCATGAGGTCGCGGATTTGAGTGGCCGAGAGGCCTTTTTCGGCTCGGGGGCGCCGCCACAAAACTTCGGTCTTGAGCCCCAGGGATTGGAACATCCGGAGCTTCTTCTCGCCCCAGTCATCGTAAATGGTCAGGAAAAACACCGCCTCCAAGGGCACGTAATATTTAAAAAGCTCCGGAAAGCTGATCGGCAGAGGCACGATGGAAAAATCCCGGCCGCTCAAACCCTGGTCGGCCAAAACGGCCTTGATGATCTGGTAGCGCTCGTAATAGGTCAGAGGATTCGCCGTGGCCAGGCTGCGGTCAGGGTCGGCCTCGTCGGTCCGGGTGAGGGTCGGGTCCGGGTTGGTGACGCCGACGACCAGATGACGGCAGCGGGCCCAGCCGGCCATGAGATAGGTCAGATGGTCGTTGTGGAGGATTTGAAAGCGCCCGTGGATGACGCCGAGGTCGAGCATGCCCCTCCTCCTTTACCATCAGCCGCGGCCAGAGGTCTTGAGAGAGCTAGTCGATCTTGAAGGGCTCGTAGACCCCTGGCCAGAACGGCTGGTCAAGGGGGTCGTTCCTGAGGCCGCGGAGCTTTATTCTGTCCACATGATTCAGGATCAGATGCATCAGCTCCGGCCCCCGCACCAGACCCAAGACGCCGCGGGCGCAATTGACCTCATCGAACCGCCTCACCTCGTCCCGGCGCATCCCCACACCGAGCATGATCAGGGGCACTGGTTCGCCGGAATGGATCAGCGCTCCGCCGCTGGGCGTGGAATGGTCGGATGTGACCACCAACAGGAGATCTGGTTCGGCGGCCAATGTCTCCTTGACCTGGCCGAGGCCTCGGTCCAGGGCCTCGATGACCTCTTTTTTGACCTGGGGGTTCTTGGTGTGGGCGGCCTGGTCCGGAGCCTTGGTGTGAACGTGAATGAAATCATGATCAGGCAGCGCCTCGGCGGCCGTTAGAAGGCGTCGGGCCAGATCCTGGCCTGGGTCTGGGCCGTCCGCGTCCCTCAGCACCTCGAAGCCCAGAAAGCCAGCCAAGCCCCAATAGACCAGACCCGAGGAGATGGACAAAGCCTTGAGGCCCCATTTCTCCTCGAACAGAGGGACCTTCTTCCAACCGCCGGCCCGTTGGGTGACCAAACCGTTTATGGGCCAACGGCCCGCCTCGGCCCTGATTTGATTCAGCGGGTGGCCAGCCAGCCGCCAATGGCACCAGACGAGGTAATCTTTCAGGGCCTCGGCGGTCAGCGCGGCCCTGGTCCCCCGAACCCTGGGGGAGCAGGCCTTCGCCTCGGACAAAGGCAGCCCCTCAGCCACGGGGTCGGTGTCGGTCACTGCCGGGGAGACTGGTCCCCTGAGCCGCACGATCCCGTCCAGGCCCTGGGTCGGAAAGAGGTGGATTGAGACGCCCCCGGACTCGTAGTCTGAGACCACGGCCGCCAAACGAGACACCTCCTCTGAACTGGCCTCGGGCCGGTTGGCGACTAAAAACAGGCGGCCGGCCTCCTCCCTGAGGCTGACAAAATGGGCCAGGATAGCCACGTCTCCGGGCCTCATTTCTATGCCCGCGCCCAGGGCCTCCAAAAAGCCCCGTCCCGGAAACTCCTCGGGCTCGTAACCGAACATGGCCCAGTGGGCCTCTTCGCTGGGCAAAGCCTGGCCCAGCAGGGCGGCGTGATAGAGCCCGTTGGCCCCGGCCGCGGCCAGAGCGTCCAGGTGGGGCGTCTCGGCCGCCTGCAAGGGGGTCTGGTGACCGAGGCTCTCAAAGGCTCGATCGCCCAAGCCGTCCAACACGACCAGCAAGCAGCGCCGCAGCACAGTCTTGGCCACCCCTTATCGATGACGCCTGTTGAGGTGATCGAAATGTATCGCCATTAACCATTCGCCTGACCGGCTTTTACGCTTAAGCTTCATGATATGGTTTTTGGCCTCCATGTCCACACCACTTCTGCCTGCTCCTGCTTGAGC
>CAYXRH010000151.1:5011-9579 GCA_964466355.1 uncultured Thermodesulfobacteriota bacterium
AACCAGAGGCTCACCGCCGCCGCGCCGGGGCTCAACCCGGCCTCGAAGCGAGGCCCGCGGCCTTGAGCCTCCGGGCTGTTCTCAGGTTGCGCCGGTCGTCGGCCTCGCTTTTTTTGGGCGTCTCCATGATCCCGGGCAGACCGTCCAGGGCGGGGTGGGCCATCACCCGGCTCAAGCCTACGGCGCCGATGAGGCCTCGGGCCAGGTGTTGGTGGTGGTCCCGCCGCGAGGCCAGGGGGGCGTCGCTGTCGTTGAGGTGAAGGCCGGCCAGGCGCCTCAAGCCGATGATCGAATCGGCCTTCTCGATCCACGCGTCAACCCCCTGGCCGGAGCGCAGATCATATCCAGCGCCAAAGGCGTGGGCCGTGTCTAGCCAGAAGGCGACTCTCTCCTTGGCCCCGGCCTGGTCCAAAATGAGGGCCAGCTCCTCCAGGCGGCCGCCGAGGCTGCCTCCGCCGCCCGAGGTGTTCTCCACGGCCAGGACGACGCCCTCCGGCCCCTCATCGAGCCCTCTTTTGAGGGCCGCGGCCAGCCGCGCCACGCCGGCCTTCAGCCCGCGGCCGAGATGAGAGCCGGGATGAAAAATCAGAGAAGAGGCGCCCAGGCTTCGGGCGCGGAACATCTCCCGGAGGAGCATATCCAGGGAGTGGCGCCACATCTCTTGGTCCGGCGAGGCCAGGTTCATCAGGTAAGGGGCGTGAACCAGCAAGGGACTGACGCCGGCTTGTCTCAGGCCCTGGCTGAACAAAGCGGCTTCGGCCTCGTCGAGGGGCTTGGCCGCCCAGGATCTCGGATTTGAGGCGAAGATCTGCAGACAGGCCAGGTTGAGCCTCTTGGCCTCGCTCAAGGTGGCCTCAAAACCCCGGCCGATGGAGAGGTGGACGCCAAGGCGAAGGCCGGGCCCGGACCGCTCTTCAGGCCAAGCCATGCCCTCTCGCCCGCCCCCCCCTCGGCCCATTGAAAACGGTTCAGTCCCGGTCCACCAACGCTTTGAGGCAGGCGTTGGCGTCCGGGAACTGATCAATCAAGTCCAGCCAGGTCTGCCCGTCCAAGGAATAATAGCTTTCAGCCGCGTTGGCCCGGGCCTGGGAGGAGTAATCCCGGATGGGCATCTCCAGCGGAATCGAGGCCTCCTCCTCGCTGGAAGCCACGAATTTCACGGCCACGGCGAAATCGTCGCCGGCTCGGACGGAGACCGGCTGGTCCAGGGTCACGGTGTGCCAGCTGGCGTAGGTGAAGGAGCCGCTGAGGCTGGTCAAGAGCTGGGCGAATATCTCGTTCTCGGCGTCGAACTGGCCGAAGAGGCATATCTCATAGGCCATGCCGTCCGCGGGCAAATAAACGCTCACCGCCGTCACCCGGCCGTCGGCGTCGGGGAAGAAGCGGTTGGCCGCCCAGAGGCTCGGGGTGTAATACGTCGCCGTGTTGGTGCAGCCCAGTTTGTCGTACTGGTAGACCTCGTCAAAGCTGAAACTTGAGGCCTCTTTGACGACGAAGCAGGCGTTGTCTTCGAGGCCGATCCTGGTGTCGTAGTATGAGACGTAGAAGTAGCCGCCCTCGCCCCAGTCCTGGCCCCAGGAGTTGCGCACGATGAAGGCGCCGTAGCCGGGCGCTCCGGGAACGACCTTGTCGTCGTCCCAGCCGACGATGACCACGCCGTGGTTGTCCTCGGCCTCGGGGTCGGTGTTGCAAAAGGTGTGGGTCTCTTGATTGTAATAGATGTCATCCCACTCGATGCCGACCGATATGCCGCCGTAGTCCAAGACGGCCTGCTTGAGATAGTCGTTGTCCTGGGAGTTGGCTCGTCCGGGCAGGAAGATGATCTCGTCCACGAAGTGGGTCGGGGCGCAGGCGTAGCAGAAGGGGGAGTCCTCCTCTTCGCCGTAAGGGTCATCCGACTCGCTGATGGGTCCGTCGCGGCGGGCCAGGTAGGCCGCGGCCATGGGATTCATCCCGCCGTCGCAGGGCCCGACATCAAAGCCGTGCCGGTGCTTGAGGTTGTCTTCGGAAAGATCCTCACTCGCGGCGGCCTTCTTGAGATTGCTCTCCAGACTGCCATAAGCGGCGAAGGCCCAGCAGGAGCCGCAGCGGCCCTGATCCCTGACGGGCGTCAGGAGGCTGTCGCCCTGATCGCCGTCGCCGTTGGGATCGCGCATGTCGTATCTGGACGGCAGAGTGGTGGAGATTGGGCGAGTTTCTAATTTGTGGACGGCCGTTTGAAGCGGCGAGGGAAGGCGGCCCAGAAATCGGCCCTCCCGGCTCACTTGGGGCCTCGGAGAGGGGTTTTGGAGGTGGTTTAAAAAAGCCGGATTCGGGGGGGTGAGCCTGAGCGGGCTCTCCGCCTCGGCAGGGGCGCTCAAGACAAAAACCATCAAAACCGCCAGCACCGCGAGGCCAGTCATCTTTTTGTCGTTCATGCACTCCTCCTTTGGTGAGGCGTCCCCGAGGGGCGAGCGAGATTCAGGAGAGCCTCTGGTCACAAAACGGCCCACGGCCGGGGCAGAAAGAGCTTGTCGTAAAGGGAGATGGCGTAGCGGTCGGTCATGCCGGCGATGAAGTCCACCGCCGCCCGGCTGGGCGTCTCCCCCTCGACGCGGGCCACGGCCGCGGCGTACTCGGGTCGGTTCGGCTCCTGGATGACGAGGTCATACAAGGCGGCCAATATCCCCTTGGCCTTCTCAAAGTCCCGCCTCATCGAGGGGTGGCCGTAGACCCGCTCGTAGAGAAAGCTCCTCAGCTCGACCACGGCTCGGATCATGGGCTCGGAGAGATGGATTCTGTGGTCACTCCTCTCCAGGGTGGTGTGGATGACGTCCCGGACCATGCGGCCGATGCGGGCCGAGTGGGTCGGGCCGATCAGATCGATGGCCCCGGCGGGCAGGTCCGAGAACTTGAGCACCCCGGCTCTGAGGGCGTCGTCGATGTCGTGGCAGATGTAGGCCGTCACGTCGGCCACCCGCACCACCTCGCCCTCCAAGGTGGCCGGGCGCGCTTCGTCGTCCAGGGGCAGGATGCGGCCCATGCCCTTGGCGTGATTGAGGATGCCGTCGCGGACCTCAAAGGTGAGGTTGAGGTTCTCCAAAACGTCCACCACCCGCAAGGACTGCTCGTTGTGCCGAAAGCCCCCGGCGACGATCTCGTTCAAGACGTCCTCGCCGGCGTGGCCAAAGGGGGTGTGCCCCAGGTCGTGGCCCAGGGCGATGGCCTCGGTCAGATCCTCGTTGAGCCAAAGGGACTTGGCCATGGTACGGGCGATCTGGGCCACCTCCAGGGTGTGGGTCAGCCGGGTGCGGTAGTGATCCCCGCTGGGCGAGAGAAAGACCTGGCTCTTGTGCTTGAGCCGACGAAAGGCCTTGGAGTGGATGATCCGGTCGCGGTCGTGCTGAAAGGCCGGGCGGAGGTCGCACTCCGGCTCTTCCTTGAGCCGCCCCCGGCTCTGAGCCGACAAGGCGGCCAGGGGCGAGAGGGTCTGGGCCTCCACGGCCTCCAACTTCTCCCGGATGGTCATGACGCTTCGGTTCAAAGGGCCTCGATCTGAAAGGCCGCCCTGGCCCCCTCGGCCGCGGCGTCCAGGATCTTGCCCGGATTCAGGGCGTCGCCGACCAAGAAGACGTGGTCGTGGCGGCCTTCCAGCTTCAAAGCCAGATCATCGGCCGGTCGGACCCCCATGGCGTTGACAAAGGTGTCCACGCCGATCAGCTCGCGGTGGGTCCTCAATCCGTCGTTCTCCAGGCGAACGTACGACACCCGATCAGGGTGGATGCGCCGGATCTTGCAGCGGACCAGGCGCTTGAGCTTCAGCTCGCGCAAGCGGCGCATGAGCAGGTATCGCCTCGCCGGCCCCAGGTCGAGGCCGATCTGCTGGCCCAGCTCGATGACCGTCACCCGGCGGCCCTGGCTCAAGAGGAGGTGGGCCGTCTCGAGCCCGACGTTGCCGCCGCCGAGCACGACCACGTTCGCCCCGGCTTCGACCTCGCCGCCCAAAACGGCCTGGGCCGTGACCACGCTGGGGTTGGTGATGCCGGGCAGGTCAGGGACCAAAGGGATTGAGCCGGTGGCCACGACCACGGCCGTGGGCTCTTGAGACAAAACCAGGGCCGCGTCGGCCTCGACCTCGAAGTGGACCTCGATGCGGCTCGCGGCCAGGGCGTGGGCGTAGTATTTGATGACGTTGTTGAACTCCTCCTTGCCCGGCGGCTTGAGGGCCAGGTTTATCTGACCGCCGAGGCGGCCGGTCTTTTCAAAAAGAATGACCTCGTGCCCCATCTCATCCAGCACCCGGGCCGCCTCCAGCCCGGCCGGCCCGGCGCCGACGACGACGACCCTCTTTTTCCGGGCCGTGGGCCTGACCTCGAGCTCTCTTTCGCGGCCGGTGCGGGGGTTGTAGAGGCAGGTGACCGGATACTCGGCGAAGAAATGATCAATGCAGCCCTGGTTGCAGCCGATGCAGCGGCGGATGCCCCGCCACTGGCCGGCCTGGGCCTTGAGGGGCCAGTCCGGGTCGGCCAGGAAGGCCCGGCCCCTGGCCGCCAGGTCCACCAGGCCCTTCTTGAGAGCCAGCTCCGCCT
>CAYXRH010000152.1:0-8976 GCA_964466355.1 uncultured Thermodesulfobacteriota bacterium
AAAACAGCCAATCAGGTCTCATTTAAGGCTCTCGTGAAATATCCGGGCTAACCCAGTGTGCTTTCCTATCTCCTCGGCCGGGCGCGGATCAACCAAACCGTTGTAGATTACCAACCACTTCTGGACACGCCAAAAACCTACAGTCTCCTTTATCTTCTGCCTCACCTCCGCTTCGGTCAAATGATCCACTACCCTCGTCACCCTCCCCATAATCACCTCCAGAATCTATCTCCTGAAGGCACCATACCATATTACTCTTTAGATCGCAACTTGGTATTAGCCATCATTCAAGTAGTATTTTGGTGTGGTTGTTCGAACGAATTTGAGGGTGAGGGTCACAGGCCTTGGCGAGCGGAAGGGAAAGCGGCCCCGTCGGAGAAGAATTCGACTCGGGGCCGCGAGTAAGCGAGCCTTAGTCCTGTCCGAACCCTCGACCTGAAGTGAGAACAACCAACCAAAATTACACCTTTGAAAGCAACTTGGTATCAGTCCTCGACGGGTATCTCCAAATCCAGCAGCGGCGGGTATTGCTGGCAGCCGAAGATGTCGGTCTCGCCGGGGCTGCCGCTGGGCCGGTCGCGGTAGATGGTGAACTTGATGGCCCTGGCCGGATTGAACTCGACGAAGTCCGAGATCTTGTCCTCGGGGATGTCATACAGCCTGGCGATGGTCTTTCTGGTGATGATCCGGCTTTTTTTGACCAGCTCGTAGCTGCTTTCGTCCTTGAAGATGACGTCAAAGGTGATCTTGTCCGGACCGGCGTTCTTGCTGCGGATGGTCTTGGCCAGCTCGACCAGTCTCTTCTTTTTCATCGTTTCCGCCTCTCCCTTCAGCCGACTTCGATGAGGTGAAGGTCAAAAAGCTCCATGGGATCGTCCACCGGAACGACGTGGTTCATGGTCCAGGTGTAGGCCGGCGAAGCGGGTAGGACCTCATCCACGCAGAAGGCCGCCGTGCCGGCGGTGCCCTTGACCTCGGGCAGGCGGGCGTAAAAGATCTGCCTGGTGCCGATCATGGTGATCTCCTGGGCCATCTCCCTGGTCGGGGCGACGCCCTCGACCACGATGCACAGCTCGTGGGACTTTATCTCCTTGACTGGCTCCAGGGGGCCCATGACCCCGTTGCGGCCGTAAACCTTGTGGTGGAGCTGGTACTCCTGGCCGGCGAATCTCTCCTCGACCTGGGAGCGGGTCCACTGGATGACGTCGTCGATGTGGCTGATGGTGTAGGGATCGCGCACCCCGGCGAGACCGATGAACCTCTCCCCGACCTTGCCCGACCCCTCCAGCTTGACCTTTATCCGGCCCTCGATGGGCACGAACCTGGGACCGATAATCCTGGTCGTTTTCTCGTCAAGCTGCTCGTAGACGCAGGCGGTCATGTCCAGCATGCCCCCGGCCACGAACTCGTAAAAGGGATTTGACCTCTCGTACATGGCGTGTCCGGCCACCGAGGCCACGGTGCATCTCTGGGCCGGGTGCACGGCCGTGACCTGGACGTCCTCAGCGGTGATGGCGCCGATGACCGACTCCTTGGCCATGTAGGGCTCGGCGCAAAAGGAGGCGCACTCCAGGACCTTGCCCAGGTAATACGACAGCCCCTCGGGAAATCCGGCTCGAATGGCCGGCGCGGCGAAGATGACGCAGTCAGAGGAGCGTCCGCCGATGATGACCTCGGCCCCAGCGTCCAGGGCCTCGATGTAGGGGTGAACCCCGGCCTGGGCGACGACGCGGTCGGTCTTGTCCAGCTCCGCCTCGCTGAGTTCGCTGCGGCCGTCGAGGCCCTCGATGACCTCGCCTCTTCTCATCTTGGCCCGGAGATACTACTTGTCCACGTCGGAATAGAAATAAGCCAGCTTGAATCTGGGCAGTTGGTGCTTCTGGGCCAGGTCTTTGATGATTTGGACGTACATGTCCACCCGGGAGCGGGCGCCCGTGTCTCCGGCCGAGCCGATGATCATCGGCGCGCCCTGGCGGCGGGAGGCGAGGAGCATCAGCTCCAGATCGTGCTTCTGCCACTCAAAGGGGCTGGCCGAGGTGTCCGCGCCGAGGGGGCCGGGGCCGATGTCGTCGCTGCCTGAATCGCAGCAGTAAAGATCCGGCTCGGTCTCGACCCCCAGCCAGAAGCTCTCCTCCTTGGTCGGGGCGAAGCCCAGGTGCCCGTTGGGGCAGATGATGCGCATCTGTTTCGGTTCTGCCATAAATAATCTCCTCAGTGCTGGCTGGTTGAGCTCCGAATTTCGGGCCGCCTCCGGAGCGGGCCAAGGAACCGCGGCCGATAACCGCTTCCAGCCGCTTCGGGCCCGCTCCGGCTTCGGCCTCTCACTCAGGGCGCGTAGGGCCTCGGTTTTCCGGTCTGGGCCGCCGGCGGCCAGACGACCTTGAGTTCGCCGCCCTGCCACTGCAGGGTGACCATGGAATAACTCGGCGCGCCCCGTTCGTCAAAGCTCAAGTTCTGGGCGATGACCGTGTCAAAGGAATGGCTCAGGATGTAGTCGCGCAGCTTGATGTTGTCCAGGCCGCCGGTGGCGGTGACGGCCTTTTCCAGAATCTGGGCCGCGGCGTAAGCGCCGGCGCCGTGGTAGTCGGGCAGCCGGCCGAAGCGCTTCTGGTATCGCTTCGTCCACTCCAGGGCAAAGGTGACCGAGTCGTGCCACCAGGCGGTGCCCATGATGTTGTTGGCTAGATCGCCCAGCTCCTTGCCGTACTTGTAATCCGAGACGCCGGCGGTGAGGAGGACGTACTTGGGCTTGTAGTCCAGCTCGGCGATGGTCCGGGCGATGAGCACGGCGTCCGGGAAGTAGGTCCCGGCCATGAGCAGGTCCGCGCCGAGGTTCTTGGCCTTGCTCAAGACCGGCGTCAGGTCGGTGGCATCCGGGGGATACTTCTCGTCCAGGACGATGGGGATGCCGTTCTCCTCGGCCCTGGCCTTGTGGCCGTTGGCGTTGGCGATGCTGGCCGACTTGTCGCCGTAGATGACCGCCGCCTTCTGAGGCCACTGATCTTTAGGCAGGGTCTTGAGGTACTCGAAGAAGCCGATGGAGTGCTGCTCGGAGAAGCCCGGCAGGGTCAGGAACATGTACTTGAATCCGGCGTCGAAGATCTTTTCGGCCGTGCCGCCGCCTTGCAGGAGAACCATGCTGTGCTTCTCGGCGATGCGGGCCACGGGGTAGACGATGGTCGAGGTGTAGGGGCCCAGGAGAAGATCGACCTTGTCCACCGAGATGAGGCGCTCGTACAGGCCGACGGCCTTTTCGGCCGAGCTTTCGTCGTCGGGGATGATCAGCTCCACCGGGCGGCCCAAAAGCCCGCCCTTGGCGTTGACGTCGTCGGCCCACATCAAATAGGCCTCTTTGTAGTATGAGCCTGAATCAGCGTACCGGCCCGACTGGGAGATGGTGCAGCCGATCTTGATCGGATCGGCGGCCAAGGCGGCCGGCGCCACGAGGACCAACCCCAAAACCCCGATCAATGACGCTTTTAAAATGCCTTTTAAACACTTGACGGCCATTTCTTCCCTCCTTTCCCGGCCAGGCCTCTAAGCCTCGCCGGATCAGGCGTTTGCTTGCCTCCTGCGGCCTCATCCCAGGCCCTCATTCCTCGCCGCTGCTTTCACCTCCTCCCAGATAGAGGCGCCGGATCCTTTGGTCATTCAGCAGATCCACCCCGGAGCCGCTGAAGTGGACCCGGCCCATGTCCAAAACGTAGCCCACGTCCGAGGCTTCGAGCCCCTGGACGGCGTTCTGCTCGACCATCAAAATGCCGATGTTCTTCTCTCGATTCAAGAATTGGATCTTCTCAAAGACCAACCGCCTCAGCTTGGGCGCTAGCCCGATGGACGGCTCATCGATGAGCATGTATTTGGGGTCCAGAATGAGGACGCGACCCATCTCCAACATCTGCTGCTCGCCGCCGCTTAAAGCGTAGGCCTTTAGATGGCGGTATTCCTGGAGCACGGGGAACATCTCGAAGACTTCCTGGATTCTTCTTTCGACCTGGCGCTTGTCCTTGAGAATGAAGCCCCCCATTCTCAAGTTCTCCCAGACCGTCATCTCCGGAAAAACGGTCCGGCCCTGGGGGACGTAGGACACGCCCCGGCGCATGATCTCGTGGGTCTTGCGGTTGGCGATCTCCTCGCCTTCGAGGGTGATGGAGCCGCTTTCGACGAGAGCCAGGCCCATTATGGCCTTCAAGACCGTGGACTTGCCGGCCCCGTTGGGGCCGATGAGGCAGACGATGTCCCGGCGCGACACCTCCACGGTGATGGACAACAGGATCTTGACCCCTTTCTGGTAAGAGGCCTCGACCTTTTGGATCTCGAGCTTCTCAGTCGCCAAGGTAGGCCTCCAGGACCTCGTCGTTTTGTTGGATGGCCCGCGGCTCGCCCTGGGCCAGCTTGCGGCCGTTGTGCAGGACGACGATGTGGTGGCAGATGTTCATGATGACGTCCATGTTGTGCTCGATGATGAAGAACTCCCTGCCCTGGGAGTTCTCCTCGATGATCCACTCGTTAATCCTGGCCTGGAGAGCGGGGTTGATGCCGGCCGAGGGTTCGTCCAAAAGGATCACCTCGGCCTCGATCATGAAGGACAAAGCCAGCTCCAAGAGTTTGCTCTGTCCGTAGGACAGACAGGCGGCCGGCTGGTCGGCGTAAGCCCTGAGGCCGATGGAGTCCAAAAGCCGGAGGGCCTTTTTCACCCGAGCCTCATCCCTGGGGCTGGCCAAGAGGTGAGCCAGCCGATTGAGGCGGGTGGGCACGAGCATGTTCTCCAGGAGCGTCAGCTTGGGGAAGACGCGGGTGATCTGAAAGGTGCGGATGATGCCCCGCTCGACGATCTGATGGGGCTTGAGCCCGTCGATGCGCCGGTTCTGGTAAAGAATCTGGCCCCCGTCCAGGGGCAGGAACCCGGTCAAGAGGTTGAAGAGGGTCGTCTTGCCCGAACCGTTGGGGCCGATCAAGCCGGTGATGGCCCCTCGGGGAGTCTTCAGATTCACGCCGTCCAGGGCGCGGATGCCGCCGAAGTGCTTGACCACGCCTCTGATCTCAAAACTCATCGACCCCTTCCTTCAGGCATCCGAAACCGAAGAGGCGCTCAGGCGCCGGCGCTCTTCTTCCTGGAACACGCTTTCTCTCATCTTCCCGCCGCCCAGCCTCTCCTTGAGGGACAGAAGCCCGCCCGGAAGATAGATGGCCAGGACGGTCAACACGACCCCGAAGAGGACGAGGCGGACCTGGTGGCCGAGGGTGAAGCTCAAGACCTCGGAGAGAATGACGATGATCGACGCCCCGAGGATGGGGCCACTGATGGTGCCCAGTCCGCCCAGGATGGCCATGAGCAGGATGTTGGCGCTGTAGAGGATACTGAAGCACGAGTCTGGGTTGACGTACTCCAGATAAGAGGCGAAGACGCCGCCGATGACGCCGGGGAAGAAGGCGCTGATCATGAAGGCGATGACCTTGTGCTTGGTCGTGTCCACGCCGGCCCCTTCGGCCTTTTCCTCGTTCTCCCTGATGGCCAAAAGCCCCAGCCCGAAGCGGGTCTGGGTGATGAGGTAGACCGCGCTCACGCTCAGGGCGGCGACGAGGAGGGAGGCGTAGTAATAGGGCACCTTCTCGAACTCCAGCGGCCAGGGGCTGAGAGGCAGAAGCAGGCCCTCGGCGCCGCCGAAGTAATCAATGTTGAGAAATATGTAGCGGCCGATGGTCGCCAGGGCCAGGGTGGCGATGGCAAAGTAGGGCCCCCTGAGCCTCAAGGATATGTAGCCGAAGATGAGGGCCACCAGGGCGCTCAAGCACCCACCCAAGAGATAGGTGATCACGCTGGGCAGGTGATAATAGGTCACCAGGGTGGCGGTGCAGTACCCGCCGACGCCGAAGAAGAGGACGTGCCCGAAGGAGGTGTACCCGGCGTAGCCCCCGGGCAGGTTCCAGGATTCGACCAGGGTGACGTAGACGAAGATGACGATGAGGACGTGGAGAAGGTAGCGGTGCCGGCTCAGGAGGGGGAGCAGGGCCAGGCCCAAGAGGATTACGGCGAAGATGATGAGGCCTCTTTTGGCCTTGGCCGAATCCAGCCCTCTCAAAACCGCTCCCCCCTCAAGCCCAAGAGCCCTTGAGGCCGCTGCACCAGGGTGATGATCAAGATGGCGAAGGCGACGAAGGGCCCCCACTCCGAGCCGATGAAATAGGCGGCCAGCGATTCGGCCAGGCCGATGATCAAGGCGGCCAGGATGGCCCCCTGAACGCTGCCCAGACCGCCCAGGACGACCACGCTGAAGACCACCCCCAGCCATTGCCAGTGCAGGGCCGGATAAAAGGAGTAGATCACGCCCATCAGCGAGCCGCCCACCGCGGCCAGGGCGGTGGAGAGGCCGAAGACGATGACAAAGATCCTGTCCACGTCCACGCCCAGAATGCGGGCCGTGTCGCGGTCCTGGCTGACGGCCCTGATGGCCCGCCCGGTCTCGGTCTTCTTCAAGAACAAAAGCAAGGCGAGCATGACCAGGCCGGCCACGCCAAAGGCCAGGGTCTTGGACAAGGGGAGGATGAAGCCGAAAAGGGACAGGGCCTGGCCCTGATAGACGGAGCGGATGGCGTTGTAGTTGGTCGTCCAGATCAAGCCGATGGTGTTTTCCAGGGCGAGGATGACGCCGAAGAAGGCCAGCAGGACGGCCACCGGCGGGGCCTTTTGGAGCGGGGCGACGACGAGGCGGTAAAGGACCACGCCCAAGAGGAACATGACCGGGGCGGTGATGAGCAGCGAGACGAAGGGATCGAAGGCGAATCTGGCGGCGACGGTGTAGCTTAGGTAGCAGCCCAGAATGATCAAGACGGTGTGGGAGATCTGAAGGACCCTCACCACGCCGAAGATGAGGGACAGGCCCGAGGCCATCACGGCGTAGACCCCGCCCTGGAGGAGTCCGTTGACGAGCAGTTGACCCAGGATCCCGAACAGACTGGCCATGCCTCACCCGAACGTTTTCATCAGGGCCAGGCCTTTGTCGAGCAGCTCACCGAGCAGCCGGACCACGCTCTGGTGGACGTCTGTGGCCAGGGCGTCCGCGCCGCCGCTGACGTATCCGCTGCCGCCGTCGATGAGTCCGGCCTGGACGCAGGACAACATGATTCGCCGCTCCATCTCGGGCGAGTGGAGGGCGTCCCTTTGGGCCTCCATCAAGGCCACCATGGCCGCCACCCCGTAGGCGCCCCAGTTGGACACGGCCGCCGGGACGAGGAGGTCGGTCTTGGTCGCGGGCACGATCCCTCCGCCGCAGCCGCAGCGGCACTCAAGGCCAAAAGGCAGCCAGCGGCGAAGCTCGTCGGCGATGAGGCCCATGCCGATCTCGTTGCCGCCGTCGCCGACGCCGATGGTCAGAATGTTCTCGTCCGCGGCCGAACGGACCAAAACGTCCGCCTTGGCCATGGGGGCGGTGGTGTCGTCCCCCCGGGAGGTGTGGATGACCCCCTTTTCGTTCGCGCCCCCCTTCTCGATGACCACGACCGCCTGGACGGGCCACTCGCTCAGCAGCCCGGCCGCGGCCTCTTGGGCCTTGGCCGCGTCCACCGGGAAGCCCACCACCGCCGCCGCGTGCAGGGGCGCCCTCGATTCGGCCGCCGCCACGGCCTTGGGGGGCGAGAGGATCTTGAACCCGGCCGCCGCGGCCACGGCGGCCATGGCCGGGATCAGGTTCTCCTCGATGATAAAGAAGGGCACCGCCCCCCTGGCGCGATGAAGGGACATCCCCAGACTGGCCGCGCCGGGCGGTCCGTCCGTCTCGGCGACGTCGAGGCTGAGGTGCGGCCTGTCGGGCCAGCCGGTGGCGATGAGGGCCACGCCGCCGGGCCTGACGGCCCCACAGAGGCTTCTGGCCGCCAGATAGGTCAGGGGGGCGTCGAATTTGGCCCGGGCGTCCCGGTAGAGCCGGCCGGCCACGGCCCTCAAGGGTAGGTCCACGGTGATGAGCCGGTCGACGTTGTCGGCGATGGCCCGCCAGACGTCCTCTTTGGTTTTGAGGCTGGGCGATTCAAACATTAGGCGGCCCTTCCAAAGCTCAGAGGTATCGCTTCACCTCATCCACCGTGCCGTGGAAGTGATCGTAAACCAGGCTCCGGGCCCGCTTCTGATCTCCAGCTTCGATGGCCTCGTACATCTGCTGGTGCTGGGGAAAGTAAAAGCTCAGGTTCTCGTAGCTGGAGAAGTGCTTCTGGCAGACCTCGCGCCACAGGGGCTGGTTCTCCACGTCAAAGAGGTGCTCCATGACGCGGACCAGAACGGAGTTGTGGCTGGCCTCGGCCACGGCGAGGTGGAACCTTCGGTTGGCCGCGAAGTAGGCTTCGAAATCCTTGGTTTCGACGGCCCTTTCCATGTCGGCCAAGCAGCGGCGCATGTTCAACAGATCCTCGGCTCTGGCCTCCCTGGCGGCCAGCTCGATGATGACCGACTCGATGGCCATGCGGGCCTTGAGGACCTCGAAGGGGCTCTCGTTCTCCTCCAGCATGGCGATAGTCTTGGAGCCGGACAAAAGATCCCTCGCCCCGGACCTGACGTAGGTGCCGTCTCCGGTGAGGCTCTCAACCACGCCCATGATCTGCAGGGCGCTCAGGGCCTCGCGGACCGGCGGCCGGCTGATCCCCATCTCCTCGGCGATGGTCCTCTCTGAGGGCAGGCGTTGGCCCTCCTGGAGCTGGCCCCGCTCGATGCTCTCGATTATCTTGGCCGCGACGAGGCTGCTCTTCTTGCGGCCTTCAAAGGTCTTTATTTTCTGAAAAAAGCTCATGGCCGCCCCTCGCCCTTTCTTGGCCATACCGGTCTGATTGGTAAGACCAAAGATAGATGAAAAATGCCGCCGCGTCAAGAGGTTTGTTAAAAAGTTGTCGTGAGCGTATTAAATGTCCGCCTTGAGGAGCGAGTTAACTCTCCGACTGCGGTGGAAAGGGCCGCGTCCCCGAGACCACGGGCGGCCTGAACCCAAGTAC
>CAYXRH010000152.1:8986-9529 GCA_964466355.1 uncultured Thermodesulfobacteriota bacterium
CCTGGCGCCTTGCCGAAGGCTGGCCCTCGTCCCATCGAAGCAGCCCAGGACATGGCCAAACAAGTTTGACCATGCCACCCGGCGGCGCGGAGATCCTTCGGCTATCGGCCGCCCATTCAGGATGGCGGAGCGGATGGCGAAAGGATGAAAGATCGTGCTGATCTGCCCGCGGCCCCTAGGCCAGGGGGTGGGGCTAAACCCCGCCCCGACGTGACGGAGGTTCGGCTGAAGCGTGCTGTCAGGGTCACACCCCTGACAGCCAGCCGAGGCGGCCTGAAGCGCGGGCGATCAAGTGGTCGCTTGTCAAAGGAGCGCCGGGGTCACACCCCTGGCGCCACGGACAAAAAGGCCAACCCCAGGCCAGGGTGGCATGGCCAAACTTGTTTGGCCATGTCTTGATTGTGGACTGGCGCAAGGGTTTGGCTGTCATGTTGAGCCAGGTCAGGCCGCCAGGCCATCTGAGGGCCAGTCTCAAAAGCATTCAAACCACCCGATGCCCTAAGCCCTTCTGAATAAGCCTCGTGCTGATGGGAATATTGACTT
>CAYXRH010000153.1:0-9529 GCA_964466355.1 uncultured Thermodesulfobacteriota bacterium
AGTAGACCTGCCGGGCCAGGGCCATCTCAGCCCAGGAGGTGCGGCGAAAGAAGCCCTTGGCCGCGGCGTCGGCCGTGGCCAGGGAGAAGGCCGAAGTGAGGCCCAGAAGGAACCAGCTCATCTCTTCCCCGATTCGGGCAGAGGTAGCACTTCTCTGAAATCTTGACAACCGCCGCCGTGGGGGCGAAGCGGCCGGAGACGAGGGTTCGTTGACACGATCGTGAGAGGTTGTATATTTAAAAGTTAAATCCATCTGCGAAAAATAGAGAATCCGGCGGTGTGAATTAATGACAGTCCTCCCCAGACCGCCGCGCCGGTCAGCGAGTGTGCGGCCTAGACGTTTGGCTGGAGGGGCGCCCAGGGGATCGAAGCGGCTTCGGTTCGCCGCCACGGTATTCATCTTCTTTTTTCTTCTTTTAAGTTGTGGGCCGGCCGAGGCCCAGTTCACGCCGCCGGAGTGGTCGACCTTTCGCACCCACCGCAGCCTGAAGGTGGACCCCAAGGACGACGACATTGTTTACGTCGGCGTCGAGTACGACGGCCTTTATCAATCCACGGACAGCGGAGAGACCTGGCGGGCCATAAATGAGGGCATCCTTTTTGAGTCTTACGGCTACGGCGAGTTCTACGACCTAGACGTCGGCCCCGAGGGGGCGCTCTACGTCTCCCTGGTGGGCAGTCCCGGCGACTGGACGCGGATGCATTCACGCTACAACGGCGTCTACAAGTCCATCGACGGCGGACAGACCTGGGAGCACAAGGTCCACGCGGGCTTCAACACCTCTTTGTACACCGTCGTCGCCGACCCGGTCGATCCCGAGGTGGTCTACGCCGGATCCAACGGCTGCTTCGCCGATGACGACGACCAACTCTACTTCAACACCGTGGGCCTGGTCTACAAGAGCATTGACGGCGGAGACACCTGGACCGAGCTGCCGACCGGTTTCGATCCTCAAACGTATCCCTGCCAGGGCGCGGGGAGCGTGGTTTTAGATCCCCAGAACCCCACCACCCTCTTCGCCGGCGTCTACGGCAAGTACTCCGGGAGCAGCGCCGAGATACACCCCCGCCAGTTCGGCGTTCTGCGCTCCGACGACGGCGGAGAGGCGTGGCGTCAAATAAACCAAGGCCTGCCGCCCAACGCGGCCGGCTGGGCCGTGATGAGGCTCGAGGGGTCTAAGACCCCGCCTTTCAGAATGCTGGCCTACACCAACGACGCCCATGACAACCGCTTCAATCTGCATTACTCCACCGACGGTCTGACCTGGCGGGACGTCGAAGCCTCCTTGTGGCTTCTCGTCTTCAAGTTTCATCCCTCGAACAGCGACTTGGTGATGGGCTACGACTACACCGACGGCTCGGTCCATCTCAGCCGCGACGGCGGGATGACCTGGGAGGAAGTGGGCCGCCTGCCCACGGAGCCGCGCGTGAGCGATCTGGAGTGGAGCCGCCAGAGCGAGCAGGTCATCTACGCCGCCGGGGGAGAGGGAACGGTCTATCGCAGCCGGGATCAAGGCCAGACCTGGATCCAGGTCAAAAGCCGGGCCGCGGGGGATTGACGCCGCCAAGGCGGAGGAAAGGCTCGAATATTGATTTAAGCCTCAGAGTCAGCCGACCGCGCTATCGCGGCGCGGACAATCAGGCCTGCTCGAGGATGATCTTGTGATCGACCAGGGTCATGCGCTTGATCCTGGCCTTGACGACCTTTTGCTCGCCGAAGATGGACACCAGTCTCAGGCTGCCGTCAGCCTCGGGCTCGACCAAATCAACCCCTTCCAAGAGGATCTCCTCCTGGCCGTCCTTTTCGATGTAAGCCGTGGCTTCACACATTCTCCATCATCTCCTTCACTCGGCCGACCAGCTTGTCCACCAGAGGCGGCAGCGGCTCCATGACCACGCCCATCACCTCCACCGCCTCCTGGGTCAGGGGCAGGAGGAGCTTCGGGGCCGGGCATGAGCTCACCGCCGCGGCCATCCGGGGGGTCACCTCGCCCATCATGGAGTTGGCCAGGACCACGCTCAAGGGACCGACGACGAGGTCAGCCGTTTTGACGGTGCGGGAAATGGCGTTCTCGCCCGAGGCCCCCTTGTTGGCCCTGGCTTTCATCATCTGGGCCGCGGCCACGGCGTTGGTGCCCAGGGCGACGATCTCCACTTCCTCGCCCAGGGCGGCCCGCATGGCCTTGATGAGCACGCTGCCGATGCCGCCGCCCTGTCCGTCGATGACGCATATACGCACGAAGGCAGTCTACACTTTTGGTTTCGCGGCGGCAAGAGACAAGCCGGAGCGAGAAGGACTCTCAGGCTCTGGAGGACGATGGCGGCGGTCTTGTCCTTGGCCGCGGTTTCTGCCATCATGAATCGATGTCTGCCAAGCAAAAGACCGTCTTCCGCTGCCAGGTCTGCGGCCACGTCGAGGCGAAGTGGATGGGCCGCTGTCCGGGCTGCCGGACCTGGGAGAGCCTGATTGAGGAGCCCGTCTCCCCTGACCCCGGCCCTTCTTTTGGTCCCGCCGCGCCGCTGATCCCCCTGGCCGAGGTGGACCAGAGCGGCGAGGCGCGCCTGTCATCGGGCTTGGGCGAGATGGACCGCGTTCTGGGCGGCGGGATCATGGCCGGTTCGGCCGTGGTCGTGGGCGGCGATCCGGGCATCGGCAAATCGACCCTCATGCTCCAGACGCTGGGCCATCTGGCCCGGCAGAGCGCGCCGGTGCTCTACGTCAGCGGCGAGGAGTCGGCCCGGCAAATAAGAATCAGGGCCGACCGTCTGGGCTTGAGCGGGCGCGGCCTCTTCGTTTTGACCGAGACCCGGGTGGAGAGGATTCTGCCCGGCCTCAAGGAGCTGAGGCCCCGCGTCGTCGTTTTAGACTCCATCCAGACCTTGCAGGTGGCCGAACTCAGCTCCACGCCGGGCTCGTTGGCCCAAATAAGGGAGTCGGCCGCCCGGTTCGTCCGTCTGGCCAAGGAGACCAACTGCCCGGTCTTTCTGGTCGGCCACGTGACCAAGACCGGGGCCCTGGCCGGGCCGCGGGTGGTCGAACACATGGTCGACACCGTTTTGTATCTGGACGGCCAGCAGGGCCAGGGCTTTCGCATTCTGCGGGCGGCCAAGAACCGCTTCGGCCCGACCAACGAGATCGGCGTCTTTGAGATGAAGGAAGAAGGGCTCAAGGAGGTGGCCAACCCTTCGGCTCTTTTCTTGAGCGAGCGGCCCCTCGGCCAGCCCGGTTCGGTGGTCGTGCCCTGCGTGGAGGGGACGAGGCCCATCCTGGTGGAGATCCAGGCCTTGGTCGCCCCCTCGGCCTTCGCCATGCCCAAGCGGACCGCCCAGGGCGTGGACGCGGGGCGGGTGGCCATCTTGAGCGCCGTCTTGGAGAAGAAGCTGGGCCTTACTTTGTCCGGTCAAGACGTCTACGTCAACGTCGCCGGCGGGGTGAGGGTCCAGGAGCCGGCGGCGGATCTGGGCTTGGCCGTCGCCCTGGCCGGCTCCCTCCTGGACCGGGTGGTCGAGGAAAAGACGGTTCTCTTGGGCGAGGTGGGCCTCGCCGGGGAGATAAGGGCCGTCGCTCAGGCCGAAAAGAGGCTCACCGAGGCCGGCAAGCTCGGCTTCACCCGGGCAATGGTTCCGTTCCGCACGGCCGAGCAGATCAAAAAGCCGCCCCTCGAACTAATCGGCGTCGGGTTTTTAGGCCAGGCCTTGAAAGCGGTGTGGGCCTGAGTTTTGCTGTTATACCATTTTCTCATTTAAATGAAACAAACAAGCCTTAGATCTGGCCAGGGTTGGGTCTTTTTCTATCGGGCCTGAAGGGCCTTTTTCGGCTGTGCGTCTCGGCCGGCTGCTCCGCTGCTTCGCAAGTCGCTGACCGCCGGCCTCGATGCTCGCCTGGCCTAGGCCCTCCCTCAAAAGACCCAACCCTGGCCACGGGCGAATCTTCAATCAACCGTTTCGCCATTTGTTACATCATAAAGGGGAAATGGTATTAGCCCCCCGGCCCGATGAGCTCCTCCCCCTCAGGGTCGTGCCGCTGAAAGTTCTTCATCGCCGCGAGGTGGCTCGCGGTGGCGTAACAGTAGCGGCAGCCATTGAGACAGGTGTTGTAGGCTCCGATGTCGATGCTCCTGGCGCAGCCGCAGGCCGGCCGCTGGCCGCGGTCTTTTTCAAAGGTGAGCTTTAGCCCATAATATTCGTTGAAGAGGCCCTCGTCTATGCATTTACCTGGGTTTATGCCCAGGTGTGAGTAATCTCTTTCCGCGGCGCAGAGGCGCATTTCTAGATCGTGCTCTTGAGCCGTCTGGGCCAAGCGGCCGAGGAGGTCTTCGGCCAGGTTCTCTTCTTGATGAAGGTCGATGACGGTCAAGCCTCTCACTTTTCCGAGCCGCCTCTTTGTCTTGGCGTACAGTTGGGCCAGGCTGACGACGACCCGCCGGGACTTTGGGGCCAGGCGATCGCACAGCCGCTCGAAACGGGCGGCGACCTCTTGGGGCGGCGTTAAATTGGTGATTAAAATGGGGTCAAAGCGCCACATAAGCCTCGGCGGCCCGATCCGCCCAGCCAGGGCCTCGAAGGAGGTCAGGCAGTCCTCCACAGACGGTCGCCGCGGCTCGAGAAGCCGCGGCATGCCGGTCAAGGTCACTTGAAAGTAATAGGCGTAGCCGAGGCGCTCGATGTGATCCAAATGCCCCACAAAGGGCGGGGGGTGACGCGTCCAAAAAACGAGGCCGTCCACGGCCTCTGATCTGAGGTCGACCCTTTTGATGACGTCGGCGCGAAAGGGCTGGTGGACCAGACAGAATCCGCTCTTGAGGCGGTTTATAACCCACTGGCCGTAAAAGGCGGGCAGGTCGGTTCGACGGCTCAAGGATATCAGGGCCATGGCCAAGGAAAAGGCGGGTGGCGCTCAAAGGGTCCAGAAGGCCTCAGGTGCAGACGGGGCCTCCGTTTTGGTTTGTTTCGTTTTGGTGGCAGACCTGGTTCTTGCCTTTGGATTTAGCCAGGTAGAGAGCCTGGTCGGCCCGGCCGACCACGGCCTGGGGACTGGCGTCTTGGGGCATGAACTTGGCCACGCCGAAGCTGGCCGTGATCAAGACCGGCTCCCCCCGCACCGTGAAGTTGGTCATCTCCAGTCTGAGCCTGAGCTGCTCGGCGACGATGACCCCTTTGTCAAGCTCCGTGTCAGCCAAGAGGCAAGCGAACTCCTCGCCGCCGTACCGGGCGGCCAGATCCTCACCTCGCAGTCGGCCCATGAGGGCCAAGGCGACCTCCTTGAGGGCCCGATCGCCGACCAGGTGGCCGTAAGTGTCGTTTAGCTTCTTGAAGTCGTCCAGATCAACCATGATGACGCAGCTCGGCCGCCCTTCATCTATAAATTTGTTGAACGCCTCCTCGATCCGGGCGTCCCAGGCGCGGCGGTTGGCCAGTTGGGTCAGCTCATCGGTCAGAGCCAGAAATTCGACCTCGTTCAAGGTGCTGATGATGTCTTCAATCTCGGCGTTCTTTTCGCTGAGGCTGAGGCCCAAAGACCGCGAGACATCCTCCACCTGGCTTATTTCGCCGATCACCTCCTTCAGCCAGGCGGCGACCTCCTTGATCTCGTAAAGTTTGGCCGCTTCCTTGATGGCCGTGTTTATGCGGCGGCTGGTCTGGTTGGCCACGTCGGCCGTGGACGATGTTTCCTCCAGGAGGCCCTCGCTCATCGCCTTGATCTGTTCGGCTAGCCTCTCGTTGAAGCGATACCAATTTAAGTTGGCTTCGGCGCTGAAAAGCTGCTGGAAGATGCGTTCGGTGGTCGCGTCGTCCCACGGCTTGGACGAAGTGAGCTGCTCGTCGACGACTCTCTTGATCATCTCCGACCCGCCTTCGTAATAGAGGTAAAAGATCATGTAGTTTTGTGGCGTGGCCGGTATCCGGTTGTCGCCCATGAAAGGCAGCACCTTGCGGGCGATGGCCAGGGCGTGATCGAAAATGGGCTTCTGGTCTGTCTCAGCCATGGTCGACAACTTCGCTTTCGGGCGGCCGGGAGATGATCTCGGCTTCTGGGGATAACTCGTCGAAGTCGATGGAAAGGCGATAGATGCCCGCATCTTCCCGCTGCTTGCGGTACGGCCCCAGCTTGCCGAAGAGCGACAACAAGCTCTGATTACTGTCCAAAGTCAAGGCGGTGACCCCCTTGTAGCCCATGGCCCTGGCGTAACGGGCCAGATGGTACTGCAGGAGCTTGCCTAGCCCCTGGCCTTGCATTTCATCCCTGACGGTCAAGGCGATTTCAACCCGATCGTGCCCTTCATCATAGGCGTATCTGGCTACGCCGACAAGCTTTTCCTGGCCGATGCGACCGATGGTCGCCACGATGGCCATGTGGCGGTCGTAGTCGACGTTGACCAGACCCTGGGCCCGGTCGTGGGGCATGGCCCTCAGGGGTCTGAAGTAGCGATTGTAGACCGTCTCCTCGGAGTGGGAGTAAAAGTACTCCTGCAGGAGCGTCTCGTCGGTCGGTTTGATGGGCCGGATGAGGACTCTCCGCCCCGTTTGGATGGTCTCCTCGGTCTCGACCCAGTGGGGATAAGGGTCGGAGTCTGATTCGACGATGATCTGGTCTGGGTAGACGTAGCCCTGAGCCTTGGCCTCTTCGAGAAGCTTTTTCCGAAAAACGGGGTGGGCGATGGAGATCAAGGCCATGGTCCGCTCCCGGATGGACTTGCCTTTTAGGGCGGCGACGCCGTATTCGCTGACCACGTAGTCGATGTCGCCCCGGGTGGCCACCACGCCGGAGCCCTCGGCCAGATGGTGAACGATCCGCGATTTCTGGCCGTCCTTGGTCGTGGAGGGCAGGCAGACGATGGAGCGGCCCCCCTGGGACATGGCCGCTCCGCGCATGAAATCGAGGCGGCCGCCCACGCCGGAGTAAAAGAAATAGCCCAGCGAGTCGGAGCAGACCTGCCCCGAGAGGTCCACTTCCAGGGCGGCGCCGAGGGAGACCAGGCGGTCGTTTTGGCTGATGACCCTGGGGCTGTAGACGTATTGGGAGGGCAGGAATAAAAACAAGGGGTTTAGATCAACGTAGTCGTAGATCCGGCGGGTGCCGATGCAGAAGCTAGTGACGATCTTGCCTTTGTGGAGGGTCTTGGCTTCGCCGGTGAGCACCCCGGCCTCGATGAGGTCGATGACCTTGTCGCCGACCACCTCGGTGTGGAGGCCCAGGTTCTCCCTTCGGCCCAAGAAATCGAGCACGGCGTAAGGCACGTGCCCGTAGCCGATGTGCAAGGTGTCGCCGTCTTCGATGAGTCTGGCGGTGTTGGCGGCGATGCGGCGGCCGGTCTTGTCGGCCAGGGGGTATTCAAACTCCAGCAGGTCGGCCTCGTACTCGACGAAGCGGTCGATCTTGCTGACGTGCAAGAAGCTCTCGCCCATGGTCCGGGGCATGCGCGGGTTGACCTGGGCGATGACCACCTCGGCCGCCTCGATGGCCGCCGGCACGATGTCGACCGAGATTCCCAAAGAGACGTAACCGTACTCGTCCGGCGGCGAGACCTGAACCAGGGCCACGTCGAGGGGGATGATCTTCTCGGCGAAGAGCTTGGGGATCTCGGAGATGAACACCGGCGTGTAGTCGGCCCTAGCTTCATTGATGGCCTGGCGGGTGACGAGGCTGACGTAGAAGGCGTTGTGGCGAAAGCGTCGGTCGAATCGCTTCTCCGGGCTGGTGGCCATGTTGAGGGTCAGGAAATGGAGAAGCTGGACGTCGTGGAGCTCGTCGGCCCGCTCCATGAGCCCCTGGGTGAGGTGAAGCGGCTCGCCGCAGCCGGTGCCCAAAAAGACCCTCTGGCCGCGCTTGATCAAATCCAGGGCTTCTTGGCGGCCGGCCAGTCGCTGGCGATAAATCTCCGACCAAGACATTCTTCTGTTCCTTAAGAAAAATATATAGGATCAGCTCTCGCCGAGCTCGCGCTCCTCGATGAACTGCTCCACCTTTTCCTGGAGCGCTTTGAGCCCCTCGGAGAGGCGAACCGGATAACTCTCCCGAGCGGTCAGATCCTTGTATTTATCAGGCAGGCGGTTCCGCTCCTGGCAAAAGCGGTCCCGGATCGCTTCCAGCTCCTCCTGGGGCTTGAGGCGACGGCCCTCGTTCATGACCGCCTCCAAAAGAGGCCGGCCTTGGGCGATGTCTTCATCTCGCAAGGCCAAGATGTCTTCCGACATCCGGCCCTTTTCATCTTCGAGGCGGAAGATCTGCTTCGGGCCGGCCAAGGTCTCTTTGCCCCGAGAAAGCTTCATCACCGGCCGACCATCGACCATGACCAGCTTGTAGGCCGTGTCCAGATAGGGTGTGTCAGCGCTGACCCCGACCTTGGTTCCCACGCCGAAGGAGTCAATGGCCGCTCCCTGAGTCAGAACATGAGCCAGCTTGAACTCGTCGAAGCCTCCAGAGGCGAAGATCAGGGGCTCCTTGAGGCCGGCCTCGTCGAAGATGCGCCGGACCTCTTTTGACAGAGTGGCCAGATCGCCGGAGTCGAGACGGACTCCCCGCAGATTCTCGCCCCGCTGGGCCATCTCCTGGGCCACCTTGACCGCCTTGTGGGCCCCCTCCAGGGTGTCGTAGGTATCGATTAAAAGGACGCAGTTTTTGGGGAATGAGCGGGCGAAGGAGCGGAAGGCCTCGATCTCCCTGTCAAAGGCGGTGATGTAGGAGTGAGCCATGGTCCCGACGACGGGAATGCCATATATTTTGCCGGCCAGGACGTTGGAGGTGCCGGCGAAACCGGCGATGTAGGTCGAGCGGGCCACCTTGAGGCCGGCCTCGCAGCCCTGGGTCCGGCGGAGGGAGAAATCGACCACCCGCCGATCGCTGGCCGCCTGGACGGCCCGGGCCGCCTTGGTGGCGATCATGGTCTGAAGGTTGATGGTGTTGATGGTGAAAGATTCAAAAAGCTGGGCTTCCAAAAGAGGGGCCGTGATCTCCACGATGGGCTCGTCCACGAAAAAGATGGTCCCCTCCGGCAGAGCCGCCAACTGGCCGTGGAAGCTCAAACTTTTAAGGAAATCGAGGAAGTCGTCCTTGAACGTGCCGGTGCGGTGGAGATAGTCGATGTCCGAGTCACAGTAGCCGAACGTCTCCAGGTAGGTCACCAGATCGGCCAGGCCGGCGGCGACGAAGTAATTGCGGTACTTGGGATAGTCGCGGATGAAGAGGCTGAAGGTCGCTTCTGGGTTGAGGCCGTGCTCAAAGTACGAAGCGGCCATGGTCAACTCATACAGATCAGTCATCAAAGTCTGAGAAGCCATGGCAGTCCTTGTTCAAACAGGTGTCAGGGGAAATTAGATGAAAGGGCCAAGAAAGTCAAGATATTCCGGTGCCAGCCGGGAAAGGGAGCACACATCGTACCGCCCTGATTGAGCTTTGGGTATCAGGGCAGGGAGGGATGAAGGAGCCTCGATCCTGGTCGAAGCGAGTTGATGCGGGCGGCGGGCGAGGGAGGTGGGGTTTTCGGGTGGGGGTTTTGATTTTATTATTTTTGAGGGGCTCGGGCTGATG
>CAYXRH010000154.1:0-9433 GCA_964466355.1 uncultured Thermodesulfobacteriota bacterium
GGCTGAACTTGACGGTGGTGAGGATCACCCGCCAATAGAGCTCTTTGTGAAAGAGGTGGATGTAGTTTTGGAGGGTGAACTGGGCGGCCATGCCGCCGCCTTTTTGGTAAGTGAAGAAGCTGAAGACAAGAAGCAAGGCCATGGATATTCCGAGCAGGAGGAGGATTATCAGGGACGGCGAGAGCAGAATGAAGGCCTTGGTCTGGTCGTGGAGTCTGGCCCTGAATAGACCGGCGCTTTTGGACGGAAGGGTCATGGTCAGGTCTTGACCACCTTGACGGCCTCGGGCGCCCAGGAGACCCAGGCCGATTCTCCGCTTTGGCGCGGGCCCCGGCCGCGGCCGGAGAGGCTCGGTTCGTGAACCAGGAGGCGGCGGTCGTTGGCCAGCCGGAGGACCACCTTGGCCGCGTTGCCGTGATAAACCACCGCCTCGACCCGGCCCTCAAAGGCGTTGGCCGCCTCTGGCGGCCGGTCTTGGGTGAGGGCCATCCTCTCCGGCCGCACCACCAGGACCACGGTGCTTTCAGGGCTCAGGGCCTCCCCTGGGGCGCCGAGGGTCAAATCCAGGCCTTCCTCGCTCTGGGCGGTGAGCGCCCCGTCCGGCCTGGGGCCGAGGATGCGGGCCTTGAAGACGTTGGCGTCGCCGATGAAGTTGGCCACGAACTCTGTCTCAGGATTCTCGTAGAGGTCCATGGGCGCGCCGAACTGCTCCACCCGGCCCTGGTTGAGGACGACGATGCGGTCGGACATGCCCAGGGCCTCCTCCTGGTCGTGGGTGACGTGGAGGGTGGTCACGTTGAGTCTCTTTTGGAGCTGTTTCAGCTCCACCTGCATCTCCTGGCGCAGGTTTTTGTCCAGGGCGCCGAGGGCCTCGTCCAGGAGCAGGACCCGAGGCCGGATGACCAGGGCCCGGGCGATGGCGCAGCGCTGCTGCTGGCCGCCGCTGAGCTGTCGGGGATAGCGCTCCTCGAAGCCGGACAGACGGACCAGCTCCAGGGCCTTTGAGACCCTCTGGCGCACTTCGGCCGCGGCCACGCGGCGGACCCGCAGCCCGTAAGCCACGTTGTCAAAGACCCTCATGTGGGGGAAGAGAGCGTAGTTTTGGACGACCATGCCCATCTCGCGGTGATTTAGGGGCACGTCGTTGATTATCTGTTCTTCGAGGTAGATGTGGCCCTCGTCCGGCCTTTCGAGGCCGGCCACGACCCTCAGGAAGGTGGTCTTGCCGCAGCCGCTCGGCCCCAAAAGGGTCACGAACTCGCCCGGCTCTATGCCCAGGGTGACGTCCGCCAAGGCGACCACCGAACCAAAAGTCTTGGTCAATGACTCCACGGCCAAAAAAGCCACTGACAAGCTCCTTGATCTGGCTGCGGCGGGCTGTGGCCCTTGGCCCGGCCGCGCCGGTCCGAGAGGAGATGACCTCAAGGCCGGTCAGTCCTTTGGCCTCGGGATGAGGATCATCTAAACGGCAAGCAATCTCCTCCAGGAGAGCGCTTGCCGTTTTTTATGACTTAAGAGGCGATCCACTCCTTCCAGTGCTCTTCAATGTACTGGGGCCGCTCAAAATACCAAGTCCAATCCTCGACGATGGCCTTGTCCACGGCGCCCGGCGGGCCGTAGACTCGTCCCCGGGCCTCGGGCTCCAACAGGTCGGCCGTCCCCACCGTGGTCGGTCCAAAGGATATGACCTCGGCCGTCTTCTTCTGATTCTCCGGCTCCAGGAGGAAGTTGACCAGGGCCAGGGCTTCCTTGAGGCGGGGCGTGCCCTTGACCACGGTCCAGTGGTCAATGGCCATGTAACCGCCCTCCTTGGGCCAGACCGCCTCGATGGGCACGCCCTTGCTCTGGGAATCAAAGATGCGCCCGTTCCAGCCCTCGCCGATCCAGATCTCTCCAGCGGCCGCCAGTTGCTGGAAATCGGCCCCGCCGACCCACCAGCGCTTGATCTGCGACTTGAGCCCGTCCAGCTTTTTCCAGACCTTGTCCAGGACGGCCTTGTCTTTCAGTTGCTCCTGAGTAATCCCCATCGTCGCCGCGGTGATGGGAAAGATGTTGGACCAGCCGGGGTCGTTGTAGACCGAGACCCAGCCCTTGTACTGGGGATCCCAAAGAGCCTCCCAGGAGTCAGGGGCGGCCTTAACCTCCTTGGTGTTATAGAACATGATCATCCAGTAGACGATGTTCGGGGCGGAGATGTCGTCCTTCTCCCGCATTTTGGGCATGATCTTGCTCAGGTTCGGCACCTCGCTCTCTGGCAGCTTCTCCCACAGCCCCAGCTTCTTGCCCTTGATGACGTCAGAAGCGTCGGTGGCGATCACGTCCAGCTCCACCTTGCCGGCCTTGATCATCTGGTCCACGCGGGCGATCTTGCTCCCGGCGCCGGGCACGCAGATGACCTCGATGCCCGTTTTTTCGGTGAATTTCGGAAAGATGTTCTTCTTGAAATGCTGCTCCCAATTTCCGCCGTACTGCTCGGTGTAGACCATCTTCTTGGCGGCCGAGGCCTTGCGCACGATCCACGGACTGACCGGAATCACCGAAGCAGCACCCGCCGCGGCGGCGCCTTTGAGGAAGGTCCGCCGGGTGAACCGCGAAGCCTTGGATTTTTCGGTCATGGGACTTTACCCCCTTTTTTGAAGCATTCCAGTTGCCAGATTAATAACTTGATTAAAAGAACATCCCCACCCCGCCCGCGCCCTTGATGAGGGCCTCGGCGGCGTGGCCATCCGCCCTTGAGGCCGCGGCGGCCGACCACCAAACCTCGACAGTTTGCTGAGGCTAGGCCTTGATGGGCCGCCAGTCAGAGGCTCACTTTAACCACATGACCGAGCAGATTGAGACTGTGGCGAAACTGCCCTTTTGTTCCGATTACGGCGTTCATTGGTTTTCTCGAATGCTCACATATGACCATCATATGCTGCGCTTCTCGAAAACCTCGCGCCTGGTCCTCGAACCAAAATGTGGTTTCGCCACACTCTCAGATTAGAGGATACCTCAGAAAGCCTCGCCTTTTGCCGAATGCTCCGCACCGGTAAATGAGACTGTTACTCTGAACTGGATTATCTGTCAATGGAGATCGCGCCGCCAGGACCCTTTTTCATCGCCGAAGGTGGAGTTTGAGCGCGGCCCATAGACCCCGCCGCCGTGGCCGGGAAGTCCCTGGTAAGGCTGAAAAGAGGTCGCTCCTCTTGAGGCGGTGCGGTCAGAAAAGGCTTGACATCAAAAAGCGCATTGTTATAATCACCATACAATTGTTCCGAGGTTTGATACCCACACTTTCCGCATTTTGACCAAAGGCAGAGTTGGCCGTTGCCCCGGAAGCCTCACAGAAAACGCCTTTCACACCCGGAAGAGCGGTCCTTGAAATTAAATTGGCCCCATCAGACTCGTCTTGCCCCATCCAAGCTCTAAGGTGGTCCCGCCGTGTTGACCCAGGTGCTGCTCAACGGTCTTTTTTCGAGCAGCATCTATTGCTTGGTCTCTTTGGGGCTGACCCTCATCCTGGGGGTGATGGACATCGCTGATTTCGCCCAGGGGGCGCTTTATATGCTCGGCGCTTTCGTGGCCTTTCTGGTGGCCCACTCCCTGGGCTGGAGCTTCATGTCAGCCCTGGTTCTGGCCGTGGCCGCGGCCGCCTCGGTCGGGGTCATCAACAACCTTCTGGTCTACCAGCCGGTCATGAAGAGGGGGGCCAACTCGCTCATCGCCGCCCTGGGGGTCCTCCTCATCATTCAGAACCTGGCTCTTCTGGTTTTTGGGCCAGACTACCAGACCTACCAGCTTCCCTTTGGTCAGGCCAAGCTGAAGATCCTGGAGGGGACCATCACCGTCTACAAGACCGGGGTCGTTGTGTGGGCCGCGGCTCTCCTGCCCGGAGTGTGGCTTTTCCTGGAAAGGACCAGGACCGGAAAGGCCATCCGAGCCGTCTCCCAGGACAAGGAGGGGGCGGCCATTTGTGGCATCGGCGGCCTCAGGGTCTCCATCTTCACCTTTGGCTTGGGCACGGCTCTGGTGGGCCTCACCGGGGCCCTGGTCTCGCCGATCTACGCCTTTGACGCCTTTTTTGGTTCAGACATCATCGTCAAGGCTTTCACCATCGTCATTTTCGGCGGACTGGGTTCCCTGCGGGGCGCGGCCGTGGGGGCGCTGATAATCGGCGTCGGCGAGAACCTGATAGCCGGGTACGTCTCCGCTGAGTACAGCAGTCTGATGACCTTTGTCCTGCTGATCCTGATTCTCTTCGTCAGGCCCCAGGGGGTTTTTGGAATAAAGGCCGCATGACCAGCCAGGGGACCAAAGCTCTGTCGATCATGGGGGCGGTGCTCTTGTCGCTGATTCTGCCCCTTGTCTTCAAGTCGGTTTTGACCCAGCACTTTCTGGTTTTGATCGGCATCAATGTCATCCTGGTCTTGAGCCTGGACATGGTTCTGGGGCACATCGGCCTCTCCTCCCTGGGCCACGCTGGGTTCATGGGCATCGGCGCCTACACCTGCGCCCTGCTCGTCATGCACCACCACGGGCTTCCATTTCTGATCTGTCTCCTCTTGGGGGCGGTCGTGGCCGGAGTGTTCGGGTTGCTGGTCGGTTATCCTTCCTTGAGGCTGCGAGGCCACTATTTTGTCATCGTCACCTTCATCAGCGGCATCGTCTTCAACCTGTTCTTCACCAACCTGGTCAGCATCACCAAGGGACCCATGGGCCTACCCGGCATTCCGGCCCCAAAAATCAGCTTGGGCGGGCCGTTTTTTGTGGTCTTTGACACCAAACAGAAATACTACTATCTCATTCTCTTCTTCATATTCTTGGTCGTCTACCTCAAGCACCGCTGCTACCATTCCCGGATGGGCCAGGCCCTCTTGGCCATCAGGGAGGACGAGGATCTGGCCCAAGCGGTGGGGGTCAAGACCCACTTCTACAAGGTCCTCATCTTTGTCTTGAGCGCCGCCATCGCTGGGCTGGCGGGCGGCCTCTACGCCCACTACATCCGCTTCATTGGCCCGGACTCATTCACCATGCTCCACTCCTTTGATCTCTTTGTGATGAACCTGGTCGGCGGCAGCGGAACCATTATCGGCCCCATCATCGGCCCGACCATCCTGACCCTCATCGACGAGATATCCCAGCTCTTCAAGCCCGAGATAGCTCGCATATCATTCGGCGTTTCTTTGATCCTGATCATTCTCTACATGCCCAAGGGGATCATGGGTCTGATCAACCGAAAGATCTTGGACAGACCGAAATGAGCGCTGATTCATCGCCATTGCTGTCGGCGAGCGGCCTCCACAAGTCCTTTGGCGGCTTCACGGCCGTGACGGATTTCAGCTTTTCGCTTGAGGCCGGTCAGATCACCGGGCTGGTGGGGCCCAACGGGGCGGGCAAGACGACCATATTCAACTTAATCTCCGGCTTTCTTAAACCGACCCGGGGCACCGTGATCTTCAACGGCCAGGACATCACCGGTCTGAAGCCTCCCCACATCGCCCGCCTGGGGCTGGTGCGGACCTTTCAGCTGAACAAGCTCTTTTCGACCCTCAGCGTGGCGCAGAACATCCGCATCGGCTGTCATCAATACGAAAAAGGGGGTCTCAGGCGCTTCTTGTTCCGGGCGACCAAGGCCGAGAGAGAGGAGCTGCAGGACAGGGTGGAGCGGATCATCGCCCAGGTGGGACTCGAGGAGCTGCGGACCAAGAGGGCCGAGGATCTGTCTTACGGCGACCAGAAGCTGTTGAGCATAGGCGTGGCCTTGGGCGCCGACCCGGCCATCCTGATGCTCGACGAGCCGTTCGCGGGCATGAATCAGACCGAGACCGGGCGCTGCGCCGCGCTGGTGAAGCGTCTGCTGCAGAGCGGGATCTTAATTTTTCTGGTGGACCACAACATGAGGGCCATCATGAACATCTGTGACCGGGTGCTGGTCCTCAACTTCGGCCGCAAGATCGCCGAGGGCAAGCCCGAGGAGGTTCAGGATGATCCCGAGGTGATCCGCTGCTATTTGGGGAGAAAAAGGGTTGCTGATCATAGATGATCTCTCCACCTTTTACGGCAAGTTCGAGGCCATCAAGAGCATCTCCCTGGCCGTAGAGGAATCAGAGCTGGTGGTCATCATCGGGGCCAACGGGGCGGGCAAGACGACCTTGCTGCGCAGCATCTGCGGGCTGGTGAAGCCCAGACGCGGCCAGATCACCTTCGAGGCTCGGGAGATCTTTGGCCTCGGCGCGGTGGACTGCGTCAGGCGGGGCATCGTCTACTGCCCCGAGGGACGCAAGCTCTTTCCCCACATGAGCGTCATCGAAAACCTCGAAATGGGCGCCTACTGCCGCCCCAGGCGATTCGAGGCCAACCTTGAAAAAGTGCTCTCCCTTTTCCCTGTCTTGCGCGAGAGACGTCGTCAGCTGGCCGGTTCTCTCAGCGGCGGCGAACAGCAGATGCTGGCCATCGGACGGACTTTGATGTCCGAACCGCGGCTGGTTCTCTTCGACGAGCCGTCCACGGGATTGGCCCCGCTCATCGCCGAACAGCTCATGGATGTCATCAAGGGCCTCAATGACGAGGGCATGACCGTCTTGCTGGTGGAGCAGAATGTCCACCTCGCCCTGGCCATCGCCCACCGCGGCTACATAATTCGAAACGGGGCCATCGTGCTAGAGGGAGAGGCTCGCACCCTGGAGGGCGACGAGGAGGTCAAGCGGAGCTACCTGGGCGGTTAGACTCCAGAAGGTGGGGTCTGCGCCCCTTTTTGAAGTTTCCTGGGTATTGGTCATTGAACCAAGGGAGGAGCGACGATGAAGAACAAGCCTCTGATAATCGCGGTTCTGCTGGCTGGTTGTTTAGTGTTTTCGGCGTCCGTCCACTCGGCCGGGATGCCCGCCAGCGTCAAGATGGCTTTGGTCATGCCCTTCTCGGGGCCCCTGACCTTGAACGGAGAGCAGGTCAAGGAAGGCGCCGTCTTGGCCGCGGAGCAGGCCAACCAGGCGGGCGGCGTCAAGGGCCAGACCAAGATCGAGCTGATAACCGGTGATTCTCGCTGCAACCCCACCCAGGCGGTCAACGTGACCACCAGGCTGATGAGCCAGGGCATTGACTTTTACATCGGCAATTTCTGCAGTTCGGCCGCCCTGGCGACCATGCCGGTTCTGGCCACCCAAGGCATCCCCCAGATCATTCTGGCTTACGCCCCCAGCATCACCGGCAGCGCCAGGACGCCAAACTCGATCAGGATCGGCCCTTCGGCCGGCCTTCAGATGGCTCCCCTGGCCAAATACGCCATTCAAGTCAACAAGGACAAGAAGTTCGCCGCCGTGGCCCTGAACAACGACTTCGGGCGCTCCATGGCCGAGGCCTTTGCCCAGACCGTGGAAAAGCTGGGCGGCGAGGTGGTCGACTTCCAGTATTACAACTTTGGGGCGGACTTCTCGACCTACCTGACAAAGGTCAAGAATCTGGGGGCTGACGGCGTGCTGATCATCGCCATGGGCAACGACACCGTCAGCTTCACCAAGAGCTACTACGAGTTGGGGGTCAAGGCCAACCTTTACGGCGGTGACAACTTCTGCGACACCCAGTATCTTGAGAAGCAGAAGCCCAAGCCCCAGAATCTCTTTTTCGCCTGGCTTTACAATGACGGGTCCAAGCGGAGCAAGGAGGTCGAGGAGCCCGAGCGCTGGGTCGCTGATTTCGCCAAGGCGTTTAAGGCCAAATACAATAATCGCCAGCCGACCCGGATCAACGCCTGGGGCTACTCAACCGTGGAGGTGCTGCGCCAGGCCATGGAAGCCACTGGCAGCACGGACAAAGAGGTGATCGCCAAATACACCCATTCTGGAGCCAAGTTCAAGCTGCCTTTCGGTGAGTTCGGCTTCGGGCCGTGCGGCCAGGCCGAGAACCGGAACGGAGTGGGCAAGTACGACGGCGAGGACAAGCTCTTTTTGAGAGGCAAGCATTGGGGCGACGACGTGGTCCCGGCGCTGTGCCCCGAGAAGTAATCAACCCCGCTTCCGGCGGCGCGTTCCTGGCGCCGCCGGAAGCCGAAACAGGCCCTGGCCGGTCCCCTGAGATTCTCCGCGAGCAGGCCCGCCGGGGAATTATTGAGGCTGTGGCGAAACCACATTTTGGTTCGAGGACCAGGGGAGTTTCTCATGTTATACTAAGTTGCTTTCAAAGGTGTAATTTTGGTTGGTTGTTCTCACTTCAGGTCGAGGGTTCGGACAGGTCTAAGGCTCGCTACAGGGCGGCCCCGAGTCGAATTCTTCTCCGACGGGGCCGCTTATCCTTCCGCTCGCCGAGGCCTGTGAGCCTCACCCTCAAATTCGTTCGAACAACCAAACCAAAATATTACCTTGCTTGAATGATCACCAATCAGTATTAGACACCCATTTCGGCCGCCCGGCGCTTTCCTTGAATTCTCTTTACTGAATTCAATCTTTTTCAAAGGCCCAAGAAGGAGCCTGGGCGGTCCGCTAGTGAAGCCAGGCCAAGCCGTTCGGCGGCCGCGGAATCAAGCTCGTCTCGCCCGTTCTTGAGGCGGCCCTGATCGAGGCGAACTTGGAGCCAAGAATCGAGGGCTCGATGTGCCCTCGCGGCCTTCTGTCCAGGCCCCAACACCGCCTCAACTGGCGATACAAAAACTCCACCGTCTCTCTGGTCATCCCCAGCTGGTCGAGGAGATGAGGGATTGAGCGGGCTTGCTTGAGGGCGAGGCAGTGATCGTAAGGGTGCAAGTTCAAACGGCCGTTTTTAACCCAAAACGGAAAGAGACGGCAGTAAAGGGGGCGGAAGTGGTAAGGCAACAGACAGCCGTAGAGGCCCAAACAAACGCAACGGCCCTGCCCGTCTGAGGCCAGACGCCAGTGCTCTCCAGCGGGCGACAAGATGCTCTTGATCGTCTCCTCTTCCTGGGGAAAAAGCTGCCCCAATCTGTCCAAAAAGGCCGCTGAGTTGGGTTCGGCGACGACCAGCTCCTCCTCGGCCAGCCAGGGCAGGACCCGACGAATCCTGGCTATCTCCTTGTCAGAAACCGGAAAGAACAGCTCCCCCTCCTGGGGCGGAATCTGGCAGCACGACCGGCCTTCCTCGGCGCAAAGACCGCAGATCCGGGGCGAGTCCGATGGACTCAGAAAGGCCAACGGAAAGGGAACGGCTTGACGCGGAGCCATATCTTAAACTCCTCCCTCAGCTCTTACTCGCTAGTTGTCAAGCAAGTTCTAGGCCAAGACCGCTAATTATAAAATCACTTATATTTCAAATTATTATCATTCTGAAAAACTAATTTTGGATGTTTTAAAGTGGGCAAGCATTGCCGAGGGGCGTCGTCTTCGACCCCGCTTCCAGTGTCGCGTCTTATATCATTTTTTTTGTGATCGCACGAATGACGAAACGGTTGATCGAAGACGCCCCTTTCGCCCTAGGCTTGAGGCTTTTGAGGGAGGGCCTAGGC
>CAYXRH010000155.1:0-9398 GCA_964466355.1 uncultured Thermodesulfobacteriota bacterium
CCCTGGCTCCGAAGATGAGACGGGAGAGGATGTCCCGGCCAAACTGATCGGCGCCGAGGAGGTATTTGCCGAAAGGTTTGGCCCGCTTGTCAAAGAGGTGCTGAACCGCCGGATCGTCAGGGGCCAGGACCGGGGCCAGAACCACCGCCACGACCAAAAAAAAGACCACGATCAAGCCGGTGACCGAAAGGGGGTTCTTGAAAAAGCGGCGCAGGGCCCGGCGTCGGGCCAAGGCCCGCCCCTCGAGGGCGGCCGCAGAGTTCTTCGAGGCGCTCATTTGCCCGACACCTGGGGATCAATGACCCCGTAGGAGAGATCAACCAAAAAATTGATAATAATATATGCTCCAGCGAAAATAAGAATCGTGCCCTGGAGGAGCGGATAATCCCGATCCAGAATGGCCCCCACCATCAGCCGGCCCAGCCCGGGCCAGGCGAAGACCGTCTCGGTGAGGATGGCCCCGCCCATGAGCTGACCGACCTGCATCCCGAACACGGTTATGATGGGGATGAGGGCGTTTCTGAAGGCGTGGCCCCAGACGACCACGGGATAGGCCAAGCCCTTGGCCCGGGCGGTGCGGATGTAGTCCTCGCCCATGACTTCCATGAGGCTGGAGCGGGTCATCCGGGCCAGGGTGGCCACGGTGTAGGCCGACAAGGTCACGGCCGGCAGGATGAGCTGCCGCCAGGTGCCTATGCCGCCCACCGGAAACCAGCCCAGCTTGAGGCTGAAGAAAAACATCAGCACCAAACCGATCCAAAACACGGGCATGCACAGACCCAAGAGGGACATGATTCTGGAGCCGTGGTCCAGCCAGGAGCCCGGTTTGGCGCCGGAGATGAGGCCTAAGGGCACCCCGACGATGAAGGTCAGAAGCATGGCCGCCGCGGTGAGCTGGAGGGTGGCCGGCCAGGTGTCGCCGATGAGCTGGCTCACCGGGGCCATCTCCCGGACCGACCGGCCCAGGTCGCCGTGGAGGAGCTTCCAGAGGTAATCGACGTAGCGGACCAAGAGGGGCTTGTCCAGGCCGAGCTGATGGCGCAGCTCCTGGACCATCTCCTGGGTGGCGTTCTCGCCGAGCATCAGCGCCGCCGGATCGCCGGGGACGATCTCTAAAATGAGCATGACCAGAAAGATCATGGCCAGGATCACGCCCAGCGAGGCCAGCACTCTTTTGATCAAGTAATTGAGCATGTCGATGTGACGTCCGGAGGTCTTGCCCTCGAGACCGGGGTTGAAGAGTCGGGGGCCTTAAAAAGCCCCCGACTCAATCAGGGAGCGATCATTTTTCCAGCCACACGCCGCTCAAGGTGAGCTGGTACTCCAAGGGGTCGGGCACGAAGCCCTTGACCTTCTTGTTGAGGACGTAGATCTCCTTGGTGTTGTAAATGGGAATCCAAGGAGCCTGCTCGGCCAGGATGTCCTGGACCTGGGCGTAGTCTGTCTTCCTTTTCGCCTGGTCAAGGATGGAGCGAGCCTCGTCCAGGAGCTTGTCCACGGTGGCGTTCCGGAAGCGGTTGAAGTTCCAGCCCTTGGGCAGCATCTGGCCCGAATGGAACATGGCGTACAGGGAGTAATCGGCGTCGGCGTTGGTCGTCACCCAGCCCAGGGTGTACATGTTGTAGTCCAGCTTTGGCTTGCGCATGATGGAGAAGGTGGCCGCCCACTCAAAGAAGTCCAACTGAGCGTCCACGCCGATGGCCTTGAGTTGAGCCTGGATGGCCTCGCAGCACTCGGCGTCCATGAGGTAGCGGCCCTTGGCCCCCAGGAAGCGGAGCGTCAGCTTCTGACCGTTCTTATCCAGGAAGCCGTCGCCGTCGGTGTCCTTCCATCCCAGCTCGGCCAGAAGGGCGTTGGCCTTTTGGGGGTCATCGGTATAGCGGTTGTGGAGCTCCATTTTTTAAACCCAAAACACGGCCGGGGAAAGGTAGCCCCAGGGCATCACCGCCCCTCCCTCCAGAATGTTGTCCACGATGCCCTTGACATCCACGGCCATGGACAGGGCCTGGCGCAGCTTGACGTCGTCGGTGGGGGTCAGCTCGCAGTGGAAGCCGATGAAGAAGACGCGCATGCCCATGGTCTCGGCCACGTTGAAGTTGGGGTCCTTGCGGAAGGCCGGCAGCTCGGACGGGGTCGGCTTGATGACCATATCCAGATCACCCGTCCTCAAGCCCATCATGCGGGCGCCGTGCTCGGGGATGACCCTGAAGACCACCTCGTCCAAGAGGGCCTTGTCTTCGCCCCAGTATTCGTCGTTGCACACGATGGTGATGTGATCCTTGGCCTTCCATTCCTTGAACTTGAAGGGGCCGGTGCCGACCGGATGGCGGCCGTAGTCCTGACCGTACTTCTCCACGGCCGCGGGGCTGACGATCCCGGCGTAGCACATGGCCACCGAGGCCAGAATCGGTCCGTAGGGCACCTCGGTGATGATGTCCACGGTGTAATCATCGACCACCTCGGTAGCCTTCAAGGGGCCGAAGAGGGCCTTCCACCGGGCCGGCATGGTGATGGCCCGGTCAAAGGTGTACTTCACCGCCTGGGCGTTGAACGGAGTGCCGTCGTGGAACTTGACTCCCCGGCGCAGGTAAAAGCGGACCCGGTCAGGAGCGACGATCTCATACTTGGTCGCCAGGCGGGGTTTGATGCCGCCGTCCTTGCCGATGGCCAGCAAAGGCTCAATGATGTTCCAGTACACGATGGCGCCGGGCGCCGTAGTCTCGGTGTTGGAGTCCAAGGAGATGGCGTCCGCAGGCCGGCCGATGACCAGTTTTCCGCCCTTCTTAGGGCCGGCCGCGGCCACTCCCGGCGCGGCCAGGGCCGCGATGAGCCCCAAGACCACAAAAACAGTCAAACCCTTTCTCATCTAAACACCTCCCTCTTGCTGAAAGAATGAGCCGGCCGCCCGCTCTCCTCCCTGAGTGAAAACGAACCGGCCGGAAGACCAACCCCTACCCTTTTGGCGGAAACACCTTTTTGGCGGCGATGTATTTTCCGACGATTATCTCGGCCGACTTTTCGATGAACATCCGCCCCAACTCCGGAGTCGATCCCTTCGGGTCGCCGTTGGAGCCGATTTCGCTCAGGTCCTTCATGGTCACCGTCACGTTCAGGGCCGGGTCGGTGGCCAGAACGTACTTGTCCACCGAGACGGCCTGGGCCCGCTCCATTTTGACCAGGCCCTCCTCCACGGCCATGACCACCGAGGTCTCCAAAAGACCGCCGTGGGCGATCATTGTCCGCCAATTCTCCTGCCTCGCCGCTGAGGGCAGAGCCTCATACACGTCCTGCAAGGCGACCCACACGCTGGACAGAGCGGTGAACACGCCGGGATGACGATAGCGGATCATGGTCCGGGCGGCGTCGATGGAGGCCGTGTTGCCGCCGTGGCCGTTAAGAATGAGGATGTTTTTGAGACCGTGGTGAATCAAGGACTCGAGCACGTCCTCGACCAGGTCGGTCAAGACCCTGGGCCTGACGGTCAGCGACCCGGCGAAGTCCATGTGGTGCGGCGAGACGCCGAACCACAGCAACGGCAGGCAAAAGGCGTCCAGTTTATCGGCCACCTCGCGGGCGATCACCCGGGCGATGAGGCTGTCGGTCCCCAGGGGGCAATGGGGCCCGTGCTGCTCTGTGGAGCCGACGGGGAAGACGGCCGTGTCCGCGCCAGCGTCGAGGCGCTCCCTGATCTCGGGCCAAGTGAGGGCTTCCAGTCTGTTCTCCATGATTCGACCCCGCTGAGATGATCTGTTAATCAATAAAGTTAGAGTTGATCGCTCGGACCACCAGACCAACCAAAGAAGACATTATAACACCCCGAGGTTGACAATCATAGGCTCAGGAGGCCCGGGGGTTGATCCGAGATGGTCATAAAACCTCGCCGCCGCGCCGGCGCAGGACGAGGCGACAGTCTTCATCGCCGCGGCCCATCCGCCGCTCAATCAGGCACTCCAGTCCGTGAAAATCGGCCCGGCCGCGATCGACCTCCATGGCGATGTCGCAAAGCAAGTTAATCTCCTCTGGAGTGCAGCCCATCTCTTGCCAGGCCTCCATCAGGGGGCAGGAGACCATGATCTCTTGACACTCCCGCGGGCCTTTGACCACGCTGGTGCCAAAGACCGAGTCCTGGCCCACGGGCGTGCGGGAGACCCACTCCGCGGCCGAAAGCCTCTGACCGTCGGCCCGGCCCTTGAGGCGGCCGTATTCAAAGATGGCCTCCCGGGCCAGCCTCTCGACCTCCTCCCTGGGCAAGACCCGGCTGAAAGTGCGAAACAACAGAGCCAGATAAAGGGCTCTGTCCTTGACCGCGCCGCGCAAGCGGGCCATCATTTCCTCCTGACGGTTCATGACCACCCTCCTGTGACTGATTGGTTTTCGGCCGCCGCGTCAATGGCTCTCATACCATTTTCCCTTTGAATTAAAACAAACACAGCCTCCCCTGCCCTGGACCCGGCCAATCCGAGGGGGCTAAAACTCGGCGGCCACTTCGTCAAGACCGAGGCGGCGAAGGGTCTTTGGCGTCGGCCAGCCGGTCAGAGGATCATAACCCCGCAAATGATAATACTCGGTCTTGGCCCGCTCGAACTGGTCGCGCGGGACGGCCTTGAGCTGCTCATCAATGACGGTCGTGCGGCCCCTCTGATCCTCGTCCGGCAGGTCCGGCGCGCTTTCATGAAAGTAGCCCTCGTGAAGGGTGTCCTGGTCCCTGGTGCGGCCCTCGCGGGCCATGATGGCCCGCTCCAGGGCAAAGACCCGCTCGCCGAGATTGTCCAACTCCGCTTCACAGAGCTCGAGGCCGGTCACGGCCCGAAACAGCTTGCTCTCCGCGGCCGTGTCGCCGAGGCGGTCCTCTTTGGCCTGGGCGACGAACACGGGAAAGAGGAAATCGCACAAAACGAGGCAGTTGATCAACCGGGAGCGGTTCTGGCAATAGGCCACCGCCGGGGCCTTGGCCGCGTAGGTGTTGTGGTCTATCGCTTTTTTGGTCCCAAATATCTTTTCGGAAATGGCCTCGGCCTGCTTTTTGTGGAGCCGGTGAGGGGCCGGCCACCTCAGCCGGCTCACGGACAGGTGGCGATAGGCGTGGTGGTCGATCAAGGGGTCCCGAGAGTCCAGGGCCCACAAAAGGGCCACGCCGGGAAAGGAGCGCACAGAGTCGTGCTCGGTCTGCCCGTGAGAGGGATAGTACTTTTCGTAAAGCGGCCAGGCCCCCGGAAGGGATTCGGCCGCCCTGGCCGCGCCTTCGGCCAAGATATCCCCCAGGCCGCGGCGGCCGGCGATGGCCTGGAGCAGGGCCGTGATGAACTCCTGGCTGCCGAACCTGCCCACCGGCAGGCCCGAGCTCTCCTCGTCGATGAGGCCGGCTCGAAAGAGGTCCCGCAGCCAGGGGGCCATCCCGGCCAGCTCAAAGGTGTCCAGCCCGAGCTTGTTGCACAGGATGTTGGCCTGCCACAGAGCCTGATCAGCCTCCAGGGTCTGACCGTAGTACTCGTAGGCCGGCCCCATGTAGTAGTAGTTGACGCAGTTGATCTGGCCAGGGTCCAATCCCGGAACCCTGATGAAGGCGTAACACTGCACCGGGCAGCCGAAGCAACTGGCGTTGCCCTTGCGATATTTCTTAAAAAATTCTACATGATAATCTGGGAGATCGTAGCCGACCGTCCACTCCCTGATCGGCCTCGCCCCGACCAAGTCCCGGTAGTGATGATGCAGCTCCATCAACTGCTTGGGGTGAGCGATCCTGATGCGGCCGCCGCGGCCGTTGACGATCAAGGCCTTGACCTTCTTGGCTCCCATGACCGCGCCGAACCCGGACTTGCCGGCGCAGTGGCTCGTCCCTGACATGATCGTGGCCAGGCGGGATCTGTTCTCTCCGGCCGGGCCGATGCACAGGCACTCGGTCCGAGAGCCGTAGATGGACCTGATTCTCTTTTGAGTCTCAAAAGTGTCCCGCCCCCAGTATGCCTCGGCCTCGATCAAATCGACCTTGTCCGCGGTGATGACCACCATGACCGGGGTCTTGGCCTCGCCTTCGAGGATGACGGCGTCAAAGCCGGCGTGTTTCAGCTCTCGGCCGAAGTGGCCGCCGAGGCCGGAGCGGGTGACGGCCTCCTGGGGATAAGTCCGGGGGGACTTGGCCATCACCTCCAGCCTGCCCGAGGCCGGAGCCAGGGTTCCGGTGAGGGGGCCGGTGGCCAGGATGAGCCTGTTGTCCGGGTCAAAGGCCCTCGTCTCGGGCCTGATCTCATCCCAGGCGATCTTGGCCGCCAGGCCGAGCCCGCCGATGAAGCGCTCGGCCAGAGGATTGGTCGGCCTCGCCTCCACCCGACCTTCGGTGAGGTTTATCCGCAGAATCCTGCCCGCCCAGCCGCCTGTTCTGCAAGCCATCCCTCACCTCCTCGGTCCAAAAAAGGCCATCCCCAGGGCGTGGGTCGGACAGGCCTCGACGCACTCGGGCTGGCCGCCGCAGAGGTCGCATTTGAACGATTTTGCCCGCCCGGCGTCCAAGACGATCATGTCATAAGGGCAGGCCTCGGCGCAGGAGCCGCAGCCAAGACAGGTCTTGGACTCGATCAGGATGGCCCCGGTTTGGGGGAAGACGCCGATGGCCCCCTCTGGACAGGCCTTGAGGCACTCGGGCAGGGAGCACTGATGACACACCCGGGGGCTGAATCGCCCCTCAAACGGCTCGCGCTCGACCTTGAGCCGGGCCAGCTCGGGCATGATTTGTCCGGTCTTGATCAGCGAGCAGACCGTCTCGCAGATCTGGCAGCCGGTGCAGGCCGCAGCATTGGCCACCAGGGACCACCTCACCCGGGTGTTTAACTCGGAGACCCCCAGGTTTTTAAGCAAGGCCGTCATCCACAATATCCCTTTTTATGGTTTTTTATCAAACTGCCCGATCATGCCCTCAAAGATTTTGGAGGGACCGCCCCCGGCCGTCGTTGATTTTAATCCGCGCCTCTCTCTGGCCTCGCCTCGTCCTCGATTCCGCTGAGCGTTCGGGCCAACAGATGGAAGAAGATGACGGCTACGCTCAAGGGCACGGCCAGGGTGACCCAGAAGGTGGGGATGCCCAGGGCCTCGGTGGTTCGATACCAGGTTCTGACGAGAAAGCGGTCGCTGAAATAAAGGACCGGTCCCAGAAAGACCACCGCGCCCAGGACCCGAAGCCAGAACGAGGTCATGATCCACATCCGGGGGCCCCGGCGCGGCGGATGGATCAGCCGCGGGTCGGCCTCGGCCCGAAAGGCGACCGTGGCCCCCAAGAGCCCGCCCCAGACCATGCAGTACCGCGCCGCCTCCTCGGTCCACACCGGCACGGCGCGGAAGATGTACCGAGCCACCACCTGGAACAGAATCAAAACGAGCATGGCCGCGAAAAAGCCCACCGCCGCGGAGCGGCAGGCGCGGTCGAGGGTTAAGCTCGCCTGGGCGATGGCTCGGCGCATCAGAGGCTCGTCAGCGATACTTGTCCGCCGCGGCCGCGAACTCCTGGGCCACCTCCGGCGAGACGAGTTTGCCGTAAATGGGCCGTATCAGGGCGGCGAACTTGGCCAATTGCTCCGGCGTGGGCACGCTCACCTGGACCCCGGTCGCCCTGAGGGCCTCCAGGCCGCCCTGGTCGATTTTCTTCTGCCAGACCCGGTTGGCTGCGTCGGCCTTGGCCACGCCCTCGTCCACCACGGCCCGCTCCTTGTCGCTCAGGCCCTGATACCAGTCCTCGGAGCACAGCGTCACCCGGAAGGGGACGCTGATGCGGGCGTCGGTCCAGTACTTGATCAGCTCGGTGTGCTTGAACATCACCGGCACGATGGGCGGGTTGGCGTAGCCGTCGGCCACGCCAGTCTGGAGGGCGTTGTAGATCTCGGCCCAGGGAATGATGACCGTGCTCGCCCCCAGGGCCTCGAACCACATGGCCTGTTTCTTGTCCAGGGCCCGCATCCTCAGCCCCTTGAGATCCTCGGGTTCGGCCACCGGCCGCTTGGTGTTGCCCAGACCAGAGGAGCCGCCCACCGGGACCATGGCCAGAAGCCTGACGCCCTTTTTGGTCAGGCCGGCGTTGACCTTTTTAATCAGGTCGGTCTTGGCGATGACCCGGTCCACGTGGGCGATGCTGTCAAAGAGATAGGGCAGGTAAAAACCAAAAATGAACGGATCGAGCTGGCCGGCCTTGGACAGGGGAGAGCAGCCGCTGACCTCGAGGAGCCCCTGGGAGAGCTGGTCCAGCTTCTCCTCCTCATTCCCCAGGGCGTCTCTGGGGTAGAGCTTGACCTCCATTTTGTTGGCTTTGAGGTATTCCGAGAAATGATAGGACCAGACGTAGCTGCCGCACTTGTCCAGATCCTCGGGGCAATCCAGGGCGATCTTCACCTCGCCGGCCCAGCTTGGAAGGGCCACGAAAAGCATCAAAGTTAGGCTCATCAGGATCCCAATCGCCTTTGGGCGTCTCGACATTTTTCCCTCCTCCCTCAAGGGTTAAAAAAAGCCCAGCAAACGGGGCAAATAGAGCGATATGTCGGGTATGAGAGTGATCAACATCAGCACGACCACCTCGACAAAGACAAAGGGCAGGGTCGTGCGGGCCAGGACCCAGTAGTTCTCTCCGGACACGGCCGAGACGACGATGAGGCACGCTCCCAGCGGCGGGGTGATCATGCCGATGGTCAGGTTGAGGCAGAGGACGATGCCCAAATGGATCGGCTCGACGCCCTGGGCCAGGCAGGCCGGGCCGAAGAGAGGCACCAGCAGGGCCAGGGCCATGGGCGCGTCCATGACCATCCCGGCCGCCAAAAAGAAGAGGTTGACCAAAAGCAGGAAATGGACCCCGCTCAGGCCTGACTCGGTGACCACCCGGGCGATGCGCTGGGGCCACTGCTCCAGGGAGCCGATCCAGCCGGCGCAGGCGGCCGCGGCCATGATCATGAAGATGGAGCCGGTCAACACGGCCGTGCGCTCCAGGCCCTGGTAGACGGCGCGGAGATTCACTCCGCCGTAGAAAAGACCCGCCCCCAGGGCCGCCGCCACGGCCAAGGCGGCCGCCTCGGTGGGGGTGACCACGCCGAAGACGATGCCGCCGAGAATGACCACCGGCAGCATCAAGGCCGGCAAGGCCTGATAAAGGCTGGACCACAGGGGCGGCACCTCCCCGCCGCGGCCGCCGGGGTGATTGAAGCGGTGGGCGATGAGGCCGTTGGCCACCAGCAAGGCCGCGGCGAGGACCAATCCGGGGATGATGCCCGCGGCGAAGAGGCCGCCGATGGAAGTCCGCATCAAGGCGCCGTAAAAGATGAGGATGATGCTTGGCGGGATGATGGGGCCGATGACGGCCGAGGCGGCGGTGACGGCCCCGGCGTAGCGTCTGGTGTAGCCCTGCTGGCGCATGGCCGGGACCAGGG
>CAYXRH010000156.1:0-9391 GCA_964466355.1 uncultured Thermodesulfobacteriota bacterium
CCTAAAACCCAAATCTTGACCAGGGGGATACCATGTCTGTTCCCTGTCCCACAAGCCGATTCGATGAAGCTTGACCTGAACAAAGAATCCGTCATAGGATGGGGCGCCGCTTAAAGGCCTTCGAGATTCCAATCCGCGTCCGTTTCGGCGGCGAAGCGGCGGCCGGTTGGGTCCAGCGCCGCCCCATTCGAGACCTGTGGCTGGTTTGACCGATTCGGAAATGCAAACCTTGGCCGATTGCCTTTGGCCGACCATCGACCTCTTTGCCCGGCCATTGATCAGCCCTGAAGCCGCGGAAAAGATCAGGCGCGTGGCCGCTGGCTGGCCTGGTCCGCTTTCTGATGGGCTTTGAATGCCGCCCCGGCCGGCCGGAGCCAAAGGCCGATCTCCTCGTCTCGACCGGCCGGGGCGGATGAGGCGCTGAGATGGTCATGAAGCCCGGTCTGTTTTGCCGGTGTGTGATCTTGGGGCTGATACTTTTATTTATACCGGCCCAGGGGCGAGCGGCCGAGTGGGGCTGGTCCCTGAGCCTCAACGGCGCCGCGGAGACGGCCGCCGTGGAGTGGTACGCCGTGGGCCGGAGTGAAGCCGAGACCACGGTGGTGGAGCTGACCCGGCTCAGGGGCGGCGGCCGGGCGTGGTGGGGCCGCCAGGCCGTCTTCGAGGCGGCCTACGAGCTCAACGCTCTTTCGGGACGGACCAGGGCCGGGCCGGGCCTGGAGATGGGCTCCCTGACTGGGCTGCGCCTGGTGGACCTGGAGGGTGAACTCATCTCAAAGGAAGACTTCTCCCTGGGCCAGAACCTGGACCGCTTCAATTTGACCCTCAGCCTGCCCAAAGGGGTGCTCATCCTCGGCCGCCAGGCTATCTCCCACGGCAGCGCCCGCTTCTTCAACCCGACCGACATCTTCGCCCCCCTGACCCCCTATTCCACCTACACCGAATACAAGGCCGGCGTGGACGCCTTGCGGCTGTCTTTGCCCTTTGGCGAGAACGTGGAGATGGAGGTCTTTGGCGTCGGCCAGGAGGACGGCCTGGAGGAGGGCATCCTTCTCGGCCGGGGGCACTTCCTGCTCCCCGGTGTGGACTTGTCCTTTCTGGCCGGAGTCTCCTACGGCGAGCCGACTTTGGCCCTGGATCTTTCCGGGGATTTGGGCGGGGCCGGCTGGTACGCCGAGGCCATCACCCGCCCCGGCGGCGAGAAGGACGGCAACTTCAGGGCCACCGCGGGTCTGCAGTACCATTTCGCCTTCGGCCTGGACGCCTTGGCCGAGGTGCACTACAATGGCCTCGGCGAGAACGACGTCGATCACTTTAGCGCAGTCTATCAGACGCTGGAATGGCGACACCACGTAATCTTTCTCCTGGGCCAATGGTTTTCGGTCGTCTCCCTGGACCACGTACTCCATCCCCTCCTCCACGCCAACCTTCTTTGGCTCCAGAGCTACACCGACGGCTCGCTTCTGCTCCAACCGGCCCTGAAGTGGGACATCACGGCCGCAATGACCCTGAAAGGCGGCGCCTCGCTGGGCCTCGGCCCCCGACCCAGGGCCGCCCCTGACCCCCTTGACCCCTCAAACGAGCTCGTCCTTCCCCGAAGCGAATTCGGAGCCTACCCCAACATCTACTATGTGGAAATAAGCTTCAACTTCTGAGGCCCTGAGCAGCCTTTGGGCTCCCCTCCCTGAAAAAATGGTTTTTCACCCAAAAAACTCGCCTCTGTAACCTGATCGCCAGGTTGGCCGCTCATAGGTGGCTCGGCGATGAAGGGGTCCGCTGAAGGCCAAAAGCGCGTCGGCGGTCAAAGAATCGAGGCCAACTATGAGGGAAGACTGATGAAAGTCGATCTTCATCTTCATTCCAAGTTTTCCAAACGCCCTTCGCATGAGGAGCACTGGGAGATGTACCGCCAGGAGGCCCAAAAATTGGGCCGTCCTCTTTAAGGCCGCGCCGCTTTGAGGATGTTCATCAGCCCTCCCGGTTTGGTCGGCCCCTGGTCACCAAAGTGTTCTTCATCCTTGCCCCCTTCCCTAAAGCCTGTCTTATAAGTAAAATCAAAAAGTCTGAAAAAGGCTGATCCACACTCTCAAAAGGAGGGGCAAGGGCGTGGCCCTGATGGAGATTCACCACCACCTCTCGCCGGGCAAGCTCATCTTCGGCCCCCAGGCCTTAGGCGAGCTGCCGGCCGAGCTGGACCGGGAGGCGGCCTACCTCGTCGTCACCGACCGGGGCGTGGCCGAGGCCGGGACGGCGGCGCGGACGGCGCGGCTTTTAGACCGGGCCAAAATCAGGCACCAAGTCTTTGATCAAGTCACGGCCGATCCGTCGGTGGAGGTGGTCGAGGCGGCGGTTAAGATCTGTCTCGAAGAGAATTTGAGCGGCGTCATCGGCCTCGGCGGCGGCAGTCCCATGGACGCGGCCAAGGCGGTGGCCGTGAGGCTGACCCAGCCTCACTCCCTCCGGGAATACGGCGACGGCCGGCCGGTGGAGGGCCCCATAGCGCCTCTTTTCGTTGCGCCGACCACGGCCGGCACCGGCTCGGAAGCGACCCGGGTGGCCGTCATCACCGACGCCTCCAAGCCCGAAAAGATGGCCATCCGGGGTGTCCATCTGGCCCCCCGGGCGGCCGTCTTGGATCCGCTTCTCCTGGCCTCCCTGCCGCCCCGCGTGGCCGCCGAAACCGGCGCCGACGCCCTGACCCACGCCGTGGAGGCCTTTGTCTCCCGGGGGGTCACCGCCCTCACCGACGCCATCGCCCTCGCGGCTATTAGGCTCATCGGCCGCCACTTCAGAGCCTTTGTGGCCGACCCGGCCGATCAAGGGGCGGCGGAGAAGATGCTTCTGGCCTCCTGCCTGGCTGGCCAGGCCTTTTCCAACGCCGGATTGGGCCTGACCCACTCCCTGGGGGAGCTTTTGGGGGCCAACTTCCACGTTCCCCACGGCCTGGCCATGGCCCTCTACCTGCCCCACGTCATGGACTTCAACCGGCCGGCCGCGCCGAAGCGTTTCGCCGCCGTGGCCCAGGCCCTGGGCGGGGAGGCGGCCGGGGCCGTGGAGGCGGTCAGAAAGCTCTTCGCCGACGTCGGCCTGCCCCGCACCTACGCCGAAGCCGACGTGGAATTCATCCTTTCCCAAGAGATGATCGACGACGTCTGGCCCCAGTCGTGCACCCAGGCCAACCCCAGAGAGGCCGACCCTGACCAGGTCGTCCGGCTCTTCGAGGCGCCGGGGCCAAAGGCGGTGCCATGACCCTGAGCGGCGTTTGTTCATCTAGCGCAACCCATCGCCCCTCCGCTCAGAAGGGAGTTTGAGCCATGGATCACCTCGAATCGCTCGCCAGGGTTTCCCTTTTCGCCCTGATGAAAAGGAGCGACCTCAAGAGGCTGGCCAAGATGTGCCGCCATCACCGCTTTGAGAAGGGCGGCCTCATCACCGCCGAAGGTGATCGCGACGGCAGACTTTTCGTCATCCTCAAAGGCCGCGTCGAGGTCGTCAAGGGGCTGGGGAGTCAAAACCAGCGCACCCTGACCACCCTCGGCCCAGACATGTACTTTGGCGAGATGGCCCTGGTGGATGATTTCACCCGCACCGCCAGCGTCGTGGCCAAAGAGGACGTCGAAGCCCTGTCTTTGGACCAGTGGGACTTCAGGGAGGCGATCAAGAAATACCCCTCCATCGCCGTGGAGCTGCTCCAGACCTTGGCCCGTCGAATCAGGTCTTTGGAAAAGGAGTTGGCTTGACACCGCCGACTCGGGGGGAGCCGGGGGCTTTGCGGCGGCGGTAAAAACGGTTGACAGGGATGGAGCCGTAAAATATCAAGTGAGGAGGGATGATCACCGGGGAGGGGTCATGGCCGGACGGCGCATCGGCGAATATTTAATCGAGAAGAAACACTGCCGACCCGAGCAGATCGACCGGGCCTTGGAAGAGCAGCTGGACCTGGCCCGTCAAGAGGCTTACAAGCCCCTGGGCCTGATCTTGTTGGAGCGAGGTCAGTTGAGGGATGGGGACTTGAATGAGGCCCTCCAGTGGCAGCGCCTGGAAGTTATGGCCGCGGCCTCGCTTTTTAAAAACCTGCCCAAGAGGTCGTTGCACCGGCTGGCCAAGGTCGGAAAACAAGAGACTTACCCCGAAGAGACCCTCATCTTTCGCCAGGACGAGCCCGGAGACACCTTCTGCGTCATCATCTCGGGCCGCGTGAAGGTCTTCAGGACCTTGGAGGGCGGGGTGAAGATGACCCTGGCCACCCTGGGGCCGGGCGAGGGCTTCGGCGAGATGGCCCTTCTGGCCGGGGAGCCCCGCTCCGCCTCGGTGGAGACCATCGAACCCTCGAGCCTGTTGATCATTCCGCGGCAGTCTTTCTTGTCCTTGTGCCGGGACAACACCGACGTCCCCCTGGCCTTCATCAAGGTCCTGTGCGACCGCCTGGCCCGGGGGAATGTGCATCTGGAGCTGGTTTCCGAAGAGGAGCTGGCCGTCAGAAAGCTCTTCGGCAAATACGTCACCCCCGAGGTGAGGGACGAGATCATCTCCGGCCGCCTGCCCTTGGACGGCGAAAACAAGGAGGTGACCGTCCTCTTCGCTGATTTGAGGAATTTCACCCCCCTGGTGGAATCGACGCCGCCCAAGGAGATGGTCAGGATCTTGAACGGCTACTTCACCGAAATGGCCGTGGCCATCAGGCACAACAATGGGCTGGTCCTCCAGTACATTGGCGACGAGATCGAGGCCGTCTTCGGGGCCCCTCTGGCCGTGGATGACCATCCCCGCCTGGCCGTTCAAGCCGCCTTGGAGATGCGCCGGCGCTTGGCGGAGCTGAATCGGGAGGCCAGCCGGTGCGGTCCATCCCCCCTGGCCCACGGCATCGGCATCCACACCGGCGAGGTGGTGGCGGCCAACATCGGCAGCCCGGACCGCATGTCCTACGCCCTGGTCGGCGACACCGTCAACGTCGCCTCTCGCCTCCAAGACCTGAACAAGAAGTTCGGCACCGACATCATCGTCAGCAAGACGACCCGGGATTCCATCGCTGCGGACTTCGCCTTCAAAAAGCTGCCTCCCGCCTCTCTCAAGGGCAAGAGCGGCCTCATGGACATATACACCGTCGAGTGAAAGCGCCGCCCAGTTCCTTTACTTAAATCCGAATCACAGCCACACCGCCACCAAGGCCATGATGCTCAAGCCCAGGGCGAGAAGGGCGAATTTTATCGACCGCCTGACGGGATCGAAGAACTCCTCCTGGATGATGTCCAGGGAGGCGATGTAGAGGAAGGTTCCGGCGGCCAGGGAGTCAAACACGGCTTCGAACCCTTCAGCCGCCCGGCCGGTCAAAAAGGCGTCGAAGCCGAGGCCGAGCCCGACGCCGAGCGGCGTCATCATACTGAAAAAAGCCACGATTTTAATGATGTCAGACCGCTCAAGACCGCCGCGGTGAAGACTGACGCCCATGGCGAAGGCGGCCGAGCCCTTGTGGGCGATGATGGCCAAGAATATGGCCAGGGAACCGACGGCGGTGTCTTCGGCGCCCAGGGCGATGCCGGCCAAGACGGAGTGGAGAGACAAGACCAGGACCAAGGTGTAAGGATAAACCGCCGCGTGGGCGGCCACCTCGTCAGCGAGGCGCTCCAGGGCGAAGCGTCTCAGGAGAACCTTTTCGAGAAGGAGAATGATTAAAAACCCGCAGGTGCTCAAAAGGAAGGCCAGGGGATAACTCAGGCGCGGCAGGAGTTCTTGGAACCCGTCGGCGGCGTCGGGGAGCATGTGGATCAATCCGGCCCCGAGAAATATGCCGGCGGCCATGGCGCTGCCGAGGGAGAAGAGAGCCTCCCGTCGCGCGGAGTCCTCCAAGCGTAGCGAGGCCCAGCCCCCCGTCAGGCCGGTCAGAAAAATGACCGCCAGGGAAATCAGTTTGAGTTCAACCGCGCTCATCTTTGACCTCGGCCGCGGGCGAGTCCGTCTTCCTTGGCTCCTCGGGGCGACTTCACAGATGCGGCCGGGTGAGGAATCTTTGGGTGACCATGCGGAAGTGATAGCCGTTGGCGGCGAAGTTCATGGCCACCGGCAGCGCGGCCGGCCGCCTCAGGCCGACCCGGGTTAAAAAGGCCCAAAAGGCCGTTCGTCCGGCCTCGCGAAACCCCAGGCGCCAGAGGATGCGCAGAATGGCGGCCACATCGGTCCAGGAGAAGGAGTAAGAGGGGCCGTCCTCGCGCCGGCGAGCCGGGGCCGAACGGCGCAGGAAGGTCAGGACGCGGCGGTAATAGGCCCGCGGCTCGTAGATCCGGCTCAGCAGAGACTGGTAGCCGGCGATGAGTTTTTCGCGGCCCATGCGCGGGATGAAGTTTAAGGCCCGCTCATCCATGACGTTGTCGCCGGAGGTGAGGCCCAGCAATCGACCCTGAGCGCGCAGGCGCTCGTAGAGTCGGCTGCCCGGAATGACCGAGAGGAGGCCGACCATGGCCGTAGGGATGCCGGCCCGCTCGATGAAGCTGGCCTGGTCGTCAAAAATGGACGGCGGGTCAGCGTCGAAGCCGACGATGAACCCCCCGGCCACGTCCAGGCCGTAGCTTTGGATCGTCTTGACCGCGGCCACGAGGTCGCGGTTTTGGTTTTGGACTTTGTGGCATTCCCGAAGCGATTCCAGGGAAGGCGTTTCGATGCCCAAAAAGACCATGTCCAGGTTGGCCGCGGCCATGAGGGAGAGAAGCTCCGGGTCGTCGGCCAGATTGACGCTGGCCTCGGTGAAGAAACTGAACGGCCGGCCGTGGGCCCTTTGCCAGGTGATCATCTCCTTCAAAAGGTTCTTGGCCTTGATCTTGTGGCCGATGAAGTTGTCATCCACGAGCATGACGCTGCCCCGCCAGCCCAGTTGGTAGAGCCGCTCCAGCTCGGCGATGACTTGAGACGGCGGTTTGAGACGGGGCCGGCGCCCGAAGAGGACGACCACGTCGCAGAATTCGCAGTCAAAGGGGCAGCCCCGGGAGAACTGAACCGACATGGTGCGGTAATGCTTGAAGTCGATCAGCTCCCACATCGGGGCTGGGGTCTTCGACAAATCAGGATAGCCCTCGGCCTGATAGATCGGCCCAGCGCGGCCCGCGGCCAGGTCTTTCAAAAACGAGGGCAAGACTTCCTCGGCCTCGCCGACGATGCAGTGATCGACCCCCTCGATCTCCTTATAGAGGTGGGTGAAAAGGGGTCCGCCGGCCACGGTGCGCCGCCCCTTTTGGCGGCAGCGGGCGATGATCTCTTCGGTGGACTCCTTCTGGACGACCATGGCGCTGATGAAGACCACCTCGGCCCAGTCGAGATCAGCGTCGTTGAGCGGCTCGACATTCAAGTCGACGACCTTTTTAGGCCATTCGGCCGGCAGCATTGCCGCCACGGTCAAAAGGCCCATGGGCGGAAAGGCGGCCTTGCAACGCACGAATTTGAGGGCGTGTCGGAAGCTCCAGAAGGTGTCAGGGTAGTGGGGATAGACAAGCAACGCCTTCAATTTTCATCTCCTTAAGCCTTTAAACATAGAGGTCAGCTTGAGCGCAAACAAGAAGCCCCCGCGCCGGCCAAAACAAGTCGGGGCGCACATTATTTCAAACGGCAAGGCGGCGCAAGGCTCACCCGGTCCCTCAAACGCCCCCTCAAGGGGTGTTCAGCGCCGGGGCATCGAACCAAAGACCGGTCACCTTGTAATCGCCGTTGCGGCGGGTGAGGACCAGTCTCACCTTGACCTGGCCCTGCTCTCTGGTAAAGAAGGCTGAATAATGGACCACAAAGACGCCGTCGTTGGCCTCCAGCTTGACGAACTCCTTGGATACGTACCGGCCGATCTTTTCCTTGAGGATGCGGCGCTTTTGCTCAAAGACCGCCGGTGGATGAAGCTTCTTGAGTTCGTCGTCCCAGTCGCGGACGTAAGCCTCGTACTCGCCCTCGGCCAAGGCTTGAAGGATGTTCTCCATTATCGTCCCGGCCGCGGCCCTGATCTGAGCCTGGTTGGTCTTGGTCAGCCCGAAGCCGGGCCGGCCGGCGAGCAGCGCGACCAAAACCAGGCAGACCAAAATTACGCCCGCCCATTTGAAGCGCGTCATAGCCTGAAGGTAGCCCACCTCATCAACACGTGTCAAGCTCGGCCGAGGCCGATGAGTTCAACAAAGTGAAGATTCTCATTTTTTGGCGCGAACCTTGCTTCGGCCAGAGGATGAACTTTGATTGCCCCTGAGGAGCCACGTGGTAAACTGCCATCGAATTCGAGGCTTTAATTTTGCGCTTGGCCTTCAAACCCAGGATCGGAGCGACGCCTCTGAGCAAAGCTTTGAAGCATCGGCCGCCGACAGATGTCGTTTTCAATTGAGGCAAGGAAGATGAGGCCTTCTAGCGCCATCACCGCCTTGAACCTGACCTTGGCTTTGACCCTTTGGCCGCCCTTCACCCCGGTCTTCTCGGCCGAGGCGAATGGAGGGGGAGGCCGAGGCTTGACGTGAGATTCAAGAGCCTTCAGCAACGCTTGTTTTTTCTTTTGCTCCTGCCGGTGACCGCCCTGCTGGCCACGGGTGGGGTGGCTGGCTTCATGTACGCCCGAAACCTCATGCTGGCCCGGTGGCAGGAGTCAGCCCTGTTGAGCCTGGAAAGGGCGGCTCACGCCATTGACATGCGCCTCGAGGCCCCCATGACCCTGGCAGTGCTTTTGAGCGGACCGCCCGAGGTCTCCGTCTGGCCCTCCTTCCAAGAATGGCTCCTGGAAAGGATACGGCGCTTGCCCGGAGTCATGAAGGTGGACTTGCGATTGGCGCCCAGCCAGGACAAAGAGGCGCCGCTCGCCAAGGGCCCCATGATGGGCCGGGGCATGAGTCCGAGATTTCATCACGTCAGAATCGCCCAGGTGACCAACCCTCAGTACGATGCCGAAACGGGCCGGAGGGCGGTCAGACTGATCTTTGAGCTCAAGGATCAATCGAAGACCTTGGTGGGCCATCTGGACGTGGTCATGAGCTTTGATTATCTGTTGGAGGATCTCAAAGGCCTGGAGTGGTGGCAGAGCGAAACAGTGGCCCTCGTGGACCAGGCCGGCGCTTTGCTGGCCAGCGCCGCCGGCGCCATGGACGGCAGGCGCAAGCTGGGAGAAGATGGAGACGGCCTGGAGCGGGCCGTCGTGGAAGTGATGAAGCAAAAGCCTTCGGGGACCGTCTTCGGGCCGCGCCACCCGCCCAAGAAGGTCAGCGGCTTCTACCGCATCCACCGCGCCCCGTGGACGATCGTCTTGTTTTCGTCCGGGGAAAAGGTCCTGGCGCCGATCATTCGCTTTCGGGACTACTACACCATGGCCGGCCTGGCCGTGGTGGGGGTCATCATCCTTCTCATCCGGCTGGTGACCGGCAAGGTGGTCGGGTCGGTCCGAGAG